>DAHWKG010000135.1:0-33314 GCA_027343765.1 Sulfobacillus sp.
AACATGCTCTGTTAGAGCATGCCCGTCATTGCGTCGGCCTCCGCGCGGCCACCACGGCTGAGGTTAGTCCCGACGGCGACGACTTGGTCGTCACGCCGCTGGCGTGCTCCGTGTTCGGGGAGACCGGGACCGTGACGCTTACAGAGGGCACTCGGGTCTACGCGGTGTATGGCCGTGGCGCCACCAGCGAGCCCTACCGGTGTCACTACAGCCTGGACCCGGCCTACCGCGAGAGGATGTTGACGCACGGGCTGGTCGCGTCTGGCGTCGATGGTGACGGCGAGATCCGTGTGATCGAGCGGACGGACCACCCCTTTTTCCTGGCCACGCTGTTTGTGCCCCAACTGTCGGACGAACAACCCCATCCGGTTTTCAGGGGCTTGCTGCACGCCGCAACAACCGGTCGCTAGACCACACATTGCGGTCATCGCTGTCTTGCATGGGCGACGATACCCCCAAGAGTGGCAGCGCCGACGGTAGAAGATCCGAAGACTTCCTAATCCTTGAGGAACTCTCGGGGGCGTAAACGCATCGACGTTCCAGGGACGGGGTAGACTGCCGCCGTGATGTCGAACGACTCGGATGGACACCGACGACGACTAGATCTTGCGATAAGGAAATTGATAAGAAGGGAGCGGTAGCCATGAGCTCGAAGGACAAATTGCGACGTACTATCCGGGTTGAATAAGGCGAGTGCGAGTGAGCGGTGTTCCGGGTCGGGAGCGTGGACGAGTATTACGCGACAAGGCAACGCGAATTGACCTTTGTGTTGGCATCCTGAAGGAGATTCAGTGAGTACGCCGCTTCTTATCGCATTTATGCAAGATGACCGTCATTTTGACCGAGCGGTCGCGTTGCCATTGGGGCTATACTTCTCGACTTGTTTACAGCCACTTTCCTGCTTATGAGGCTCTTGGCTTTCGCGTTCATCCTGGCCGAATTCTATCGGTTCGAAGGCGAGAGTTGACTTGGATGGCAATCCGCTGCCAGGTTTCCGCCACTCTTTCCGAAAGGCTGCCGTTTCGAGACCGATAGCGCACGCCGCCTTTATTGAGGGCCGTCTCCTGCCGCCCCCGGGTCAGATCGACTGCACCTAAGAGCGACGCGTCGCGCTCATCGTGGAGAACAATGTCTTCACCCAAGGCGTCGGCCATCCACTGGGCCATTGCGGGTTGGTCCAAGAGCCCGGAACCTCCCCGGAGCTCCAGAAGCGCGGCGCCGCCTTCTTTTAGGGTGTCTCGGCCGTGGGCGTATTGAGCGGCCATCGCCATTAACACGGCCGCTGCCATTTCCGCCCGCCCGTGATGCGGGGCGAGGTCTAGCCACGCACCCGCCAGATCTTCCTGCCACCAGGGGGAGCGTTCACCGAACCAATAGGGCAGAGCCAGGGGAAGAGGCCGCTCTTTATAAATTGCCTGTAGTCCGTCGCCGATTAACGCGTCGATGGTACTCCCGAAGGTGTTGGCCATCCAAGCCAGCAGATTGCCCACGTTGGAAAAGGCGGATCCGACCAAATATCCCTCCGCCGGGCCCAATGAATAGCAAAAGAGTTCCGGGTTGGCCAATGGCTGCGCCTCGGTCGTGCGCAGGGCACCGCTAGTGCCCATGGCCAGGACCCCGATGCTCCCGTCCGGCGGGATATTGAGGTGAAGATGCGCGGTTGCGCCATCGCTAGCGCCGACTACGTACTCGCGAGGGGAGGTCCGGTCAGGAACCCGTTGGGTCATCGGGACCAAGCGAGGAAGTTGGGCCGGGTCCAACTGGGCCAGCGACAGCGCCTCAGGCAACCATTGGTTGTCGAGGCCAAGAAATCCTCCGGATGAAGCGGTGGAGTAATCGGTTATCCACTGGCCGGTGAGGCGGTACAAGACGTAGTCCTTGAGAGCCACAGGGCGAGAATTTTTGGGCATGGACTCTCTCAGCGAAATCCACTTGACCAAGGGTGACATGGCATGCACGGGTACGCCGGACCGTTCTCTTAATCGCGCCCCATAACCCGACTCTCGGAGGTGGCGGGCCGCATCTCCGGCGCGTTTGTCCATCCACGTCCAGCTTTGCGTTAACGGGTGGCCGCCGTGGTCCACCACCAAGAAACTATGCATGGCGGACGAAAACCCGACCCGAATCACGTCGCCATAGGCTTGGGCTTCGGTTAGGGCACGACTAATGCGTTCGACGATGTGGTCTGGATTTTGTTCGGAGATAGGACCCTGATGCGACGCGCCGACATTTTCACGGCCCTCCGAGAGTCGGAGCCCGGAAGCTTCTTCGATGACGACCCACTTGAGGTGGGTCGTTCCTATATCAAACGCCATGACCGCGTCCACTGGTAATCCACCTCCGCATTTGACGCTAGTCTGCCTCAGTGGCGAAGATTTTCCAAGCCCCCACCGGAGATGCGCTGACGGTTTTATGGTTGGCGGAAATAGGAAAATCGTCGGCCTATGTCGTATACCTTATGGGAAGGAGAGAGACGGTGCGCATTTTAGGGATTGATCCCGGCACGGCGACGCTGGGCTGGGGGGTTATTAGCCATCGCGGTTCGGTCACCCGGGCCGAGGCTTATGGGGCTCTGATTACCGAGCCCACGACGCCGCCCGAACAACGCCTGCGTCAAATCTATGATGGCCTTGGTGAGATTTGCCGCGTGCACCAGCCTGAAGCAGCGGCGGTCGAAAAGCTGTATTTCGGGCAAAACAGCCGCACGGCCATGGCTGTCGGACAAGCACGGGGCATTGTCCTATTGGTGTTGGCGCAAGCCAACCTTCCTTATGTGGAAATGTCGCCCGCGGAGGTCAAACAGGCCGTTACCGGGTACGGACGGGCGGAGAAACGGCAAGTCCAGTTGATGGTGCAACGATTGTTGGGATTGGACGAATACCCTAAACCGGATGACGTGGCCGATGCCCTTGCCATTGCCATTTGTGGGGCGGAAACGTTGCGCTTTCAACGCACCCCAGGGTTTAAATCGGGAAGACGGTGAACGTGGTATGATTGTGGAGATTGAAGGCAGTATCGGCGAAAAGCGACCGGGCTATGTGGTCATCAGGACGGCGTCCGGCCTTAGTTACGGGCTGGATATTCCGCGCGAAACCGAAGATAAGTTGGCCGGAGTAGGTGAGGTCGCGCACCTCTTTACGCATCTTCTGGTTCGCGAAGACCACTGGAGACTGATTGGGTTTGCCAGCGTCCGGGAGCGCGAGGTGTTTTTGGACCTTCTGGAGGTTAACGGGGTGGGCGCGAAGGGGGCTTTGGCCCTCATGAGCCACCTGGGAATCGGCAGGCTTCGTGAGGCGGTTTTCGTGGGCGACTGGAAGGCGCTCAAGGGGGCACCTGGTGTGGGAGCGAAAATTGCCCAGCGGGTGCAATTGGAGCTCATGGGACGTTGGGCCAAGTCGGCCGATCCCGGGCAGCTCCTCGTTCCGACGGAAGCACCTGCCAACGTCCAGCCGGAGGACGAGGTGGTGTCGGCTCTAGTGGGTCTCGGATACCGGGTGGAGGAAGCTCAGTTAGCTGTCAAAGAAATCCCCTCTGGGGATGACGCGACGCGCCTTCGTCTAGCGCTGAAGGCATTGGATCGGGGGAGGACGCGGTAATGGGCGAGGACCGCATCATGAGCCAGATATCTTTGGGATCGGAGGACGACGGGGACACGTCGATTCGTCCTAAGCGCCTCAGCGACTATATCGGCCAAGAGGCCACCAAGGAACGGCTGGGAATTTTCATTGAGGCCTCTCAACAGCGCCAAGAGGCATTGGATCATGTTCTTTTGTACGGGCCGCCAGGGCTCGGCAAAACGACCTTAGCCCACATCATTGCTAACGAATTGGGTGTGGATATCCGTTTTACGTCAGGCCCAGCCATCGAACGCGCCGGGGATCTCGCGTCCGTATTGACAAATTTGGAGCCGAGCGACGTGCTATTCATTGATGAAATCCATCGCTTGTCGCGTTCTGTGGAGGAAGTGCTATATCCGGCCATGGAAGACTTTCATCTGGACGTGATGCTTGGACGTGGTCCTAGTGCCCGCTCGGTCCGGTTGGAACTTCCACGGTTTACTTTAGTGGGAGCGACCACTCGGGCCGGCATGTTGACCGCACCGCTTCGTGATCGGTTTGGCGTGATTATTCATTTGGACTTCTATGCGCCCAAGGATCTTGCGGAAATTGTCAAGCGTTCCGCGCGGGTGCTCGATGTGCCTTTGGCTACCGAGGCGGCTATGGAGATTGCACGCCGCAGTCGAGGAACGCCTCGCATCGCCAACCGATTGCTGCGTCGCTTGCGCGATTACGTCGACGTTAAGGGCAACGGGGAAATCACGTTCGAAATGGCTGAAGAGGGTTTGGCTTTCTTGGAAGTTGACCCGAACGGCTTGGATTTGGTTGATCACCGGCTATTGGACACCCTCTATTACCGCTACCGCGGAGGGCCGGTGGGACTCGAGACCTTGGCGGCGGCCATTGGCGAGGAAAGTGGTACCATCGAAGATGTCTATGAACCCTACCTTCTACAACAGGGATATCTACAGCGGACGCCGCGTGGGCGGATGTTGACGGCCACGGCCATAGAAAGACTAGGATGGCCGCCTTTGGCCCCGATACAAAAAAATTTATTCGAATGAACTTTGCCCCCACGAAATGACGCGTTGACTCTCGAAGAATCTAGAAGGCGGGGTGAACCGACTGGGCATCCGATTCCCGAGAACACGGCCGAAAGATCCCGGGGTGCTCTTGGCTCGAGCGAAAGAGGGCGACCAGGAGGCTCGCAATCAACTGATTCAGGATTACACGCCCTTCGTGATGAAGGTGGCAAGTCAAAAAGCGGGACGGTTTCTTCGTCCTGGGGTGGACGAAGAAATTAGCGTGGCGCTCTTGGCGTTCAACGAAGCCATTACGGCCTATGACGGGGATCGTGGGAGTTTCCTTTCCTTTAGTCAGACCGTGATTCAGCGGCGCCTGGTGGATCACTTTCGACGCGATCGTGGACGGCAACATGAGGTCGCACTCAGTGACTTTGAGGAGGATGACGATCGGCCACATGAGCCCAACCCCTTGGACCGATTGGCTCAGGCTAATTGGGCGCTCGTGGAGGAACAAGAAGAGCGTCGTCGGGAAATTGAGGAGTATCAAGCGATCCTGGCCCGTTATGATATCTCGTTTGCGGATTTAGTGAAGGCGGCTCCGAAACATCGAGACTCACGAGAGCGGGCCATACAATTGGCGCGTGCGGTGGTGCGTGAACCAATACACGCATCGGCCTTGGGACGGCGGGGAGAGTTACCCGTGAAAGCGCTGGCGGAACAATTTGGCGTGAGCCGCAAGTTAGTGGAACGGAACCGGAAATACATTGTGGCCGTCGCCTTGATTTTAATGCACGATTTGCCCCATCTTCAGGCTTACGTGCTAGACCACCCCTAGGCTGGAAGGGAAAGATTGCTGATATGAGCATGAAGGGCATTGTTATAGAAGCCAGTCGCGGACGGGCCACGGTGATGTTGCCCGGAGGGCTATTTAGATCTGTACCCACGCATGGGCTAGATGTGCAAGTGGGACAAGAGATTTGGATTCCCGACGCGCGGAAGCGCTGGTACCGCTGGCTTGCGATTCCCGCGGTGGCGGCCGTGGTCGCGGGCTTTTGGCTCCAAGCGGCGGCCCCATTTCAGCCGGCTGAGGCGGCCGTATTAAGCGTTGACATCAACCCGAGTATCAATCTCGACGTGTCCTCCAAAGGGGTCGTGCTGAGGGCAAAGGGCTTAGATCGGGGCGGTCGCCGCCTTTTAACCCAAACGCATGTTCTGGGGCTCGCGGTCCAACAAGCGGTGGACACCCTGATTCAACGCGCCGCTCGGGACGGTTATCTACACAACCAGGGGTCGACGGTCCTTATCGGGGCGGTGTTTTTGCATCATCCCGAGCCGTGGTTTTCCGGTCTCTCGACGGCGGCTTCTGGGGTGCTTGAAGCGGATCGCGTGACCGCTTCCGTCGTGGCCGTTTCAGGGGTAAGCGCATCTCTCATGCACGCCATGCAAAAGCCGGAAGTTTCGGTCGGTCGCTATTTAGTCTGGCAGCGGACGCCAAAGCAGGCGCGCCGCCAATTAACACTTCATGACGTGCAGAAAATGTCGGTGGCCAATCTATTGGCCCCCTTGGATGCGGTTAAGCCCACCGCGGTGTCTCACCCGGTAACCCCACGCAGGACCACACCGATCTCGTCCGCATCGTCGCAGCCGATTGCCCACAGCACGAAGTCCACGGGTCGTCCGCGATTGCCGAATTTGCCTGTCACCGTGCCTGCCATGGTGGTGACACCGCCGGCTCACGGCGTTCCAAATCCAGGAGAGGGAAAGGGGCAGGGCCGACACCGGGGGAGGACGTCCTCGCCTTCGAAGGTTCCTGCGGAGTCGCCATCGCATCAAGCGCCCGATCCGGTCAATACTGTCAGTAGTGTGGTGGGGCACTTGGGGCTCTGATGAAAAGAGGAGTTTTCCCTACCAAACTCGAAGAACTGAGGGATTGACGGAGGAGGAGGAGGAGAGCTTGACGACGCACGGCACATCCGTGTACTGGATTTTCTTTATTCTGCTGATTGCCATGACCGCCTGGATGTTTTGGCAACAGTCGCGTCAGCAGAAAAATCGGCGTCAATTGCAAAGCAATATTGCGCGTGGAGACGAGGTGGTGACGGTCGGAGGCATCATTGGGACGGTGGAAGCCATCTCCGATGATGAAGTCACCCTATCAGTGGGCAATGATGTCCGGATTCGTGTACTCCGAAAGGCTATTGGGGGAAAACATCAGCCCTCCGCATCCACGAGAAACAAATAGGATCAGTATCCTCCGGGTCGCGGGCCCGGAGATTTTTTGGGTCTAGGGGAAAGACGGGCTATGCTATAATACCGACGAAACCAAGTGGTTAGACATCCTGAAGGAGGCGTTACCGGTGGCGGATACGTCACTCAATCCATTTTTACGGGCTCAACAAAGCTTTAAGGAGGCCGTAGAAACCCTTGGATTGGAACCGGCTGTGTACGAGATTTTGAAACAACCCATGCGCACTTTTGAAGTCGCTGTTCCATTTGCTCGAGACGATGGCACTCTGCAGGTTTTTACCGGGTATCGCGTCCAACACAACGATGCTCTGGGACCGACCAAAGGGGGCCTTCGTTTTCATCCGGACGTCAACGTGGATGAGGTGAAGGCCTTGGCCATGTGGATGAGTGTCAAGTGCGCCCTGTTGGGGCTCCCTTATGGTGGTGGGAAAGGCGGCATCGCTTGCGATGTTGATCAACTGTCAGAGGGCGAGATTGAGCGGCTCTCCCGTGAATACATTCGCGCCGTGAACTTGGTTATCGGGCCTGACAAAGATATTCCCGCTCCCGATGTCTCAACCAACCCGCAGATTATGGCATGGATGGTGGATGAATACTCCCGCATTCGTGGTGAAAATACCTTTGGACTTATTACTGGGAAACCGTTGGTGATTGGCGGTTCCCGAGGCCGGGTGGAAGCGACGGGTCGAGGGTTGGTCTTCGCCACGCGGCAACTGGCGACCGAAATGGGCATAGACTTTAGTGGGGCACGGGTGGCTGTGCAGGGCTTTGGCAACGTCGGGTCTGTTGCGGCCACCATCGCCTATCGGATGGGCGCCAGTGTAGTAGCGGTGTCGGACAAGGATGGTGGCCTCTATAACGCGGCCGGTATTGATATTGATGATCTGTTGGAGTATAAGCGCATTAATCGTAACTTAGTCGGGTATTCCAAGGCAGAACCGATTGCCAACCGAGACTTGCTGGAATTGCCGGTGGATATCTTGTTCCCTGCAGCTCTGGAGAATCAAATTACGGCCGACAATGCGCCAAACATCCGTGCCAAAATTGTCGGGGAAGGCGCCAATGGTCCTACGACACCGGAAGCCGACGCCATCTTATTTGATAAGGGGGTCATGGTTGTCCCGGATGTGCTGGGAAATTCTGGCGGCGTGACCGTCTCCTATTTTGAATGGGTACAAAATCAGAGCCGCTTTTATTGGTCGGAAGATGAGGTCAACCAACGGTTGGAAGAATATATGTCACGGGCAATTTCGGAGATGCACCGCATGCACGAGCGTTTTGGGGTGACGCTCCGAAAGGCGGCTTACCTGGTGGCTACCGATAGGTTGGCACAGGCCATGCGCGTGCGGGGCTGGCTGAAATAAGGGGGATTTGTCCGGATGGAGGAGTACCGTCATTCGTTAAAGAATGCGCGTCAGGGTTGGGAAGATACAGTCTTAGCGCCCTATCAAGCGAAGAGCGGGGAGCGCCAGGCCGATTTTCGCACAGTCTCCGAGGTTCCGGTCGAAAGGCTCTATACCCCGCTCGATGTGTCATCGGAAGACTATTTAGAGACGCTGGGATTTCCCGGTGCATATCCCTATACCCGCGGCGTCTACCCAACGATGTACCGAGGCCGCCTGTGGACCATGCGCCAATATGCCGGATTTGGCACGGCGGAAGAATCCAACCTCCGCTATCGCTACCTGTTGGAGCAAGGGCAAACGGGACTTTCGGTCGCGTTTGATTTGCCCACCCAAATGGGCTACGACTCCGATGATCCCGTGGCCAACGGCGAGGTGGGCAAAGTTGGGGTGGCAATTGACACGTTGAAAGACATGGAGATCCTGCTGGATCAGATCCCGCTCGATCGCGTGTCGGTTTCGATGACCATTAATGCCCCTGCGGCCATATTACTGCTGATGGTGGTCGCGGTTGCGAAAAAACAGGGTGTGGATCCCAAGCGGCTCACTGGCACCATTCAAAACGATGTGCTGAAGGAGTACGCGGCCCGTGGTACGTACATATTTCCACCAAGCCCCTCGATGCGCATTATCACAGATATATTTCGCTGGTGCTCGGCCAACTTGCCTCGGTGGAACACCATTAGCATTTCCGGATACCACATTCGCGAAGCCGGCTCGACGGCAGCCCAGGAGATTGCCTTCACGCTAGCTAACGGCATCGCCTATGTGGACGCGGCCGTCAAGGCGGGATTGGCGGTGGATCAGTTCGGCCCCCGGCTCTCATTTTTCTTTAATGCGCACATGGACTTTTTTGAGGAGATTGCTAAATACCGGGCTGCTCGACGAATTTGGGCCCATATTATGCGAGAACGTTTCGGCGCCCACGATCCGCGGTCCTGGCAATTAAGATTTCATACCCAGACAGCCGGCTCCACGTTGACGGCTCAACAACCCGAAACCAATGTGGTGCGGGTCACCTTGCAAGCGTTGGCAGCCGTATTGGGGGGAACGCAGTCGCTGCATACGAATTCCAAGGACGAAGCCCTGGCCTTGCCGACCGAGGATTCAGCCCGCTTGGCACTGCGGACCCAGCAGGTGATTGGCTATGAAAGCGGGGTGCCAAATACGGTAGACCCCCTGGGCGGCAGTTACTTTGTCGAGGCATTGACCAACCGTCTCGAGGAAGAAGCGACGCAGTATCTCGACAAGATCGAAGAACTTGGGGGTGCGGTCGCAGCCATTGAGACGGGGTATATCCAGCGAGAAATTCAAGATTCGGCCTACCGGTTTCAACAAAAGGTGGAGGCCGGCGAGCAAGTTATTGTGGGCGTTAACCGCTTTCGACTCGACGAAGAGACCCAAGAGCCCATTCTAAAAATCGATGGGGCGCTGTAAGCCCGGCAAATCGACAAGCTTAACCAAGTGCGTGCAACGCGCGACGGGGCACAGGTGAAGGTGGCGCTGGAGAGATTGGACCGGGCTGCTCAAACCGCTGACGGAAACCTCATGGAGCCTATGTTGGAAGCGGTCGAGGCCTATGCCAGTTTGGGTGAAATCGTGGGCGTTCTCAAACGGCATTTTGGCCGCTATCGACCGCCCGCCGTTATTTGACGTCAGAAGTGAGGGGTATCATGAAACTGGATCATATTGGGGT
Organism: Sulfobacillus sp.; assembly: GCA_027343765.1. Taxonomy (GTDB): domain Bacteria; phylum Bacillota; class Sulfobacillia; order Sulfobacillales; family Sulfobacillaceae; genus Sulfobacillus_B. The sequence continues at coordinate 9,929 of DAHWKG010000135.1, forward strand.
TGCGGTGAAAGACTTGGAAGACCGTCTGAAGACTTATGAAGCTTTGGGCTTAAAGGTCGGCCATCGGGAATACGTTCCACGGGATCAGGTGCAGGTCGCGTTTGTTCCCTTTACGGGGGGGCGCTTTGAGTTGCTTGAGCCTCAGAATGGGGAGTCCCCCGTGGGCAAATTCCTGGCTAAGCGAGGCGAGGGCATTCATCATGTGGCGTTGGGAGTGGACAACATCGACCAGGAACTCATCCGTCTAAAAGAGGCTGGCGTGCGCCTCGTTGATGAGACGGCCCGGCCTGGGGCAGAAGGTACTCGGGTCGCCTTCGTGCACCCATCCTCGACGGGTGGAGTGCTGGTAGAACTGGTGGAACGTCCGCATGAGTGACCCGCGCGAGGAACTCCGAGGTCGACTATCACACATCGAATCCATGGGGGGGCCGGATCGCATCAAGCGCCAGCATCAGATGGGCAAGTGGACGGCGCGCGAACGACTTCATTATGTGCTGGATGAGGGAACGTTTGAAGAAATTGGGGCTCACGTGACCCATCGGGGAACCCTATTTGGAATGGCGGGGGCGGACGCGCCCGCTGATGGGGTGGTCACCGGACACGGACGAATTTTTGGACGACCCGTGTATGTCTTCGCGCAAGATTTTACCGTGCTGGGGGGATCTTTAGGCGAAATGCATGCGGCAAAAATTCAGCGTGTCCAAGATCTCGCCTTAAAGTCGGGGGTGCCGATTATTGGCCTTAATGACTCCGGTGGTGCCAGAATCCAAGAAGGCGTCGATGCTCTCAACGGGTACGGCGAGATTTTCAAGCGCAACACACGGGCCTCGGGCGTCATTCCACAGATTACCGTCATTATGGGGCCATCCGCGGGTGGGGCCGTCTATTCCCCGGCGTTGACGGACGTCATCGTGATGGTCCGCCATACGGCACAGATGTTCATTACGGGACCGCAAGTGATTCAAGCGGTCACAGGCGAGACGGTGACAGCGGACGCATTGGGCGGAGCTGATACCCACGTCAAACGGTCGGGCGTCGCTCATCTGGCGGCCGATACCGACCAGGAGGCTTTGGACTTGGTTCGGCGCCTCATAAGCTATTTGCCTCAGAACTTCCGCGAGGAGCCGCCGGTCGAGCCGACCGACGACCCGTTGGGGCGTGTTGACCCGGTACTGGCCACGGTGGTCCCGGACGACCCCAATAAGCCGTATGATGTCGGGGTTGTGGTGCGTTCACTGGTCGACAATCACGATTTCTTCGAGTTGCAAAAAGGGTACGCGGACAACTTGGTGGTTGGCCTCGGCCGCATTGGCGGTCGTCCGGTGGGGATGGTCGCGAATCAGCCACGCGTCTTGGCGGGGACTCTGGATATCAATGCGTCGGACAAGCTGGCGCGGTTTGTGCGCTTTTGTGATGCCTTTAATATTCCTGTGGTCACCTTGGTCGACACCCCTGGATACCTTCCGGGGACCGCCCAGGAATACGGGGGCATCATTCGCCATGGGGCTAAGGTTCTGTACGCGTACGCTGAGGCGACCGTGCCGAAGGTGACCTTGATTCTGCGAAAGGCTTACGGAGGCGCATATCTCGCGATGTGCAGCCGCTCGCTGGGCGCGGACTTGGTGTTAGCGTGGCCGACGGCCGAAATTGCCGTGATGGGACCGGATGGTGCCGCCAATATTATCTTTCGTCGGGAGATTGAGGCGGCAGAAGACCCGGCGGCCACCAAGAAGGCAAAGGCGGAAGAATATCGGCAACAATTCGCCAACCCTTATGTGGCGGCCGGACACGGGTACATAGATGCGGTCATTGACCCTCCCGAAACCCGTGGGCATCTTGCCCGGGCGTTGATGGTCTTGTATAACAAACACGACGATCGTCCCGAGAAGCACCACGGTAATATTCCGCTATGAGGAGGGATCCTATGGCTAGTGATGATGTGGTGACGGATGACGAGTTGGTGGCTATTCATGCAGCCCTTTTGATGATGATGGATAACCCGGAGGGCCGTGAGGCCCCGGCGGTTCGAGTACGAGAAGCGTGGCCTAGCCCGTCGCCTTGGCGTTGGGCGAACCGCTAAGTCAATATACACAGGAGGCATAACGTGCGGCGATTTCGGATAACGGTGAATGGCAAGGTCTTTGAGGTTGAGGCGGAAGAGCTTCCCGGAGCACCCACTCGGCCCCCTGCGGCCTTCGCCACGGAGAAGCCAGAGCCTAAACCATTCCAAGCGCCAGTGGCTCATGAGGGGGCGCTAAAGGCTTCTAATGCCGGTGCCACTTCCGTCGAAGCACCATTGCCCGGCCTCGTTTTGGATGTCAAGGTCGTGCCTGGCCAGTCGGTCGAGGAAGGTCAGGTGTTGGTCATCCTTGAGGCCATGAAAATGGAGAACGAGATTACCGCGGACCAAGCGGGAGTCGTCAAGGATGTACTGGTTGCGAAGGGGGCGAGCGTAGCCGCTGGCGACCCGTTGGTGGTTTTGAATTAAGTGCCAGGGGAACGTCGCCCACGTCTTTTGATCGTGGCGCCCCATCCCGACGACGAGGCGCTCGGGGCAGGGGGGGCGATGGCCAAGTGGACCCGGGGCGGATACGATGTCTTTGTCATTCTATTGACGGTTGGCGATGGTTTTAAGGAAGACGCCGCACGCTATTACCTCTCGCTCGCGGTGACGCCCGAAGAGTATTTACATATGGGCTACGAGCGTCAGCGGGAAACTCGCCAGGCACTGGCTGAAGTTGGGGTGCCCTCCTCCCACATTTATTTCTTGGGCTTTCCTGATGGGGGTCTCGACGCCCTGTGGCTTCGTTATTGGGAGGAGGTATGGACCAGTCCTACCACTCAAAAGGATCGAGTGCCCTATCTTACCGCCTGGCGCCCCGATGCATCTTATCAGGGGGTGGAGCTCCTTCGCCTATTGCTCGCTCTCTACCACCAGATTCGGCCCACGCGAATTGTCATGCCGAGCGCCCAGGACACTCATCCTGATCATTGGGCCACCAATGCGTTCGCTACGCTAGCCTGGGCGGAAATGGCACGTCGGCACCCCGACTGGCGGAATGTGGAGCGCTGGGGCTACCTCGTACATTGGCCAGCTTGGCCGATGCCGCTGGCATACCGGCCTAAAGTGCCGGCTGAGCCACCGGGAGGGCTGGCAAAACTTTCTCAAGAGCCGTGGCATCATGAAGCCTTGGAGGCTTGGATGGTCGAAGCTAAACGTCGAGCGTTAATGGCCTACGAGAGTCAAGTGGAGCTCATTAAGCCTTTTATGTTGGCATTTTGCCGGGCGACCGAGGCCTTTTCGGTGGAAAGCCAATGGAGGCCCCGGCACGAAGGGGCTCTACGGGTGGTGGAAAACCCACCACAGGATTGGTTAACCCGTTCGGTCCGGAAAACCAATCCACTGGTGGATATGCGAATGAGCCGGAGGTCACTCCGTGTGCGATGGCTGTTCCGCCCTCCCGACGACGCAAAACTTGAGATCGCATTAAAACCGATCGACGGGAGCGAGACCAGTTACCATATTGATGTGGGGCAACATGGTGGGAACTCTGGGGTCAGCGTTCGGGCGGACGACCGCTTATGGGAGGTATCGTGGCCCGAGGCATGGCTTTCCGAGAAGGACGCAGCGATGGTGGGAGTTCAAGCACTGGTGGACGGGAAGAGTCTCGGGAAAATTCCCTTTCGGGTGTTACGTTGGGAGGCATGAAACGGTGAAGGTATGGATTTCTTTGGATATGGAAGGTATCGCCAATGTGGTGGATCGTGACCAATTGCTGCCCGAGGGGCGCCGGTATGAACGGGCGCGGGAGTCCTTGATGAAAGACTTAGCAGCCGTTGTCGACGCGCTAAAAGGCCAACGTGACGTGGAGTCTATTGTGGTCAATGACTCTCATGATGGGATGCTTAATATCTTAGCGGAGGACATGGTGGACGGTGTCCGCCTGATTTCCGGAGGCGCTAAGCCCTGGTCGATGAATCAGGGCGCCGAGACGGCCGATGTGGCATTTTTCGTGGGATATCATGCCCGGGCGGGGACGGCCGGGGCAATCATGGACCATACCTATGCCGGCGAGATTGCCGGTGTACGGCTCAATGGGCGAGAAGTGGGAGAGACGGGCATTAACGCGGCGTTGATTGGTTCTTGGGGCGTGCCGGTGGCGTTTTTGTCGGGAGACGACAAAGCCGCCTTAGAAGCCGAAGAGCTTCTGCCCAAGGTGGTTACCGTAACTGTCAAGGAGGGAATCAGTCGCCGTTCCGCCCTGTTGTGGTCCCGACCGGAGGTGGATCGACGGTTGGGTCAGGGCGTGGAGGACGCCCTTAACCGATTTCGCCAAGGCGAGTTAACCCCTTGGCGACTGACGTCCCCAATTGTTGTGGAAGTGGACTTAATGACGCCCGATATGGCGGACCGAGCCATGTACATCCCGGGCGCAGAACGCCACGGCTCCCGCGGGGTGCGCTTTCTTGAGCCCAACATGGAAGAGGCGTTTCGCGCCTTTTATTCCACGATGGTGATGGCCTCCGGCCGCCCGCTGTATTAGCTCTTATCCGTTTTCTCCGCTTGTCCTGCCCGTGATAGAATGGCGGCATGGAGGAACGGACTAGCATTTCGCGATTTTGGACCGATAATGCCAATTTGGGCCTGGCGACCGTGGTCGCCGGGCTTTTCAACACGCTCTATTCCTTAATCTTAGGCCATGCGCTCGGGCCGAAAAATTACGGTTGGGTGGCGGCGCTGAATAGCCTGGTGAGTTTGTTTTTGTTGCCGTTGCCGGTGATCGGACTTCTAGCCATTCGTTGGGGGAAGCCCGACGGCAAGAAAAACCGGTTGGCCACCATGACATGGGGACTCGGTGGAGGTATTTTTCTGTTGGCCGTGGCGTTGAGCGGTGTTCTCGGACGGGGTCTTCACCTCCCGTCGAGCTTAATCGCGGTTTTCGCCGTGTCCATCATCTTTAACTTTGGCTATACGCTCTACGTCGGTTATTTGGAACGGGCGCGACGGTATCGAGTGGTGGGAGTGCTGGTGGCGTCGTCCAGCGTATTCGGTGTGCTAGCGGTCTCGGCAGCGGTAACCGTGGGGCATTCGCACCCCATTGTTTGGCTTGGGGTCTTTCAGGCCACCCTCTTAGTCCTGCTCTTCTATTGGGCTCGACGTGCCAGCCGACATCTCCCGCCCGTTCCTCCAACGCGGCTTCTGACGCGGGTGTTGGCGACGACCTTAGGGGTGGGGACCTTGCAATCCTTGTGGGGATTATCGGATTCGCTCTGGGCGAAGGCGAATTTAAATGCGCACGACGCGGGCATCTACACGGGGTTAGTGACCATTGGCCAGGCGGTACCTTTTGCTGTGGCTAGTGTCGCCACCGTGATGCTGACGGCGGTCTTGGACGAGCCGGAGCGCCGCCGCTACTTCCTTTTACGCGCGCTGTTGACCGCCTTGGCCCTTGATGGGGTGTTTCTGACCATTTTGACGATCGTGCCCGGCACTCTGGTCCGCCTGGCACTGGGCACCGCCTTTCTACCCATGACCCCCCTCATACGCCACTATGGAGAGGCAATGGCCGCCTTGGCGTTGGTGGGGGTGTTGGCCACTTATGGCGTGGCTGTCGGCGCGTACGGAGCGATGGTCGGATCGGCCCTGGGAACGACCATGTGGATCGTGTCTTTGGGCTATGCCCACACGATGGCGGCGTTGGTTGCTCGCACGCGCATCGCCATGGTATTGACCCTGGTCCTTACGGCGGTCGGGCTTTGGTGGGAAAGAGGCCGACGCCAGGGTCGGCCCGATTCCTAATCCAGACGAAGTTCCGGGGGGATGCGGTGGTGGGTGCCGGCCTCATAGGCGTAGGCCAATTCAATCAGTTTTTGCTCCTCAAAGGCCCGGGCGGTAAAGGTCAGTCCCAGCGGCTGACCGGATGGACTGTAGCCCATTGGCACCGTAATCGAGGGATAGCCGGCTTTGGCGGCTATAGCCGCGCCCCGGTTGCCGACGAACACTAGGGCATCCAGCCGGTGATGCTCAATTGCCGCGTCAATGCCATCTTGGGCCGCTAGTGGAAGGTCGCGCGCCCGCGCGATGATATATCCCGGTTCGGTCAGCGTACCCGAGGTGGCGTTCGAGGCTAAAAGCTCTGTCTGTCCATATTTGAGCGTGGCCTCGGCATTGGCCTCGTTATAGGCGATGACGTCATCTAATGACTGGACGGCGGTACGGTCGCCAAGCCACGATAAGTACGCATTGAGGTCGGCCTTAAACTCGTAGGTGAGCACCGTGTAGTCGTGGGCGGACGCACGAGAGGGCATGTCGGTTGGATCGATGACCGTGGCTCCCAGCCGCGTCAAGTCGGCCAGCGCGGCACCCAGCAGATCTTGCTGCCATGGATCGAGATCGTCTTGAAAGTCACCACGCGGGACGCCGATGCGTGCTCCCTCAAGGGCATGCGGGGATAGATTGTCGGCAAAGTTCAAAGGGAATCGACCTTCGGCCGCCCCGGTGGCTGGATCGCGGGGATCGAATCCCGTAAGCGCACTGAGCGCCAATGCCGCATCCTTGACGGAGCGTGCCAAGGGGCCAGCGGTATCTTGGGAATGGGAAATGGGAACGATGCCAAACCGGCTAATGAGCCCCACCGTGGGTTTAATGCCGACCAACGAATTTTCGTTCGAAGGGCTCAGAATGGAGCCCGAGGTCTCGGTCCCGATGGCCAAGATGGCCAGACCGGCCGCCACCGCCGCGCCGGACCCTGAACTCGATCCTCCGGTGTCGAGGGAGCCCGGACCGTAAGGGTTCAGAACCTGGCCACCTCGGGAGCTATAGCCATTGGGCATATGGTCGGTCATGAAATTTGCCCATTCGGTGAGGTTGGTTTTGCCTAAAATCACGGCCCCCGCCTGCCGGAGTCGTTCGGCCACAAAAGCGTCTTGAGGGGCATAGACATCTTTCATGGCGAGCGAACCTGCCGTGGTGTGCATCTTGTCCGCCGTCGCGATGTTATCTTTGATAAGAACTGGGATGCCGTGAAGCGGGCTTCTCGGCCCCCGGAGCCTCCGCTCTTGGTCAAGCAGTTGGGCAATGTGATAGGCATCGGGATTGACCTCAACAACACTGTTGAGCCTCGGTCCTGACCGGTCTAGACGGGCGATGCGCTCCAAGCACAACAGCACCAAGGTTTGAGCATTCAAGCGGCCTTCATCGAACCAGGTTTGCACATTGTCAATTGAGGCGTTGGCAATATCTTTGGCAGTGATTACAGCGGGCATTAGCGACCTCCTTTACTAGGTGGCGCGGTCTCGGCTATGGAGCTGGAGGCTGGCATAGCGAAGAAACGCGCGCGCCGTCGGCGCGGATTGAATTTGATTGGGATCGAATACGAGATATAACGGTCGCGTGACGCGGAAATTCTTGATGGGCCAGACGGTGCTTCGTTCAAGGTCGCGACGAAACAAGAGTTCTCGGGACACAAACCCTACCCCAAGACCAGATTCCACGGCATCGATGAGTCTGGAGGCCGTATCGACCTCAAGCGTCCGGTGAGCCTGCGGGGCCCAGTCCCGGATCCTGAGAGCCTCAGCCACCACGCTCTCGGTGCCCGAGCCAGGTGTGCGGCTCACGAAAGGCAGGGTGCGAAGGCGCTCCCACGGAGCAGGATGGGGAAGGTCGGAATACGGCGATTGGCGAGGTATGATGAGAACAATCTCGTCTTCGCCGATGGCCATGGCGGTGAGGCGCCTGTCGTGGGGCTTGACGCCCATAAACCCGATGAGACTCTCATGGTCTAACACGTGTCGTTCCACCGCATCGGAATTCATTTCTTCGAGCCGCAAATGCACTCCAGGATTGGCTTTGATGAATTCCACCATCCATCGGGTCACAAGCCTCGCAGCCGGACTGGAACTGGTGGCCACGGTCAGCGTGCCGATAATGGAATGATTGTTACCGGCATTTAACTTAAGCCCGCGTAGCTTCTGCAGCACCTCGTCGGCAAAATCAAGAAATAAGAATCCGAAGGGAGTGAGCGAGAGGGGATGGGCGCCCCGATCTAAAAGTGCGGCACCTAATTCCTCTTCCATGGCTTTTAGACGGCGAGAAGCGGTCGGTTGACTGACCCGCATCATGTGGGCAGCCTCGGTGATGCTCTGCCGTTCGGCTAAAGCCCAGAAAAGCTCCAAGTCCTCGAAGGTCATCGCCACCATCCTTCTTGTCCGCGTCATTCAGATTTTACATGACAAATTGCACTCTGCGACATAACTATTTTAATGTAAGGGGGAGTTTCGGGGGGGAGGGCTACTGAATGGCTAAGCGTTTAACCGAAATGACTAGCAAATCAGGCTGAGGTTGCAAACTGGGTCCAGAGGATCTGGATGCCATTTTATCAACCCTGCCGCATTCCGCCACGCGCGACCGCCGAATTTTGGTAGGGAACGCTACTCACGACGATGCCGGGGTTTTTCAATTGAGCGACGAGACCGCTTTGGTGCAAACGGTGGACTTTTTCACGCCGGTGGTCGATGACCCATATCAGTTCGGACGCATTGCGGCGGCCAACTCCTTATCTGACATCTACGCCATGGGGGGAAAGCCCTTGACGGCGATGAATCTTTTGGCCACACCGGCCGGACAGTTAGATCCTCGGGTGGTCGCGAAAATGTTGGCCGGAGGGCAGGATGTCATCAATGAGGCAGGTTGTTCCGTGATTGGCGGCCACTCGATTGATGATCCGGAGCCGAAAATGGGCTATGCGGTCACGGGTTTGGTGCATCCCCAGCATATTTGGCGCAATAGTACGGCGACGGTGGGGGAGGTGCTGTTTCTCACCAAGCCGATTGGAAGCGGCGTGGTGATCAAGGCAATAAAGGATGGTCGGGCGTCAACGGAGATGCTGGAGGCGGTCACGGCCATGATGTCGAGTTTGAATCGGGACGCGGCCGAGGCTATTCGACAAGTGGGAGATCCCGGATCATGCACAGACGTGACCGGGTTTGGTCTCTTAGGCCACCTTTGGGAGATGGCGGCGGGGGCGGGGGTCCAGATGGAGATCTGGCCCGAATCCATACCGTTGTTGCCTGGAGCGTTGGCGCTTGCCGACGAAAATCGCCTACCGGCGGGAAGTGTCCGAAACTTTCACTACGTGGCGCCGCACAGTGAGGGGCTCGACCGGGAGAATGCCCTTCACCGGCTGTTGGCGGACGCCGTGACCTCCGGCGGCCTCTTGTTTACCGTTTCTCGGGAACGGTCGGAGGCCATAGAAGAGAGCTTTCGGGCGCGAGGCCTTTCATTGTGGGCGATTGGCGAGGTGCTAGCCGGTCCTCCAGGACTCAATATCAGAAGTCGGCCCGTCGATTAATTGTCTCAGGAGGAATGATTCATGCAGGTACCGATTCAACCCAAGATGGGCCGTCGGCGATGGGCATGGCCGGCGGCAATATTTGTGGGGATTGCCGTGTTGGGCGTATTTTACGCCAAATGGGAGCCGTACTATTTCAAAGCGTTTTCGGCGGCGGCCCACCATACTCTTGGCCAGTCGATTGTGACCGGCTCATCGGCGGCCGCCCCGCAAGTGGGGTTTCACGCAGCGCTTACGTACACCGGGGACTATTTCAAGGATATTTGGATCGCGCTGGTGGTGGGACTCTTGGTGGGAGCCGGGGTGCAGACCTTACTGCCCGCGAGCTGGCTCTATCGCGTGCTCGGCCGAGTGAGCCCGAAAAGTCGGGCGCTAGCAGTCGCCGCGGCGGTTCCCTCGATGATGTGTACCTGCTGTAGTGCGCCTATTGCCGTGTCGATGAAGAAGAAAAATCTGTCCACCGGGGCAACCTTGGCCTATTGGTTGGGAAATCCGATTCTGAACCCGGCTACGATTATCTTTATGGGCTTTGTCTTAGGGTGGAATTGGGCGATGCTTCGTATTGGGATGGGGCTCGTGTTGGTGTTCGGTGTGTCCTGGCTCGGTGATCGCTGGATGGACTCGGGGAAATCATCGCAAGAGACCCCGTTGACACGCGAGGTCACCCGGCCGACAGATGAGCCGGCAACGCTTGGTCGTTTCCTTTCCACCTTGGGCCGGCTAGCGGTGGGATTAATACCGGAGTACATCATCATCGTGGCCATTTTAGGAGCGGTGCGGGCGTGGCTATTCCCAGCCATGAATCCGGCCATTGGCCATTCCCTCTGGCTAATGGTGGCGCTAGCAATTTTCGGGACGTTGTTCGTCATTCCCACCGCTGGAGAAATTCCCATTATCCAGACGTTGATGTCCTTTGGCCTCGGGTTAGGGGCGGGTGGTACTTTGATGCTGGCATTGCCGGCCGTGAGCTTGCCCTCGATGGCGATGGTGGGACAACAACTGGGCACCCGTACCATGGTGAAGGTGGCCGCGCTGGTGGCAATAGCGGCGCTCATCACCGGGCTCTTGGCCTTATGGCTTTTGTAGGGAAAGCATGAGATTTACGGGGGCGCCGCTATCGGCGCCCTAACTTTTTATGCGGCGGCGGAGCCCGTCGCCCAGCAAAAGTTCTAAGAAGCCTGCGCCAAGCGCGATGATAACGGCTGTAAAGATGGCAACATGGGTAGGCATGCCGGGGCTTAATCGCTGGATTCCCAGGAGAAGAATGGCCAGTACGGCGAGGCTTGCTTGAAGGGAACGACCGAGTGCCGGCAGGGCGAATCCGGACCATTCGATGAGAACCCACTCGCTTGCAGCCGCCAAGAGGGCAAGACCTAATTCCGGCGCCCAGCGGAGGCGAAAGACTGGCCAGAGCAGGTCTCGGGTGGCGAGCATGATCCAAACAAACACAATGCGAATGATGGTGGCCAAAGATTCTCACCTCCCACCCAGTCTGCCCTGCCCCGCTTTTTTCATTAAACGAGACTTCTACCGTTGTGGGAGTTAGTCCTAAGTGGTACGATTGACTACAAAGGGAGGAGTGACGACATGTCTTCAATTCAAGCGACGGCCATCAACATACCCGACAACACTCGCGAAGACGTGAGTGCGCTCTTAAATGCCCGCGTGGGCTTGTTCGCCGATCTGTATATTCAGGTAAAGCTAGCCCATTGGAACGTGCGCGGGCCGCACTTTATCGCCTATCATCAGCTCTTCGACGACATCGCCGATCATGTGCTGGAGGCCCAAGACAGGATGGCCGAACGGGCCGCCACCTTGGGTGCCACTGCCGGCATGACCGTCCAGCAAATTAGTCGGGAGAGCGACTTGGCTAGTTGGCCGCTCGGGGTTCGCGAGGACCGTGAGGTCATTCGTCTGGTCGGGGAACGTCTCGGGCATGCCGCTAATTCAATTCGCCACGATATCGATGCGGTCGGGGAACTTGGTGACCAAGACAGCGCCGACTTACTAACGGAGGTATCCCGGCAACTGGATAAGGATCTGTGGTTCGTCGAAGCCCACTATCAAGAATAGCGGGGAAATCCCCCAAAGGGGCATGCTAACCGAAAATCGCGAGGAGGTGGCGATACGCGCCATGCCGACCGCGGAAGGGTTGTTGAGGGAACGTGGACTTCGCGTGACCCCGCAGCGTCTGGGCATTCTCGAAACATTTCTGGAGAACTCCGGTGACCATTGGACAGCTGAGCAGATCCGTGCGAGTCTTCTGGCACGGATGCCGGGACTGGCACGGGGGACCACCTATAAAGTCTTAGAAGAGTTGGCGCGCGTCGGATTGGTGGAGGAGATCCCCATGGGCTCGGGAGGGTCTCTCTTCGGCCTTCGATTAGTTCCCCATCACCATTTTACCTGCTCTCGGTGCGGCCGTTGGTTTGATATGGAGGCGACCGGCGTGGATCAGGTCGACATCCATGGGCCGCCCGGATTTGTTGTCCAGGATGTTCGGGTGGTTTTTCGCGGCCTGTGCCCGCACTGTGGTGCTACTGGGAACGGGGCCGCACCGTAACCCAGAGTCCGTCTTGGGAAGCTAGAGTCAGACCGGGGAAGACGGCGGGATGGGCATCCCGAGGCTCAATCTGAAACCGTTTCAGAATCTCCGATACCACCAGGCCTGCTTCTTTAAGCGCCAAATGTTCGCCAATACAGCGGCGTGGGCCTGCCCCAAAGGGTATAAAGGCATAGGGGGGAAGCGTGGGGGGATTTAGCCACCGTTCCGGGTCAAAGGTGTCCGGATTGGGAAAGAACTCCGGGTTCCGGTGCATAAGCCACGGGCATATCAGCACCAGACTCTCATCGGGGATTTCTAGATTCTCGAAAGATCCTCGCTGAACGGCTCGTCGGCTCAAAAGCCATACGGGCGGGAAGAGCCTCAGACTCTCCTTCAAAACCGCTTCCGTCCAGGAGCGGTTGTTCTCGTCTTCTCCCTCGGTGCGAACCGCCTCTTCAACCTCCGGATATTGGGCGAGTTGATGAAGCGCCCAAGCCATAGCGTGGCCGGTGGTTTCGTAGCCGGCGATAACCAAGGTTGCGGCTTCCTCAAGACGCTTTCCCGAATCGTCGCTCAGGTGTGGCCATACCGTCTCGAAAGGGCGGGGTCTCGGCTTCAGATTGTTGATGAAGCGGTGTAGGATGCGTTCTTTGAGGTGATAGCGGCGATTGAAGCCGGGGACGTGATAGGGAAAGCGCCAGACGCTGCGCGAGCGGTGATAGAAGTGGGCCATGAGCCACTTGACGGCTTGCCCTGCCGCTTCAATGTCCTTTTGGTCGGCCGTGTCATCGGAAAACAGGGTTCTTACCACCAAGGTGAGGCTTAAGTGTAAGAGCCGTTCCTCTAAGTCGAAGGGCTCGTCGATGGTCCATCGGTCTAACTCCCGGTGAATGATCGCGTGAAGTGTGGGGGTCATATGGCGGACGTTGGCCCCCGAAAATACCGGGGCGAGGTGTCGGCGCTGGGTGACCCAATTTTCATCTTCCGACGTGAGTAAACCCCGCCCGATAAGAGGGTTTTTGGGATCGAGTCCGGGCCCTTTATGGAAGAATGGGCGATGGTGGGCGAGTACCTGCCCCACACGACTAGGATCCGTTAGCAGAAAAAAGCGCCAAGGACCCATTCGAAAGCTTACCGCGGACCCATAGCGTCGTTCCAGATTTTGAAAGAAACCAAGCGGATCACGATGGAAGGCGCGTAGTCGGGCAAAGTTGCCAGATGATTCCACTTCGGTCAATGAACAACCCTCCTTGGGATCTCGATCCATTGTAGCACCGAGATCCCTGAGGGCTATTGAGCACCGTGGGCTTGTTGGGCGTTTTTGGGGGCAATCACCAGTTCCGTGAGACCAATAATCACACCAAACACTAAGGCTGCTTCGAAGTACGCGTACGGATGCCCCGTTGTCCGTGGCAAGATGGTGAAGTAGATCGATAGAACAGCTGTGCCCGCGATCCAGGCGAGAGCCGCTCGTCCATAGGCTGATACATACCCACCGGGCATTTCCGTGACCGCATAGGCGACCAATGCCACCGCCGCGGAAACCACGGCAATGTGTCCTAGCCCAAATTTCGGGAAGATCGGCATCATTAACTGCAATACCCACATGGCCAAAAACGAGACCACGTATTCGATGACAATCCGAAACCAACTCACCTTGCATCAACTCCCGCCATTAGTGTTGAACCGGAGGGGGAAAATATTCGCCAAATTTCTTCCTGGGTGGAGTCCTTTCCTTGACAACTGGGCACGCTAACCGCGAGGTAAGCTCTTTCTTCACCGTCAAAGGAGTGAGACGATGCAAAAGCAGCACCGCGTGTGGGCACTGGCAATCGGGACCGTATGGATATTAGCGGCCGCTGGGGCCACATACGCCGCGCCCATTACTGGACAGCCGAACTCGCACAGTCAGGTGGGGAGGCAGGGGACCAAAAACAACACGTCCACGCCGTCCTTGAATGGCAAATCCAATCGGCACCGGGAGAAGAATGTCAACAACAACACCTCAACGCCTATGCCGCCGGCGATGGTGGCCGCGGGTGCAAAAATTTTTAAGGCCCAGTGCGAAAGCTGCCATGGGCCGAGCGGCAATGGAACCATGAGCGCTCCGCGTTTGGCCGGTCCTTCCGCGGTCTGGTACACGTTCCATACGGAATCTGCCTTGCGAGCGTACATCCAAGCCCATATGCCCGCCAACCACCCGGGAACGCTGACCGGCACCACCTTGAAAGATGTCTCAGCCTACGTGTGGAGCATCTCCAAAGCTAAATAGCCAAGCGTTAGCACGAAAGAAGCTCCGACAGCTCTAGCGGAGCTTCTTTGGCTTGCCGTTCAAACCATGAGCGTCGTGACCACCATGGCGGTGAAAATGCCGGCCATATAGAACAGCGAAGCCATGAACACGCGTTCCGGCCGCATTTTCAGGCGGGGTATGCCAAGGCTGGCAACCAAGCCTCCAAAGGCGCACCCCAAAAGACATGCGAGCCCCATGTACCAGATGCCCAAACGGGGATCGGTCCAGTGAAGGGCCAGAGAACACGGGAGGAGGAGCGCCGCATAGATGACCATTTGTTTGATAGTGGCACGATTGCCCCTCACAACGGGCATCATGGGAATATGGGCGCGCTGATAGTCTTGGCGTTTGTAGAGGGCGAGTGCCCAGAAATGAGGCGGGGTCCAGAGGAAAATCACCAGGAACATGAGCCAGGGCGTCCAAGCGAGGTGATTGGTGACGGCCGCCCAGCCCACCAAAGGCGGAAAGGCGCCCGCCGCTCCGCCGATGACAATGTTTTGCGGCGTCCGTCGCTTAAGCCAAAAGGTGTACACCACCACGTAGAAGAGAAATCCTGCCAACGAGGTTTCGGCTGCAAGCCAATTCACGTGGCCTTGCAACCACACAAATGAGGCGGTCTCGAGGAAGATCCCAAACGTCAATGCTTCGGAGGGTGCCATGCGTCCTGATGGCAACGGGCGGCGGCGAGTTCGCTCCATTAACTGATCAATATCCCGGTCGTACCACATGTTGATGGCATGGGCTCCCCCTACGGAAAGCGCGAGTCCACCCAGGGTGTTTACCGTGAGGGCCAGATTGGGGATGGCCCCTTTGGCCACGATCATTGCGCAATAAGCGGTGATAACCAGTAGCGTGATGATACGCGGCTTGGTCAGCGTCACATAGTCTCGTAGTCGTGTGCTTTTGGGCCTGGTGGCCAATGCCAAGTATTCCATGAACTTAACCCCCAATTGGCTTGGCGTGTCGTCGAGGTTCTTGGCTCAAGTGCAGGCCGAATGCCATCAGCAACATTAACGGTACCCACAATTGGTTGAGCCCTCCCTGAAGTGCGCGGATTCCCACATGCTGAAGCAGGAGATCAAGAGTGACGAAGAGCGCCAAGATGCGAAAACTAGTCGCCGTCCACTGACGCCAGACTCCGTAGGCCAAACCAATCAATCCCACGCCCAGACCCAAATGGGTGGGGCCGTGGGCAGTGAGCCCGGCGTCGACAGCCAAAAGAAGCGCTGCGCCTCCGAAGATGGCCCGATAATGGGATGGAGCCATGACCAGATAGGCCGAGGCAGCGATTAAAAAGAATCCGCCCGGGCCTATGGGATGGGCGTTGCCCCAGGGGGCCACCGCGGCCGTTAAAATCCAGCGGACAAATCCCCAAGCGGTCGCCCCCCATAAGATCCAACGGGGATGGTGCCGAAAGGTAAAGGAGAGACCCAATACGAGCGCGGCGTCACCGATTAAGGTGGCAAAGTCCCACAAGACCGGATTCGCCTGCCAGAGTTCGGCTGCCCACTTGAGGGCGGGTGATGCTAGGTCGGGTGCCAAAAGCGGTCGATAGAAAGCGCGCGTCACCACCACCGCGCGGGCATGCCAAATCAAATCGGATGCCCACCACGCGGTGATGACCAAGCTTAACCAGCGAGCCTTAAGGGGCATGGGGCCAGTGCTGGAGATTTTGGCGGGAGGGCCATCGTCGGCGTCGAGCCCGCGATAGAAGTGCCATGCGAGGGCGGTCACCACCACAATGGCCACCATAATCCAGATCAAGGCAAATAAGCCCACCTTGAACATATTCTCCATGAGACGGCTTTGGGGATCCATAGAACCTCTTCCTTAGGGTTTCTTGACGTTGTCTTCTTTAGCGGGTCCGGTCTTCTTATGAAAGCGTGAGTCAACGCGATCGGCAGATTTCCGGAACCAGATCAACAGATAGGCCATGGTGAAAATCTGAAAGGCCCACCAAAAAATGTCCCACCAGTGCTCCATCCCGGGCGAATAGGCAATACGGATGGGAAGTCCGGGGAAAAATCCAACCGCCAGTAGATGCGAAAAGGGTGTCATTGGTATCCTCCTTTCATCGGTCGCTAAATCCAGTAGAAGTAGATATAGAAGGCGATGGCGGCTAAGCCTTGAAACACCCAGTACCAGGTCACGGCTTGAATGTCCCAGTAATTCTGGGCATTGAGTCGGGCGCGACCCGAACGCACGGCCACCGCCACCAATACGAAGAGCCCGGCGAGGGTATAAAACGCGGACACACCCAACGTGGTGTAGTAGTTCTCTCCATAACGGGTGCCCACAGGGATCGATCGCTGGCTCCACTCGTAAATGACAAGCGCCATGTAGGCGAGTCCGAGACCTACCGTCGATTTCAATCGGTGTTGGGTCTTAATCAGGTCGTTCTGACGAATGGCGCCCAGCGCACTGACCACCCAAAAGATGCTGATGAGCATCACCGCGGCGGTGGCAGCACCGAGCCACTGATTGACCGTGGGAGCCACGTACCAGGCGTCCAACTCGTAACGCAGGGTAAACAACACGATGAACGGGATGATCTCGATGCCTAAAAAGAGCCGAAAGCCCCAGCGGAGCGCCGCCAAGTGGCGCTCCTGATCCATCGTGGTACTCGCCTGTTGTTCCATGTGCTAAACCTCCTCTGCTAGTGCTCCACGTGGGGGCGAATCTCCTTGAGATTGGCGACGATGGGCCCGGCCTTCTCACCGTAGGTGTAAAAGCCGTCAATCACTTCCGGAATGGCATCGAAATTGTGAGCGGGCGGCGGGGAACTGGTTAGCCACTCCAAGGTGTGGCCGTTCCAGGGATTTTCCGGCGCTTTGGGGCCTTTTCTCCACGCCCACACGATGTGCACCCCGTGGAGGACGAATCCGACCCCCAACGTCCATGCGGCAATGGTGATGACCCAGTTAATTGGTCCGAGATACGGCGGGTAGGTCGGGACCCACCGGTTCATCCCCATCAGACCGGCTAGGAACATGGTGCTAAAGGCGGTGTTGAAGGCCAGGAAAATCCAGATGGACAGAAATTTGCCCCAGAATTCGCTATACATCCGGCCGGTCATCTTGGGAAGCCAGTAATAGGTGGCGGCAATCCAACTAAAGACCATGCCGCCGATGATGGTGTAGTGGAAGTGTGCTACCACAAACATGGTGTCGTGCACCTGCAGGTTAATGGGCGGGTCGGCCAGGAAAACACCGGTGATGCCGCCATGAAGAAAGTTGAAGATGCTCATCAATATCAGAAGACCGGGCGTGGTCAGCCGATAGCGCGACTTCCAAAGAGTCCCCAAGGCGGCCATGAAGGCGAACCCGGTGGGAATGGAAATCATCTCGGTGAAAAATGAGAAGGGGAACATCTCCGAATTGCGCATGTTGGTGAACATGTGATGTGCCCAAACTAAGCCGGACAGCATCATGACAAAAATGAGCCCAATGACAGCCCAGGAGCGGGCAAATAGCGACTTCTGCGCCATCACGGGGATGATCTCGTTCCATAGCGCGAAGGCTGGAACCACCACGATATAGACTTCTGGATGGCCGAATAACCAGAAGAGCTCGAGCTGAGCCAGCACTTGACCTGAGGCGTTGAAGAGGTTCAACGGGACCAGACGGTCCAAAAGTTCTAAAATGAAGGTCATCTGAATTTCTGGAAGCCAGATGAGGTTCAGAATTGACACGGTGGTGATTCCCCACACAAAGAGGGGCAATCGCGCCCAGGTAACCCCGGGAGCCCGATTGAACACGATGGTGGTGACCAGGTTCAAGGACACAATAATCGAGGACATGGTTAAGGCCGCGACGCCGAGATAGTAGAAGATAATCCCGGAAGCGTCCTGGCTACCCAAGGGCTCATAGCCTCGCCAGCCTGTCGTCCAGTAGCCCAAGAGAGGGCTTAAGGCCACCGTCAGGACGCCCGCGGGAATAAGCCACTGGCCAAGCCCCGAAAGGCGGGGAAAGATGGTGCTCCGGGCCCCAATCATGAGCGGCACCATATAGTTGCCGAGACCCCCGACCAGTGCTACTGTCGCCACGGAAAACATCATGATCGTGCCGTGACTTCCCACGGCCGACAGGTATTGGTCGGAGAAGGAAAAAAACGTCATGCCGGGGGTGGCAAGTTCGGCCCGCATGGCCATAGCGATTCCACCGGCGAGAATAAACGAGCAGGCGGACGAGGTCATGTACTGGATTCCCACCACTTTATGGTCGGTAGCGAATGCCCAGTAGCGCCGCCAGTCGGTCGCTTCGCCCACCCGTGGGGTGACGCCGAATAGCGGCAGCACCACGCCCTCATAGGCACCGACGCCGAGAAGCCAGCCAATGACCGCCCCGATCCAGCCGATGGTAATGGACACCTCAGTGACGAAGGGATGTCCCACATCCGGTCGGATGGCGGCAGTTATGCTATTGAGAACCAGAAACCCGATGCCGGCCCATAAGAACCCTCGCAACATCGGCGGCATCACATGTACTCTGGCTGATGGGGTTGTTACCACATTTTGAGCCATTCCGAATCCTCCAATCTTCCCGCTCTTATACGCCCTCTAGCTTCTGCTGCTTGGCGATCCAGCTCTTGAATTGCGATGCCGTGACGATTTTCATCGGCGCTTCCATCCAAGGATGCCCCGGACCACAGACCTCGGCACATTGCACGCGTACCTCAGGGTTGGTGTGGTAATTGGCCGTGCGGTTGGCGACGATGTACTCGTAGCGGGTTTCGCCAGGAATGACGTCCTCCTTGATACCAAAGGCGGGGACCCAAAACGAGTGGATAACGCCTGCCTCCACGTCGTAGGTGTGAAACGGGTCATACGACCGCAAGCGAAATTCAATCTTCTTGTGGGCGGGGATGACCAGTTCGTCCTGCCCCCGAGCATTGACCGTCTGGGTTAGGTGATATTGGGGGTAGCTAAAAATCCACTCCCATTGGCGGGCCGTCACATCCACAACCAGGTCATTTCTCTGTCGGCTCGGCAACTGGGAGCTAAACATTTGCTCCAAATCGGCGGCCGTCGGATGCAGCCAAAACAGCAGATTGATGGCGATTGACCCTAAAATCCAGATGCCAGTAAAGGCCCCGTTTTTTGTGAATTGAAACCGGCTTTGCCTCGGTTCAGCACTGTCCGCGTGATAGCGGACGGCGGTCCAGACCAGCCACCAGATGACCAACAGAAATACCGGGAGTAGCATGGTCATAAGAAAGTCAAAGGCGTGCAGGGCAATGTTCCCCTGATTGGATAAAAGGAAATACATGGCGTGGGGTTCGATGTGTTTAATCAGAACCCACTCACCGAGCACACTGATGATGACCCACACGGCGCCGAAAATCACGATGTCCATAGTTGTTGTCCTTTCTCCGGGACCGGTCGTTAGTCGCGGACGATGTTAATCACGCCGCGCATTCCGGTGCGCCAGTGGATGAACTCCTGCACAAAGCAGCCAAAGTGCCAAATTCCTGGCTTATCCGGTACGGTGAACGAGAGATGAAGGCTCCCGCCCGGTTGCAGGGTGGGGCTGAAGTCGCCGCCTGAGGCTATCTGATAGGGACCTTTGGGTCCCACGTAAGTGACCTTGGCCTTATGGGGAACAAAGTTGTCGATGGCGATGGGGTCACTTAAGGTAACCGCCACGCCATCCCAAAAGTCATGGACCCAACCGTCACGATTCAGTACCCCAAACCCCTGAAAGTACTCCATGTTGGGCATGGGCCGGCCGATAGTCCACTCGTGCCAGTGGGTGCGGCTTTGATTGTGGAAAACGATCTCCATTTTGTCGCCGACCCGCCAGGTCATATAGTTGGGCACGTAGTAGTAGTCGAGGGCGTATAAGTGGATCATGCCGCTGGAAATGGGCGATCCGAAGATGTCTCGAGCAGCGGTGACGATGGGCCGTTTGGCGAACATGGTCACCGCGCCGGCCACCCCTAATCCGGTGAGTCCGGTAATCAGCTGTCGGCGGCTCCAAGTCGGTTCTGCCGGCATCGTTTGATTTTCTTGCTCCACGTCCGAAACCTCCTTGGTATTCCGTAACTGTCCGATACACGAATGGCGACAGTACTCAAATTTCCCAGGCGAGGCACGTTTTATCGATGCCGCCTGTGTTAGTTATCACCAGACATGGGGAAAAATGGGAAAGGGAGGGGTGGTTCCATGAGTCCTGTTTGGTTAGGTCTTCCGTTTTTGCTCGCGAGCCTCGCGATTTGGGGATGGGTGTGGCGCCTGGCGCGTCATGAAGATCGCCACCTTCCCCGGGGTGGTAAGGTGGGACGGGTACTGACTTTCCGGGAGCGGGCGGCGAAAAGGGACCGACCGCAATAATGGCTATGAGACGATTTTCCCCCGTGATTGGCCTGAGTTATCGGAATGGCAGCGTGGCAAGCTAAACACCGATCCCGGCTTGAGCGCAAAACTAAAAATCCCGCAATCCGTTGCCAGATGCGGGTTGAAACCTTGGTGGAGACGAGGGGAGTCGAACCCCTGACCTCTAGAGTGCGATTCTAGCGCTCTCCCAACTGAGCTACGCCCCCACGACGCTTACTGATTATATAAGGTCCACTATGCCCTGTCAATGGAAACAGAGAGCGCCAGTATTCCTACCCGATCGAGATAAGCCGCAAAAAACCACCCGGCCTCGCTTCATTTCGCGACGGCGATTGTAACTTTTTCGGGGGCGCTGCCTCAGAGCGCCGACGGTCGACAGCGTCTCTCAGAAGTTACATGACATGCTGACGGAACGGTTCGGGGAAGCTCAAATTCATCAGGAATTTGTCCATTAAAACTTGGGGACAAGCAGCAGGAATGTTAGCATGAGGGGCGAATAAGTGGAGGAAAGTGGAGCCAAGTGGGACAAATGGGGGTGATGCGGGGTGATGATGGGGGAGTATTCCCACGCACTCGATGAAAAGGGCCGCATCACCATTCCCGCCCGCTTGCGTGATGACTTGGAGAACCACTTTGTGATGACCAAGGGATTGGATGGGTGTCTCTTCCTCTACCCCATGGACGAGTGGAGGAAAATGGAAGAACGATTGAAGGCACTGCCGATGACCAATGCCAATGCGCGGGCGTTCCAGCGGCTGTTTCTGGCGGGAGCACAAGACGTGGAGGTCGACCGGCAATTTCGGGTCACCATTCCTCCGAGACTCCGTGAATATGCCGAGGTCGTCAAAGATGTGGTATTGGTCGGCGTGTCGAGCCGGGTAGAGCTCTGGTCCCAAGAGAAATGGCAGAGTTATCAGCAAGACGCCCAACAAGGATATGAGGATGTCGCCGAGAAGATGGTCGACTTCGGCTTTTAGCGACAGGAGACAGCGATGGAAGACTTTGAGCACGAAAGTGTCATGCCGCGGGAGATTGTCGAGCTCTTAGTGACGAATCACCAAGGAACGTACGTCGATGCAACCCTTGGCGGCGCCGGCCATACTAGGCGTCTCCTAGACACGTATCCCGGGATCCGCATGATTGGGATCGACCAGGATGACCAGGCGCTGGCGTTTGCACGGGAGCGGCTCGCGGTTTACGGGGCACGCGTGCAAGTCATTAAGGGCAATTTCCGTTATCTGAAGTCGTTGTTGGCCTCGATCGGAGTCAATCAAGTCGAGGGAGTGGTGTTTGACCTTGGGGTCTCGTCCCCCCAATTAGACCGGGCTTCCCGGGGATTTTCGTATCAGCAGGAGGACGCACCGCTGGATATGCGCATGGATGCGGAAAATCCGGTGACGGCGTTCCGGCTCATTAACACCAAATCCGATAAGGAGATTGCCGAGGCGATTCGCACCTGGGGTGAAGAGCGATGGGCTTCACGGATTGCCGAGTTTATCGTCACTGCCCGCCAGAGGGAGCCGATTCGCACCAGTGGCCAATTGGTGGAGATTATTCGAGCGGCGATACCCGCGAGCGCCCGTAGACAGGGCGGGCATCCTGCCCGCCGGACCTTTCAGGCGTTGCGCATTTGGGTCAATGACGAAATGGGTGCCTTGGCGGATGGGCTTGAGGAAGCCTGGCAAGGGTTGACGCCGGGCGGACGCATTGCCGTGATCGCCTTTCACTCATTGGAAGATCGCATCGTCAAGCATCGATTTCGTGATTGGCAGCACGAGCACGTTGCCCGTCTCATTACGAAGCATCCCTTGACAGCGGATGCTGCGGAATTGGACGGGAATCCACGGGCCCGATCAGCCAAGCTTCGTGTGGTAGAAAAGTTGGTCGGATAGTGCCCGGTCTTGTGGCGGGACCCTTTATGCCCCGAACGTCGACAAAGTTCCCGAGATTTCTCAGAGTCTCGTCGTGATTCAACAATTTGGGAGGATTTAACATGGTGGAAGAGCGCACTTGGCAAGTGGACAACGAAGGTAACTTAGCTCGCGCATGGGAACAGCGTTTAAAACCTAAAACCGAGCCTCATCGGAAACGGCGTCGCGCCCCGGCAAGTTGGCTTCGTCCGGCCGCATGGATCGGAGGTCTCTGGGCCGGAGCTATGGTGGCGAGTTTTCTCGCGATTCACGTCATGACCATGTCGTATCATTATGACCAACGGAACCAAGAGTATTCATCCCTCGTGCGGCAAAATCAGTCACTTCAGGGGACTTTGGCCTCGCTCACGACCACCCGGGCACTAAGCCAGGATGCCGC
This sequence comes from Sulfobacillus sp., assembly GCA_027343765.1. Classification (GTDB taxonomy): domain Bacteria; phylum Bacillota; class Sulfobacillia; order Sulfobacillales; family Sulfobacillaceae; genus Sulfobacillus_B. The sequence continues at coordinate 32,761 of DAHWKG010000135.1, forward strand.
ACGCCTTAAGGTGACTATGGTCGCTCCCAAGTCTCGGGTCACCGCACCCATCAAAACGAGCCAGCGGCTACCGCTCCATCAGGGCTCCAGCGGGTCTGTTATCAGCCAAGTGACCGGGTGGATGGAGCAGTTTAGCCAAAGTCTTGGACGATGAGACGGGGGAAAAAGGTCGGCCGCTGGCGCGTGTTTTCTTTGATCGTGGGTATGGCGGCATTTATGGCTTTTCTGACGGCTCGTTTGGTGGTTATTCAGGTAGCCCACAAGTCTTTCCTAGACCAATATGAGGCCTCGTTTCAGGTCAAACACATGACGGTTCCAGCAGCACGTGGTGAGATTATCGATCGAAACGGAACGGTATTGGCGATGGATGTTCCCCGGGACCGGGTCATAGCGGCCCCTCGGTATATCCACCACCCCGGTCGCGAGGCCCGGATACTGGCCAAATACCTGCCGTTTAAGGCGTCAGTCCTCCGTGGAGTGTTAGCAAACAAGTCATGGTATGCGGTGTTGGATAACTCCGTGAGTCCTGAGATTGCCGGGAAGATTAGCCACCT
>DAHWKG010000152.1:0-4680 GCA_027343765.1 Sulfobacillus sp.
CTCCGTAACCGGCGGCAGCGGCCGGGGGTCTTCGTGGTGCTTTTCCCGTGCCAAATAATCGCGCCAGGCCGCGTCGGGTGTCATGGCGGCACTAATAATGCGATCCGCGTTGGGTCCAAAGGCCTTTTCGGTCCGTTGGACCCACTCCTTTGCCAGCCATTCGTTTTGGGAGAAACTGAGGTACCCCCCTTGGTTGGCCACCCGGTTGTGCACCGCCTGTTTGTCTCGATAGAGCGGGATTTCGACGTGCGAGACCGTGCCATCGTTTTTCAATCGCGCTAAAGCAAAGTGTCCGGACGGCATCCGATGCGCGGCCCAATCGCCTAACCCATCGACATGGGCTACCGATTCGATCCGGGAATCGGTAAAGCCGATATCGGGAATGCGGCCGTATTGGAAGAGTCCCAGACTGTCCGCATTCAAGGGTCCGGTCGCGGTGCGCCAGTGATCGATGGCGCCGAGCACAGCGGGCCGTGCCGCGAGTGGGAGCGCGCGCTGGGCCGCCTGGTGCAGGTAGTCGAATGACGCGAGTGTTTGATCGATCTGCGCCGGCACCAGGCCATCGTCGGGAAAGATCTGATGGTCGATGGCGTCGACGCGTCCGAGTAACGGCAACACTTGGCGTGCCATTAACGGCGACTGCCGCGCCACATCGGTCAGGGCCCGACCCACATCCGATTCCGCTTCCACCCAGGTGTTCACCACGTCGGCGGGAGCCGTGTAGTCATGGTTACGCGCCGTAATCCAGCGATCGCGCATCGTCTCGGCATCGACCTGTTCGGTGATTTGGGTGGTGGCGGCCACCGGTTTGGGAAGCCTTTTGAGCACCGCTTGCGCGGACTTTGCCTCAAACGCAACAGCCCGGCCGGTCGCGTTCCGCCAGAATTCCCACTGGTTATCGGGGGTCTGGCGCGCCAAGACGAATTCCTTGTCGCCGATCTTCCGGACCTGCCAGATCTGGGACGGGTCCACCGCGTCTTCGGTCGCCGAACGGGTGTGGTCTCCCACTTGCCAGTCTTGCCGGTCGGTATCGGTGTGAAATTCGAACGCCTCGTCGCGCGAGAGCCGGCCTAAAGCGATCTGTTCGTATTCCACGGCCCGTGCTTGATTTTTCGCGAGGGCCGCATTCCGGGTCGAGACCGGACGGGGTCGGTTGCTGTCTTTGAAGTCGACCAGCGTGTCGTCGGGAAATCCCCGTTCGATGGGATGTTCTTGCACGAAGAGGTCGTATTGCAGTTGATGCGCGGGCCGCGATTGATCGACCGTGAAATAGCGCTCCCGCGTCACGTTGATAACCGCGTTCTTTTGAAAGTGTTCGCGCGACGCTTCGGTCATCTCCTTGACGTGTGCCTGCCAATACGTGCGCCAGGTCTCTTGTGCAAATCGTTCCGCTTCGTCGGCGGACGAAAAGGTCTCCAGTTTCCAGCGTGCCTTGGCTGCCTTCATGGCATCCTCCAAGGTGTCTTGGGTATACTGCGGGGCCTTGCGTTCTTGACCGGGAGCTCGGGGACTGCGTCGCCCAAGCTGGTCGCGATACAAGCGATCGGCCACGAGGTCGGTGGGGGTAAAGGCGTAGTCGGTCCGGGGGACCTTGACCACCCATAGTTCCGGCAACTCTTGGGGCATCTGCACACTCCCCGTGGCCTCTACATCGGCGAGCTCGGGATGCTGTTTCAGCCATTGCGCCTGGACAATCAAGGGATTCAGTTGCTGGCGAATCACGGGTCGATGAGATTGCGCGAAGGCGTCGGATGCTTGCGCCCAATCATCTTGCTCGGCTAAGGTTTCGAAATAGAGCCGATCGGCCTCGGAAAACACGGTTTCGGTGACCCCGGCAATGCGATGCGGGGTTAATGGTTCACGCGCCATAGATAGTGCCCTCCTTGAAAGGAAACGTATGAAACACCTAAAAATCCGCAAAACACCAAATCGCCAGCAGGGCTGGCGATACCGAATGCGGCGAACGAGTTCCTCAATCAACTCAGATGGATGAATCACCCCCTCTTCTTCACGATTGGGCCACAGGATCAGAACAAAAAACCCTCGCCTCTCGCGCTCAAGAACGGCCATCGCGCGAGGGGGGAGGGTCAGTCGGTGAGACTGGAATGCCTAGAGGGTGCCCCGTGGATCAGGCACCCGGAGCTTGCCACTTCTTTCCCGCCCAGGGATCAACAGTCGCCTGGGGATCGATCGTGAGTACCTCGGATGATTCGGGCCTCGAGACCGACGGCGGGGTCCAGATGGGTGGCAAATCATTCGACGTCGGTTCCGCCGTGGGCCGAGGCGGTGGCAGGGTACGCGCCTGTTGGGCTTGTGGCCAGTCCTTCCAAAAGCGGAGCGGGAGCTTCGCGGGCAGTTCTCCGGCTTGCAACACCAGGGCGTGATCCGATCGCCAGCGCAGGACCTCATCGGGCGTTAAGAGCGCTCGACCCGTCATATTCGCGTTTTCGGACCACTGCTTGGAGCCACTCTGCCAACTCTGTCCGCGGCTGGTGGTTTCGATGGTGGTTTGTCCCGCCTTATCCGAGATAATCCGGGCCGTTTCGACCTCGTTGGAACTGAGATACACCAGCGTGTTACAGGAGTTGATCATCGTGCGGGATGCCGCTTGGCCGTAGACACTCTCCAGTTGGGAGAAGGCCTGAAGCGTCAAGGTCACATGAATCCCCCGGCCTCGCGACACCGTGATCGCCTTTTCGAAGTCCGGGATTTTCGGCAGGTTACCAAATTCATCCAACACCATATGCACCGGGACTCGCAATCGCCCACCGGGTTGTCGGGCCGAATCGCTAGCGAGTTGCTGCAACAACTGAGTGACAAAAAGCGCCACCAACGGATAGTAGGTACTACTGTCATCAGGGACCACAATAAAGAGCGCGGTCCGCGGCGCCAACAGAGCGGTCGGCTCCAAGCCCGCCGTGCCCGTGAGGCGGGCGATGTTGCGATCCGCAAAGAGACTTAAGGACACGGCCACCACGCTCATCTGGTTTTGTCGGGTTTCGGGGGATCCGGTGAGGAGCGGGCCATAGGCTTGCCGCGCCGGATGATCCAGCGGGAGCGCCGTCATGAGAGCGTCCAATTCACCCGCCGATTGCGTGAGCACCTGATACATCGTCGTCACATGGCGGGCCGCTGGCGGGGCTTTATCCGCCACATAGAGCGCTAAGGCCGCGCCGATGGCCCGGGCACTTTGGGACCAAAAAGCCCCGTTGTCCCCGCCGGGCGCGCCTTGACTCGCTACGATGTTGGCCAAGTCATTCGCCATCTTGGTGGCCTCCGACCACCGTCCGGCTTCGATGGCTTGGCTAATCGGCGTCAAGGGATTCCAGGTCACGGATTGATCCGGGAATCGGAGGTCAAACGTGAGGACCTCATAGCCCTGATCGACGAGATACCCACCCATCGCCTGCTTGAGTTCGCCTTTGGGGTCGGTAATGACCAGGTTTTCCCCGGCCTCTGCGATGACCGCGAGCGACGGCAAGATGACTTTCAAGCTTTTTCCGGCACCGGGCGCGCCGACCAGGAGATTGTGCCCATCCCGGTCGAGAATCCAGGCCGACCGCACGGGGCCTTTGTCCGCCGTGGAGCCGGCCACCAAGCCCGCCGGATTGCCGCGCGTGGAGCCCCACTGCCATTGGGCGAGCGAACGGGTCAACTCTTTACTGGTCCGCCAAGCCGCCGAGCCAAAGGCTTGGCGATTCGTGTCACCGGAACCGGTGCTGTCTTTGCTGAGCGTCCAGCCCCAGTAGCCTGCGCCGCCCACCAGGGCTAATGCCATCAGCCCGTACGTATGCAACCAGGCGCGGTGCTGTGCCAAGAGGCCCCATGCGGTCCATGGCATCGCGGTCGGGTGGCCGGTGGCCTGCATCAGCACCACCAACGACGGGATCGCCACCAGATCGAGCATCACGGCTAACAGGCCCAACACCCGCACCGTTTCCGGGATGCGTTGCCAAAGGCTCTGTAGGGCGCTTTTGAGGACCATCATAGGCGCACAATCCCATTGAGGGGAATATCGGGCTCTTGGTCGGGATCGTGCCCAGCGATGAGCATCCGGACCCCGTGCGTGACGACCAACGGAGGGAGTAACGGCCCACCGAGGTCGAGGCGATGGGCACGCTTGCGTAGCCGCGTGGTCGGCGTAGACCTCCAATCGGGCGGCGAGTCGGCCGGCCAGGTGAAGGTGCGCGGATCATTGGGCCCGGTGGGTGTCCCGAACGTATTGTGGATCAAATCCGGCGCCATCCAGAGCGGTCCGCGTCCAAAGTGCACCCCGAGCGACTCCATCGCCATCCACTCTTCCGTCGTCTGAATCCCGGTTGCCACCACGGGAATGCGGGGATCCAAGGCCCGCAGGAAATCATCTAAAGCGCCGAACCGTTCATCGTTGCCGGGGATCCGTCCCATGCGTCCCGAAAGCCCCGTCGAGACGGATGCATCCAGATGCAGAATTTCAAACGGCCCATCATTCAGCGCCTCCGCCAAGGCCGGGGAGAGACTCGTGCGTCCGACATGGGAGCCGGCCAGAATGGGACGGTCGCCATACAGTTGTTTGGCGCGCCCGATAGCGGCCAGTTCCTCCCAGACTGCGGGTTCGATCGGTTCATCCACCGGGAGCATGTAGACCAGATTTAAGGCCTGCTTTTGGACATTCCATAAACTCAGAATCTCTGCGATGCG
>DAHWKG010000156.1:0-28397 GCA_027343765.1 Sulfobacillus sp.
GTCGGAGCCATTGCCACGATCAGCGGCAGCTATGCGGGCGCCTGGGGGCTCTGCCAATTTGGCACGGGAGCTCTGTCCGACCGGATCGGCCGCAAGATACCGATTGTTCTAGGGTTTGTGCTTTTGGGCGCCGGATTTATCGCATTTACGGCCATGTCCGGCATGGTTGCGTGGGAAATCATGGCCGTCGTGAGCGGCGTGGGCATGGCCCTCTTATATCCCAACCTCAATTCGGCCGTCGGCGATGTGGCTCCGGCTGACCGGCGGGGCAGTGTGTTGGGGGTGTACCGTCTGTGGCGGGACGGCGGCTACCTGGTCGGTGGGATCGCGGTGGGCGGACTGTTGGCGAGTGTTGGTGCCGCGCACACCATGGTCATCATGGGTATTCTCGTGCTGGTTATGGCGGCTGTCCTCATGGTCCGTATGCGGGAGACCCACCGCACGCGGAACGGGGTCGGGCAACTAATGGCTAAGGGCGAATGAGTCATCATAAAAGTGGCATCTCCCAGTGCGGCGGACATGGGATAGGTCGTTGCCGACACGGGTAGGCAGTGGCTACCCCCTAATGGAGAACTGGACGAGCAGCCTTAGCGCCGGTCGTATGTCGCTCGTGCCTGCCTCTATCCGAAGGCACCGCCGCGCCCAGCCCACTCGTCGGGACGGCTGCAACACAAGACGGGTCTGGCCAACATATGAACTAAATGCTGTTGGCCGCTGTCTTTATCGATGATGAGGTCTTGGCGGATAACCGTGGCGGTCCGGTACACTATACAGCGTATCGGAGTGCACCGGGAGATCGGGCGGGGCCGGGGTCTGTGCGATGGAGGAATCATAGGAGGCATGAATGAAGCCGATTGGGCACTGGTGCGGCGTGCGCAGAGAGGTGATCGGGACGCCGTGACGACCGTCATTACGCGGTACCAAGGGTATGTCTATCGCACCGCCTACGGGATTGTCCAGTATGCGGCGGATGCGGAGGACGTGACCCAGGAGACGTTTCTCAAAATGTACCGGTCCTTTCAGACCCTGCACGATGTCCGGACCTTTCCGAGCTGGCTGGCCCGCATTGCGACGCGCACCGCCCTGGATCGGGTGGCCCAACGCGAGCGCACCCATCTCGCGTCCCCAGACGTCTTGGAGGCCACCGCAGCGCCGGATGCAGTGCATCGGTCCGACCTGCAGATCGATGTGGCCCGCGCCTTGGCCGACTTGACGCCCGCACACCGCGCCGTGCTCGTGCTGCGGGAGGTGTATGGATTTGATTACGCCGAATTGGCCCAGATCCTGGACGTGCCGGTCGGGACGGTGCGATCGCGCCTGCATCATGCCCGGATGCAACTCCGGACTGCGCTGGATGCACCCGAAGAAGGAGGATCTCGCTGATGCGCTGCCATGACATTGAAGCACAGTTGTCAGCCTATTTGGATGCGGAACTGGATCGGGAAACCCACGCCGCGATCACGGCCCATCTGAACCGCTGTCCGCAGTGCCAAGCCACGTTCCTGACCCTGGAGGCTGCAGCGCGGCAGGTCCGGGCGGCGCTGGACGCCCTCCCCATGCCCCCGGGCTTGGAAGCGGGCATTCTCGCCCAGGTCTTCAACGAGTCCCCAGACGCTCGGCCATCGGCAACCCGGTGGGTGGCGCTGGGAGCCCTGGTGACCGTTGCCGGCCTGTTGGGGATCGCACCGATCACGATTGTGGGATGGAGCACCGTGCGCCTGCTGCTGGGGCTGACCTGGCACAGCATCGCGTTCGTGCCCGGCCTCTTAGGCGGGGTAGGGACGCTTGCGGCCATTGTCGCCGCGGCGGGTGGGGGCCTCGGTGCGCTCCTCCTCGTGGGCCGTCTCGGTCCGCACGGTGACGGGAGGCCGTCCTATGAACCCTAAAATGCGTGGCGGGGTTCTCGTGCTCTGGCTGACTCTGTGTCTGCTCGCGTGGGGCGGACCGCCGGCTCAGGCGGCCTCCCGCATCCCGGCTGTGAGCCGCCAAACCCTCACGATTCGGCCCCATCAAGCCGTGGATAGTCTCCTCGTGGTCGGCCATTCGGTGACGGTCGCCGGCACCGTGCAGAACCTCGTGGTCTGGGAGGGCAATGTTCGGTTGACGCCATCAAGCCATGTCGTGCACCTCCTCGACATCGGCGGCAGCGTGCACCGCGCTGCGCACGCTACGGTGGGGGACCTCGTCGTGATTGGCACCAATACGGCCGTGGGCAACACGCTTCTCTTGGGCGCCGGGCTCACCCTCGGGGTGGCTGCCCTGCGGACGTTTCTGTCCGTCATCTTTTTTCTCATCCCCCTCCTGCTCGGCCCCGCGTTGGACGTCTGGTTGCGGCCGCTGGTGGTCGTGATCGAGCCGAACCCCCGGAGGATTGGCGTTCAGGGACTCCTCGTCTCCCTCGCGGTGTTGGGCGTGGGCATCGCATTGGCTCTGACCCTCATCGGATTGCCCTTGAGTCTGCTGCTCGGCATCGCGTATTTCGGGGCGGGGGTGTTGGGATGGGCCGCGGTGGGGCGGTGGACCGGAACGCGGGTCCAGACGTGGTTCCCGGCGCGCTCTCGCGCGTTCCACACGATGGTCGGCGCGGGGGTGTTGGTGGCCAGCATGAACCTGCCGGTGATCGGCGTGTTTTTGGGGTTCGGTGCCTGGTGTCTGGGTATCGGGTCCGTCACGGCTATTCTCCGGCGCCGCTACGTGCGCCCTCGCGGCGGGGCACCAACTGCCTAAGTCTCGAAAACCGCGGTCACGATTTTATTGTCCCCTGCGCACGACACATCATGAATGAACTTTTGGTGAAGATCCTCGGTCTATTCTTGTGTACGGTTCGGCGAGCATTCGACTGATGTGGGTCCGCTCACAGAGGGCAGCCTACCGGCGAATGGCCGACCACCGATGTTGCGACAAGGAGGGCGTCTTGGTGATTCATCCCGGCGTTAATGGGTTTGATTTTCAGGTCGAGCATTGGGTCAACGGCATGGCGGGGCACCACGCGGTGCTCGACCTCTTGGGCGTCGTCTTGGCTAAATTCGCGCCCGAAATTTGGGCCATCATCTTCTTGATCATGTGGTTTTGGCCCCCGTACCGTCGGACGCGCGCGCGGCGGGCGGTTATTTATGCCATCGTCGCCGGCGTGTTGGCGCTGGCGATCAATTTTGCGATGAGTCATGTCGCCCCGTACCGTCCGCGGCCCTTCGTGCTGGAGCCGCATTGGGTGCATCAACTGATCCAGCACCCCCAGGATAGTTCGTTCCCCAGTGACCATGCCGCAGGCAGTTTTGGGTTTGCCACGGGGCTCTTATTTGCCGGCGTATCCGATGGCGTGTGGGCCCTGATGTTGGCGCTGGGTGTGTCCTGGGCTCGCGTGTTTGTGGGCCTGCATTGGCCCACGGATGTGCTCACGGGCGCCCTGGTCGGGATTGTCGCGGGTCTCGTGGTTCTCGGGGGTCGTCGATACCTGGAGTGGGGCATCCGTCTGGTCTTTGGGATTTTGCGTGTGCCCGAATCTGCGGCGCGACGGCGACGCGGGTCTACGGCGGTGGCGCCATCGCCCGTCCTTCGCCGGACAAGAGGCCGCTGAGGCGGGGAAGTCGGGCTGCGCGTCCTGTCGTGTTCTGCTACCCTTGCGCTATTGGCTCTTGGGCCCGGGCCTTGAGGCCGGGACAACGCGTCACGTCGCTGCGGGCTTTCAGGAGACCCGCAGGGCGCGGCGGCCACACCATCGCCCATGAGGAGGTCTCCCATGTCATCACCCGATCCATCTTCGTCCGATGCTCGGACGCTGCATCCGACCGTGAAGGTAGCGGGTCTGGTGAGTTTCTTCACCGACTTTTCCACCCAGATGGTCGGGCCGCTGTTGCCGCTGTTTTTGACCAGTGTGTTAGGTGCGCCGATCTGGGCATACGGCCTGATAGAGGGCGTCGGGGCGGGGATCGCGGGCGTATTGAAAGTGTTCGACGGCTGGCTGTCGGATCGACTCGGCCATCGGAAATGGCTGATGTTTGCGGGGTACACGCTCTCGAACCTGGCCAAGCCGGCCTTCGCCCTCACGGGCACCTGGGGACCCGTCTTCGCCATTCGCCAGGTGGAGCGTGTGGGCAAGGGATTTCGCACCGCCCCGCGAGACGCCCTGCTGGCGGATGTCACGACGCCAGCCGATCGCGGCCGGTCGTTCGGGTTTCGGCGTGCGATGGACGCGCTGGGCGCCGCGTTGGGCCCGCTCGCCGCCAGCGGTGTGCTCTGGTGGTCGCATGATCGGATCCGCCTAGTCTTCGGCCTGACGCTCATCCCCGGTCTGGCGGCGATCCCGTTCCTCCTCCGCCTGCGGGAGACACGTGGCGGGACCGTCGCCGAACAGCGTGCGCGACCGCGCCTTGGTCTGCGCCATTTGCCCGCCCCGTTTCGGCGCTTCATGCTGGCGGCCGGGCTGTTGGCGCTCGCCACCTTTTCTCAAGGCTTTTTGGTGCTCCGGGCACGGTCGCTGGGGATGCCCATCCTCCTTATCCCGCTGGCCTACTTGGTGATGAATGGCGTGGCCAGTGTTCTCTCGATGCCCAGCGGCCGTCTCGGGGATCGCATCGGCCACCCATCCGTGTTGTTGGGCGGATTCGCCGTGCTGGCCCTGGCCTACGCGGGATTTGCCATGGCCCACGCCGCCGTGTGGATTTGGCCGTTGATGGCGCTGTATGGGGTGTTTATCGCGCTTGTCGATGGCAATCAGAAAGTGTACGCCACCGGCCTGCTGTCCCAGACGGATCGGGGCACCGGGCTGGGCACGTTTAATGCGGTGCTGGGATTCGCGGAGCTCATCGCGTCGCTCGGTGGGGGGCTCCTGTGGGAGGCCGCGGGTCCAAAGCTCCCGTTTCTCGTGGGCGCGATTGTGGCGGCCGTCGCGTGCGTCACGTTAGGGCTCGTCACCGGTCGGTCAACCCGGCCTTGACCCCCCAGTTCGAGCCAAGGAACCTCAGCGCCGTAAGAAACCGCCACGGCGACCCAGCGTATCTCGCCCCCCGGGAGAATTCGATGGCAACCTCCGGGCAAAGACATGGGAAGGAACATGTCTATGTATTCCCGGTTTAAGCTCAGCACCGCCTCCACCATGGTGAATCCCGGGGTGTCAGCAATGGAACGAAGACACCACGACGTTGGGGTCGAATGGACCGCCAAACTGCGACTCATGGACGTCTAACGATCCCGGGAGCCCTGGTAATATCAGGCTCGCTGGGGACTCTGGAGGTGAGCGAGTCGGCCCCCGCATAACAGCGGCCCGCCTGCTAATCCCGTCCGCCGCAATCCGGTCCTAGGCTCCAGTTAATGGTCCGGGGCTATGGATGACATGGGTATGGCGTAGATCCCTGACCGCGGGGATAACCTAGCGTTGACGGCCGAGGCGCGGCGTCCCGGGGAATCGAGTGGGCCATTCACGGAGGCGAAGGAGGACAAACCGATGCCGATGATGATGGGCGGGGGTGGAGGATGGGTCGTCCTGCTCTGGGGCGTGCTCGGGATCGCGGGGCTGGGGTGGGTGGTATCACGTTATACGTTGACCAATCGTCGCCATGACAGCGACCACCGCGCCACACCCGATCCCCTGGCACTGGCCCGCGAACGCTATGCGCAGGGCCTTATGACGAAACAGGAGTTTGAGGACGTGGTTCACCATTTGTTGGACACCGAGCGCGCCGACGACTGACGCGGCGGTGCGTGGCCCATGGATACTGCGGAACCCCGGTGATTGGTAGCGATCCGAGGGGCGGTATACCGTTTACGCAGACGTGTGGACATCTGCAACGAGCCTTCCAAGCCGTCAGTCTTGGAGGATGTGCTCGATTTTCGCGATGAAAAGCCGACAATGACATGGTGCTGCTCACCCGATTGGATGACTGTGGTCGCCGTCGCCTGGGCCCCCATGGCTACTAGCTCATCAAACCACGCGCTGGTCTCCGTCACATCCCCTCCCGCAAAAGCGATACCGCATTGAGACAGCCACGCCATCTGCCGGTCACAGACGGTTCACCCGGGTTGACAATAGATCGTGGTTACCTTGGAGATGACGCCCTCCTCAGCTATTGGCAGATGCCACGACCCCATGCGGATAAGGAGGCCGGACCACGGCATCCGTGGACACCGATAGAGTCCCACCCGGAGCGATGCCAGCCAAGATATGGACAGGTTCGGGAGCCACCAGCAACGGCCGCCCTAATCGGCGGAGCCCTTCTTGCGTATGGTGGTGTGAGGCGGACCGGCGGGAAATTTGGCGGCATTACGCAGTTCATCTCACCGCAGACACTTCCTCCTTGGAAAATTGTAGACGGCTGAAGCACGTTTCCCGGGCACCTTCTCCGTGTCGGTCATGGCCGGGGTGAGTTGGTGTCCGGTGGGTATATCCCCGTCACAACCGCAAAAACTATTGACCCACCCCCCATGGGGTGGGGTATTATGGGGCCATAGAATCACCAGGCAGACATTGCGAGCAGGAGGTGCGACCATGATTCCCGAGTACAAGAAGGACGCCAGCCATCGGTTGAAGGCAGCCATCGGGCATCTCAAGGCGGTCTCCGAGATGGTGGATACCGAGCGATATTGCGTGGATATCATGAAGCAGTTGGCGGCCGTGCAGGCGAGTCTCGACGGCGTGCAGCAGGTCTTACTCAAAAATCACCTGTCCACGTGCGTTACCGACGCGATCCTGGCGGGATCGGGGGAAAGCTTAATCACAGAATTGGTCTCCGCACTGCGGTACAGCAAGGGCATTCCGTCGATGGAGCCGCTCGGCAACGCGGGGTCAGCATCCTCCTGCCATTGCGGGTCGGGCGAGACCGGGATTAGCCCGGTTGAAGGAGGGACAGCATGAGCACGCAACAGACCTCGAGCGGAACCGACGAGACCCGTCACACCGCCCACGTGCAGGTAGGCATCAGCGGCATGACGTGTGCAAGTTGTGCCTTGCGCATCGAAAAAGGATTGAGTCGGTATCCGGGCGTGGCCGACGCCCATGTCAATTTTGGCACTGAAAAGGCCACCGTGACGTTTGATCCGACGGCCGTCAATTTGGATGACCTCATGTCCAAAATCCAAGACATTGGGTATAAGGCGATCACCGATACCATGCGTCTGAAACCGAGCGACTCGCTGGAACCGGATGCCGCGGACACCTTGACAAAGCACCTCAAGACGCTGGACGGCGTGATTCAGGCACGGTATGAAGCCTCGGCGAACTCCTGGGTGGTGGCGTACCTGCCCGAGTCGATCCGCCCCGCCGACGTCCGGCGGCAGCTCAAAGAATGGGGCGTGCCCACCGAAGATTTAAGCGCCCAACGCGATGCAGCACAGGAAGCCCGGCAGCAGGAGATTCGCCGCTGGCTCGTTCGGTTTCTCGTTGGGGCCGTGTTTTCGCTCCCCTTGGCCATTTGGTTGGTGACCCGGATTGCGGGTGTCCCCATCTTAGGCAACCCGTGGCTGCAGTTCGGGTTGGCCACCGTGGTGCAGGCCTACGTCGGCGGGTTTTATTACCTCGACTCCTACCACAACTTGAAGAACAAAAACGCCAACATGTCGGTGCTGGTCGCCCTGGGGACGACCGCCGCCTATGGCCTCAGTGTGGGACTCTTGTTCGCCGGATCCCATCGGGCGCTGTATTTCGACGACGCCGCCATCGTCCTCACCCTCATCAGCCTCGGCAAGCTCATCGAGGCGCGCGCCAAGGGCGCCACATCGTCGGCGATGAAGCAGTTGATGGGGTTGGCGCCCCGGGATGCGCATGTGGTCCTCGAGGGTGAGGAACGCGCGCTGTCCATTGACGACGTGGAGCCGGGAATGGAACTGGTGGTGCGGCCCGGGGAAAAGATTCCGACAGACGGCGTCATCGTGTCGGGCAAAAGCCACGTCGACGAGTCGATGCTCACCGGCGAACCGGTGCCGCAAGCCAAGGAGGCTGGCGATCCGGTCGTGGGCGCCACCTTGAACCAAACCGGGACACTACGGGTGAAAGCCACGAAGGTCGGACGCGACACCGCCTTGTCGCAGATTGTTGCCGCCGTGGAAGCGGCGCAGGCCCAAAAAGCCCCGATTGAGGGCCTGGCCGATCGCATCTCCGGGATCTTTGTGCCAATCGTCATCGCCGCCGCCCTCGTGACCTTCGGTTTATGGTGGCTGGTGACGGGGCACATGGTCTCCGCCCTGTTGCCGGCGGTGGCGGTCTTGGTGGTGGCCTGTCCGTGTGCGTTGGGCCTTGCCACGCCGACGGCGATTACCGCCGGGGTCGGGGTGGGCGCCAAACGCGGGCTCTTGATTCGCGGAGGGGAGCATTTAGAGACCGCGCGGATCATTAATACCGTGGTGTTGGACAAGACGGGCACGGTGACTAGGGGCAAGCCGGCCGTCACGGATGTGATGGCATCCACGGGTGCGCCGGACGCGGGCCAGGATTGGGTGCGATGGGCGGCCGCGGTGGAGGCGGCCTCCGAGCATCCGCTGGGCCGGGCCGTGGTGACCTACGCGCAGGAGCAGAGTCTAAACGTACCGGAAGCGACGGATTTCCAGGCCGAGCCAGGTCGGGGCGTCCGGGCCGATGTCGCAGGGCATGCGGTGATGGTGGGCAGTCGCCGCGCGGCGGCCGATGCGGTGGCCCCCGTGCGCGACCTCGATGCGGTGATCGAACGGCTGGAGCACGAGGGCAAAACGCCCCTCTACGTCGTCGTTGATGGCGCCTATGCGGGCTTGATCGCGGTCGCGGACACCATCAAAGACACGGCGGCGGAGGCGATTAAAGCCTTGAAGGCCGACGGCGTCGCGGTGTATCTCTTGACCGGTGACACTCGCCGAGTGGCCGAGGCCGTGGCGGCGGAGGTTGGGATCCCGGCCGACCACGTGAAGGCAGAGGTCTTGCCCACGCAAAAGGCCGAGGTCGTTCAGGCCCTGAAGGCGGAAGGACGCAAGGTGGCGATGGTGGGCGATGGGATTAATGACGCGCCGGCGCTGGCCACCGCCGACCTCGGCATAGCTATTGGCACCGGGACCGATGTGGCGATGGCCGCCGCGGGCATCACGCTCATGAGTGGCGACTTGCGGGGCGTGCCCGCCAGCCTGCGCTTGTCGCGCCAGACCATGCAGAAGATCCGCCAGAATCTGTTTTGGGCGTTCTTCTATAATGTCATCCTGATTCCCATCGCCGCCGTGGGCTGGCTGGCACCGGTCCTCTCCGGCGGTGCCATGGCCGTGTCCTCGATTCTGGTCACCAGCAATTCGGCGCTGCTCAAGCGCTACAATCCATTCGGGGGCCTGACGGCCACGGAGGACCGCTGGGCCGCCGAGCTAGCGGCAGAAGAGGGCGAGGCACCCCGGCCCGCGGGCCCAACTCAAACCGCGGTCGACCCCGTGTGCGGGATGACGGTGACCATCGGCGAGGAAGCCGGGACGACGGAATACCAGGGCACCACCTATTACTTCTGCGCCAAGAGCTGCTTAGCCGAGTTCCGGGAGGATCCAGAAGGGTACCTCAGCGGCCATAAGTCGGTAGCAATGGCGGAGGCACCGCCATCCGGTACGGCGGTGGACCCCGTGTGCGGGATGACGGTGACGATGGGCGAGGAAGCCGGGAAAACCGAGTACGCAGGGCACACGTATTACTTCTGCAATACGGCGTGTCAGCGGGAGTTTGAGGCCAACCCGGGCGCCTACGTGGCCGACAGGGGCCCGAAGACCGCGGTCGACCCTGTGTGCGGGATGACGGTGACCATCGGCGACGAAGCGGGGAAGACGGAATACCAGGGCACCACCTATTACTTCTGCGCCAAGAGCTGCTTGGCGGAGTTTCGCGAGGACCCCGAGAGCTATCTTACGGGGGCGAAATCGGTGGCGATGGCGGAGGCACCGCCATCCGGTACAGCGGTCGACCCGGTCTGCGGGATGACGGTCGCGATCGGCGACGAAGCCGGAAAGACCGAGTATGCGGGTCAGACGTACTACTTCTGCAATACCGCGTGTCAGCGGGCCTTCGAGAAAGACCCCGCGACGTACGCGACATCGGACGTCCTCATGGCGTCTGGGCATGACCGCGGCCCCCAGTAATCGTGGGGCCCGCAGCAGGCGCCCTGGTGTCGGACGGGTCGGATCGCGTGTCGTGGACCTGACAGCAGGGCTGCCGACTATTTTTCAGGAGGGTGAACACGATGGACCACAATCAATCGGGTGCAGAACACGCAGGCGGCAAAGTCGTTGACCCCGTCTGCCACATGACCGTCGCAGTGGACGATACCACACCCCGCAGTACCCACGCTGGTCAGACGTACTACTTCTGTGCGCCGGGTTGCAAGACCCGTTTTGACCAAGACCCCGCGAAGTACGCGGGTTAGCGGTCGCGTTGTCAGTGGGATGGCTGGGCGCGCTCGGCCATCCTGCCCGACGGCGCGCGACCCGTGGACAAACAGCAAGCGAGCGGCCCAACGGTCTTATCACCTCTCGGGGATTGTGCGCGGGAGCTTGGGCTGCGTGGGTTGTGAAGGATGACGGAGCGGTGCGCCGCCTTTGATAGGGTGGATGGACTCGTTGGGATACGCTAAGGAGGCGTCGATGGATCTCGCATTCGCTTTATCGGCGGGAATGGTGACGGCCTTCAATCCCTGTGGGGTGGCGATGTTGCCCGCCTTCCTCGCGATGTTGCTTGCACGTCAGCAGCAGAGCGGGTGGATGGATGGACTCCGGGCCGGACTCACCATGATGGGGGGATTCGTCGTGCTGTTTGGCATGGCCGGCCTCGTGGTGGGGACGTTGGGCCAGGCCCTCTTTCTGATGGCGCCGGTGGTTTCCCTCCTGGTCGCGGCGGCCTTTCTGGTGCTCGCGGTCTTGCTCTGGCGCGGGCGAACGATGACCGTGTCGTTGGGCGGTCTCCCGGCTCGGTTGCAAGCCCGCGTGCTGCGGGGATCGGGCGGGACCTTTTTTTGGTACGGATTGAGTTATGGATTGGTGTCCTTGACGTGTAGTTTTCCGGTGTTTTTAGCCGTGGCAGTCACCGGATTTCATCAGAGTGTCATCACCGGGCTCTTGCGCTATGTGGTGTATGCCGTCGGTATGGGCCTCATCGTGACTGCCTTGGCGGTGGCCACCGTGACGGCCCGCCGTGCGGCAGAGCGTGCGGTCCACACCCTGATGCCAGTGATGCACCGGCTGAGTGCGGTGGTGTTGCTATTTGGCAGTAGCTACATGATTTGGTATTGGGTCGGTGGCCCCGGTCGTCATACTGGGTTGTTATAAAGGAGGCAGGGTATCCATGCAGTGGCGGCAGGGACTGGTCATCGGCGCTCTAGTGGTGGGCCTGGGCGGATTGGTCGTGGGCGCCCAGCGCCTCGTCACGAGTTTTCATCCTACAACGACCCTCGGTCAGTCGTCGGCGAATACCGTGGCGCGGGCCACCAGCGTCCAGTCCGAAGTGGATCCGGGCACGATGTTGACTAACAAACTCGCCCCGAATTTCACGTTAACCAACCAATTCGGGCGCTCCTTCAGTCTCCGACAATTGCGCGGCAAAGTCGTGGTCTTAAGTTTCATCGACAGCAAGTGTACTACGGTGTGTCCCTTGACCGCGGTGGTGCTACGGAATGTCCGTCACGATCTCGGCGCATACCGCCGCGATGTGCAGCTGGTGGCCGTCAATGCCAATCCGGTAGCCACCCGTGTGGCGGACGTACGGCAGTGGTCCGTCCAACACCACATGCTGCACCAATGGGAATACCTCACGGGGCCCGCCGCCGCGCTGAAGGCGGTGTGGGCCCACTATTATGTATCGAGCCAAGTGTTGAAGGGCGGCGTGGTCCAGCATATTCCCGCCGTGTACGTCATTGGCCCCCACGGCTATGAGCGGTGGCTTTACATCAATGCCAGTGATGGCAGCGCCCCGGTCTTAACCGCCCAAGTGCATCATCTGATGGCGCATATCGCGCCGCTGCTGCCGGGCCACCCAGCACTCCGCCAGTTTCCGCAGGCCCGTGAGTTGACGTATCTCGCCGCAACCTTAGGCCCGACGGGGCACGCCCACCCGTTTTCCGCCCCGGCCATCCGGCCCGATGGCCGCCTGGCCTCCGTTCACGTCGGTCAGGGCGGAGCGCCGATCCTGCTGGACTTCTTTGCCACGTGGTGCCCGGACTGCCAGGAGGAAGTCCCGGTGCTCACGGCGTACCAGCACGAGGCGGCGCGCCACCATCTCCCGCGCGTGCTGGGGGTGGACCTGCGCTTGTCCGAATCCTCCACCAGAGCGGTCCAGCACTATGTGGTCCGCACCCGCTTGCCCTATCCCGTCGCGCTGGACACGACCGGTGCGATTGCGGCGGCCTACGGCGTGAGCGGCATCCCCACGGAGGTGTTGGTCTCCCCCTCCGGCCACATCCTCTGGTATCACCAAGGGCTGATTGCGGAGGCCGCGTTGCGACAAGCGGTGCAGCGGTATGCGACGTCCGGGGGATAACGCAGGGATCCGGGGAGCATTCTAGCCCTAACCATGGACGCGCGGATCACGCGCGGTACCCATGTCGCCTCGGTTTTGTGTGCCATTGTGGCGGAACACACAATCCATGGCCTGATGGGGTGGTGGCAAAGGAGGCACGGAGGGTGGCGTCATCGGTCAGTTTTTGGCAAGGCGTGGTGACGGTGTGGGGGATTCTCACGATCCTCGCCGTCGGCTATGTGGCCATCGATATCCGGCAGACCCCCGAAGACCCGGTGATGAAGTGGGGATTTGTTATTGTGACGGTCTTTACC
The DNA here is from genome assembly GCA_027343765.1 of Sulfobacillus sp. Lineage (GTDB taxonomy): Bacteria > Bacillota > Sulfobacillia > Sulfobacillales > Sulfobacillaceae > Sulfobacillus_B. Next base: position 12,748 of record DAHWKG010000156.1, read on the forward strand.
GGGCCCTTAGGGGCCTTTCTCTATGTGTTGGGATGCCGCGAGCCGCTGCCGGGTACCCATGAGGCCTTTGTACGGGCCGCCTGGCGTCAGGTGCTGGGATCCACGATGCATTGTGTCGCCGGGGATGGCCTGGGCATCGTCGCGGCGGCTGCCATCGCGAGCCTCGGACACTGGCCCTGGGGCTGGTCTCTCGTCGCAGAGTACACCACGGGGTTTCTCTTCGGGTGGACTATTTTTCAGGCCCTATTTATGAAAAGCATGGCCGGGGGATCGTATACGGCGTCTTTGCGCAATACCGTGTGGCCGGAGTTTCTCTCCATGAACGGAGTCATGGCGGGCATGGCGTTGGTGATGGGGCGGGGCATGCCCATGGTCCCGCGCGCCGACGATGCGGCGACGCCGGAATTTTGGTTTGTGATGGGGATGGCTCTCACGGCCGGTCTGCTGGTCGCCTACCCCATCAACGCGTGGCTGGTGCACCGGGGACTCAAGCACGGCATGATGACCAGCCGCCCCCACGGGTGGCCGGTCCCGCTGGCGTCCGGACTCTTTACCAGTGGGCAAGCCTTACGCCAGGTCATGGCGGCCACGCCGCATGACCGAGCGCCAGGGCGACCACATGCAGCACACACGGTCAGCCCGCCTCGTGCGGCCGAAGTGGGGCCCATGGCCCTCTTGACATTGGGCATCCTCGCTGTGGGCGTTTGGCTGGGCGTCGCATAACGAGGCCACACACCGGCGGCCTCGGAATGGACTCGCTAGTTGTGTGGAAGGGTCTCCCATGACCCGTGTAGAACTAAACTCGACTGGTCGCTCCATAATGCATACCCTGGCGGTACCGGGGCATCCTACGCGCAGGTCCTAACCACAGGGGGGTGAAGGGGATGGCTGGCGACCATTGTTGTTGTTCTGCGTGTCACAGCGGCCACTGCGAGCCGGGCTGCACGTGTTCGGATCAATGCCACTGCTCCACGTGTCACTGCAAAGGCCATTAAGGGCGAACACGGAGCCAGCGAATGGAGAGGGGAAGAGGACTCGCCCTGTCGCCAGGGAGGTCGTCAGCGGTTCTGGGTCAGCCCGTCTTGAGACAACAAGCTCCGCAATTCTCCCATCGACAAGTCGGGACCGTTGTCACTTGATCTCTTGCGACCCGCGACCAACCGCCCCACAGACTTGGGATTCGGTGGCAGCGGTGGACGAGGAGATTAACACGGCACATCACAATCCACAACGCGGGATCGGTTATCGCCCATGGCGGAGGTGATACATGTGACGGGATGGAGTGGATCCATGGCGGGCTGGGGCTTGGCGGTATGGTCTTGATGGTGCTCGTGGGACTCGGGCTGGTCGCCGCGGTGATTTCGTTAGCCATGAAACTGGTACGACGAGTTCCACGGCCCTAACCATGCGATCCCCGCAGCGTGGCGCACATACAATCCCTCTACCGCGGATACACTGACCCAAAATAAAAAATGAGGTGCCTCCGAATGCCAAAGCAAGCAATCCGAGCGCTGTTTGGGGCGCTCGGGGTGGAAAGTGCGGGCGTGGGCGCCGACGCCGCGTGGCACGATGTCTGGCATCACACGATGCAGGGTGAGGGGCTGCTCCACCCGTGGCCACATGCACTCATGGTGGTGGGGTTTCTTTTGACGTGGGCGGCTGCGCTCAGACTCCTGTGGAGCGCCCGTCAAGCCCAGGAGGCGGGGCACGCTCCCATGCCGCGGATGCGGTAATATCGACACCCAGCATCGGGGTGATGCGGGGACCATCTCGGAACACAGCCCACACACCGGAATCTGAGGAGGTGAGACGCCATGGTGGCTCATCGCGCGGCCCATGGAAGTCTCTGGGTATCAACAGCTGCTGTTTGGATGATGGGGGCGCTAGGCGTTCAGTTTTTATTGGGGATGTACCTCAACCTCTTCGTGTCCCTACCCATGCATAGGACCGCGCCCATGGGCTCGATGGGCAGCATGGGGGGCATGATGGCCATGGCAGGGATGTCACCCCTCGTCATGCTCCATGTGCTCTGGGGTCTTGGTCTGGCGTCCGGAGGGTTCATTGTCGGGGTGGGGGCTCTCGCAGCTCGCCGTGCGCATCTCGTCGCGGCGTCAGGAGTCGGGTTGGTCGCTATTGGCGCGGCGGGATGGGCTGGCCTGCGGTTTCTGATGGCTGGGCAACACAACGCGATGTCCTATACGATGGCGGTGGGGTGGTTGGTCGCCATACTGGCCTATCTCGTCATCGCGCGGGAGCACCCGACTCTCTTATAGCGGCGGAGTTCCGCCGACCGTGGACCGGACCGTTCCCTGCCTCCAGACATAGTCGCCGGCGCCGTCACGTCTAAAGTGGTCGGCCCGTGTATATCTTGTGGGGAATCCTGCCAGAGGGGATGATACGGTGGCGCGATGGGCTCAGCCCCACCCGGCTCTGTGGCCCGCTATGCTGGTCGCGGCGCCGATGGTGGTCTTAACTTGGTGTCTCCTGCCCAACCATGAAATCGCCTGCGTAGTCGTAGCGCTGTCCATGCCGGTGCTCGTGCCGCTGCTCATCCACCGGCCTGCCCATGGAGAGATTGCCATGGTTTGCATGGTGGGCGGCACCGCGGGTGGCCTGGTGGGCCGGCATGCTCTCCGACTCTTCTGTGCCCCGAGCGTCATGATGCCCATCATGATGGCGAGCATGGCGGGGATGGTGGGCGGCACGCTCTGTGGCTGGGGTGTCTATGGACGAGAATGACGACAGCAGTGCGTGCGCGCACCCGTTACGGTCCTCAAGATGCCTGCGCGTTGGCCGCTGGACGCATCGTCTCAAGGTTTACAGGAGTTACACTCTCCCCGGTATTGCACTGATAGATGGCCTTATTGGAGGTTCTTGAACACGTTGATGCCTCGCATTTTTCGCTGAGCGTCGACCTGGAGGATCTGACTATAGATTGCGGTGGTCGAGCCCTGCGCATGACCCAAGACTTCCTGGACCTCACGGACGTTGAGTCCTTCCCGGAAGAGGGTGGTCGCGACGGTATGGCGTAAGTTCCGGGGCGTCATGGTGGGAGAGAGCCCCGCCACCGTGGCGTAATCCCGAAAGCGCCGTTGGACTAGGCGAGGGTAGATGGCACCCCCACGTGTGGATACGAACAAGGTGGGCGACGTCGCCCGGCCGGGGCGCACCTGCATATAGCGCTCGAGAATGCGCACGATGCGGGTGGGCACGACGACGGTCCTGGGCTTGAAGGCCGATCCCGGGACAGCCAGTTCACCCCCGGTCCGTACAATCTGCTCGCCATGGGCCAGACTGATGCCGCAGACTTCCTCCACGCAAACGCCCGTGGTTAGCATCAGGCCGAACAGCGCCCGGTCGCGCCATTGTTGCCACGGCTGACTCCCGGGCAGCCCCGCCATAACCACCGCCCATAAACGGGTCATGTCTGCCTCGCTGAGATAGATCGGGGCCGCTCGAAGAGCGCCCATATCGGTGCGAGATTTCATGCCCATGTTGGTGGGGAAGGGCGAACGATCGAGATAGTGTTCGGATTCCGCCCAGGCACAAAACACCCGCAGAACCACCGTCTTCCGTTGGTAGGTGCGGGCGGCATAGTGCGCACCGCGCGCCGGAAGACCCGCTGTCGGATGGGGATTGAATCGCGAGGGCTGAACGGGCAACGGGTCGTGAACGCGGTCATGCCGCAAAAAGGCCTGAATGTGGTCGTACCGCAAGTTGCCCACCTCCCAAACCACGTCGGGCGCGTGCCGCACGCACCACGTGCGAAACACAAGCAAATCGGATCGGTAGGTCTTGACGGTCAGTCGTGCTTTGCCTCGACGCGTCAATTCGTCGACAAAGCGCTGAACCAGGGTGTCGTAATCCATCTGCATCCTCCTTGTGCCGGGCTCGCTGCGTATGGGGGAAACGCCAGTCAGGACCATGCCCCATGAATCCCATTATCACCAAGTCTATCCAGCATCATCCCAGCAACCGATCGCGGCTGAGGGCATCCCTCGCTGCCACGGAGGGGACAAGTCTCGGAATAACACGGCGAGAAATCGAACACTGTAGGCAGATAGCGTTTGAGGATAATCATGGGTAGGGTGGGATTGATTGGACACACCCACACAGTTCTCCACTGATGGCCTGCTGGACCGCGCCACATGCTGGACCGACGCCTGGTGGCATCCCTGGGCGTCCTTGTGGTGTCTCGTGGAGCGATGGCGCCATGCCAACATGGCGGACCCCCGCGACGCCTGGCAAATCTTTGGAAACCCGCTTAAACAGGTCACGCGGATTCATCTCGCCCATTTCGTTCCCGACCGTGTGACGGCGGTCTTTCATCACCCCGTTGTCGCGGACGAGGAGGCGTTATGGCAGTGCCTCGAACGGCCTTTGGCACGAGGCCGCGCTCTGCGTCGAGCGCACTTGGCGACCTGCCCTCAGTGCCTCACCATGGGTTTTCACAGTCCATTTCACCAGTTTGAGCTCTGGCATTGCTGCCCGTTTCACGGCGTGCCTCTTGACGAGCGCTGCCCGCACTGTGGTGTCGAGCGGCCCTACGGGTTGTTCAAAAACAACAAGATACCGCCATTTGGTTGCGTGTGCGGTGCGATGGGCTACGACGAGCCCCTCTCGGTCGAGACACACCAGCGATGGTGTGAAGTTGGCACTCTCGTCATTGACGATCCGGCAATTCAGACCTGGACGACGTTACCTCCAGAGGGTCTCCGCCGGATGCAGCAGGTCGGCGTTGCCGAAGAAGCCCTACGCACGCAATCAGAGCGAGCCTTAGCGGGACTCCTGGCCGTGGCAGCCCAGCCTCACCCAGGATCGGTCACCCCATTGGCCTGGACCGGACATACCGTGGGCCCCGCTCCCCAACGCAGGGGTCCGATCCGCCCGGGCATGCCCCGGGATGGCTCGGCCCGTGCAAAACACCCACCCGTCGACGCCAGGGAACCCTCTCCGCATCGAACGGTCCGGATCCAACAGGACCTGTATCAGACATTCAAGTGCCTTAGTCGTCGACTGCGGCGCACGGTCCTCCGCCACCACCACCGCTGTTTGGACCGTCAGCGACAAATGCCCTGGCACATCGCGTGTCCCTATGCCGCGGCCTATCTCGCGTGGCGGGATGAGGTCGAGGGGTGGCGACAGATCGAGCAGATTGATCGAGTGCCGCGCACCCAGGTCGGCGTGGGGGACCGGATTCTGCCCCTCACCGATTGGCGGACGAGCCCGTGGCTCAACCCGATACGGGACCAAATGGAGCGGCGCGCGTGGATGAATACGCAGGACTGGGCGGATGACCGGCAAGGCGAATCGGAAGGAGAACATGTCGTCCTGTGGGCGCTACGTAAGCAGTTCGGACTCCTAGCGGCGATGCGCTTTCGGCAGTGGCTGGCGGTCACGACCGCGGCCGGGCACAGCCCGGGTCATCTTGCCGTCCGCGCCCGGCCCGATCCTCCGGCGCAATGGCGGTTGACCATGGTCGTGGTGCCGGATATAGAGGAGCAGATGCCGGCTGCGGTGTACTGGCTCGACAGCCCTCTGGCCAACGACACGGCAGGAATTTGGGGGGAGGGGGGACGCGAACGGCAGAACGCGGTGGCGTGGCGGTGGTGTCGCGGGTAACGGGCTCATCCCAGCGCTGAGCCCTAATGCCAGACGCGACCCGACCGTCTGCCAACCAGCGGGCTGGTCGCGGGGACCTGTCTCCATGTGGTTTCGCCCGATGCTAAAACTGGAATTTCTGGCCATACTAAGCAACACACGGCCAGAACCTGGTAATGAGGAGGGTAAAGATCATGGACGGCACGGCGATGCAACCCGTGAGCCCCGGTCCGCGCGGCCGGTTTAGCAACAATATTTGGGAAGCTTATAGCGCCCGCATCGGACGCATGGTCACCTGCTACAGCGATCTGGAATACGACCATTGGGTGTGGGTGGAGAGTGACCCCCGTGTACAGCGGCATTGTGAACAACCGCGCCGCATCCGCGTCGCGACGCCAGACGGTCCGGTGGAGTCGATCTTCGATGGCTGGATTCAGTGGCAGGACGGTGCGGAGGAGTATCGCGAAGTCAAGTATGCCCGCGATGTCGCCGACGCCCAGGAACACCCCGAGAGCCGCGTGGGCCGCCAACTGCGGGCGCAAGCCCTGTGGTGCGCCCAACACGACATCCCGTACCGGGTCATCACGGAGGAGGATCTGCATCCTCATCGTCTCCTCATCGCGAACTGGAAGCGGCTGCTCCCTTACCTGACACCGGGGATGCAGCGCGACATCACAGCCGTTCAGGAAGCCGTGTGGTCCTGCGTTCGGAGTCCCACCTCTTGGGGTGGTGTCATCGATGCGTTAACCCCACGATTTGGGGCGGATCCCATTCGCGCTGCCTTAAGCCGGCTCCTCCATCATGGCCACTTGCAGGCGCCGTTGGATCGGATGCCCGTCGGACCGAGCCTGATCGTGGAAAGGCGGACACCGGCCCATGCGGCGCGATGACATGATCCCGGAACTCCGCGATGTGGCGGTCTGGCCGGCCGTGAATACCGACGTGCTGGACGCGGCGGAGCTGGCTCGGTTCCGTACACGGGAGATGGCCCTTCGCGCGTACTTAGGCGGTGCGTCCATGGCCTATTGCGCCCGAGAACACGGCGTCACGCGCCAAGAACTGTATCGACTCCTCGAACGGTGTCTGGCCGGGCACCCCGATGGGCGGATTTGGGGATTTCGGGCGTTGCTGGCCCAGCAACGGGTGCGCGGATATCAGCGGCGCGCGCCGGTCGCCACCGGTGGTGGACAAGGCGGGGCCGCCGGTGCGCTCTCGCGGCTGTTTACCCAGTATCCAACCATTCAGGACCATATCGATGCCTTGTACCTGCGGCGGAAAAAACATCGGGCCGTCCACGAGCCGCGTATCACCCGCCAGTCCATCCATCGCCAGTTCCTACAACTGTGTCGGGACGTCGGAATCCCCGAGACCGCCTGGCCATTTTGTGCGGAAGAACAGGGTCGGCGGAGCCTCGGGGACTACTTGCGAGCGCTGGACCAGCGCCATATGGCGGAATCGGTCCGCGCTCGGGCGGGCGATGCGGCGGCGCGGCAACTGGGCACCGGCGATCTCAGCACGCGAGACTCGGTATTGCGACCGTATCAGCGGGTGCAATTTGACGGCCATCGGGTGGACGCGTTCTTCACCATCGAGATGCCCTCGCCACTCGGTGGCACCGTGGAGCACGTGCTGGAACGATTTTGGCTACTCGCCGTGCAAGATGTCGCAACCGAGAACATTGTGGGCTACACGGTGAGCCTGTCTCCCGAGTACTCCGCTCAGGATGTCTTACGGTGCATGGAAAACGCCCTCACACCGTGGACACCGCGGACACTGACCATCCCCAACCTCAAATATCCGGACGGCGTAGGATTGCCCTCGGGGTTGTTCCCGGAATGTGCCTGGGCCGCATGGGATGAGCTCAGCTATGACAATGCCATGGCCAATCGGGCGCACCTGGTGCGGCAACGGCTGACGGAAGTGGTGGGGTGTGCCATTATCGCCGGACCTCCGGCCACGCCAGAACGCCGCGGGGCATTGGAGCGATTTTTCGGCATCTTGGAGGAGCATGGGTTTCATCGGACCCCGAATACCGTGGGCAGTCACCCAAAGGACCCGCGTCGGCGCGATCCGGAAGCAGCGGCGGAGCGCTGGCACATCACCTACGATGAGTTCCTGCAGCTGATGGATGTCATGGTGGCCCGATGGAATAGCGCCCCCCATGAGGGGATCGGCTTTCGCAGCCCATTGGAAGCGCTGCGGCATTATCTGGAACAACCCGGCAACTGGCTCCGCACAGTGCCGGTCCATGCCCGAGAGCCCGGACACCTGGCGCGGCTGACGCTAACCCGGCGCGTGTCGGGCGACCCACGGCAGGGCCGAAGGCCGTATATCACCTATGAGAATGTGCGGTATCACAATCCGGTGTTGTCCCGAACGCCCGGACTCATTGGCAAGACCCTAACGCTCACCGTCAATCCCGCGGACATTCGCAACATCCGCGCCGCACTGCCCGATGGCAGCGATCTGGGCATCCTGACGGCGCACGGGGTGTGGGGCCGCACACCCCACTCGTTGGAGGTGCGCCGAGCGATTTTTCGCTTGCGGCGCCGCCGTGAACTGTTTTGGAGTCAAGCCGACGACCCCATTGACGTGTATCTGACGTATCTGAGCACCAAGGGGCAAAAGCACAAACGTGCCCGAAATCGGTGGAAGAAAACGCACGAGGCCGCCGCGCGGGCGGCGCCGGACGAGGCGGTGGAGGCCAGCGCCTCGTCCGAACCGGCAGCAAGAATCGCCGAACCGCCCACCACCGCACCGCCAATCGTCGTTCAACCCACGGGCCTGAAGGCTCTGGTGTATTAACCGGAAAGGATTATCGCTGTGATGTCATCAGCAGCCGTCCCGGAGTTGCCGCCGACCGTTCCGGCAGGGCAACACCCCATCGAAACGATGCGCTACGTCCTCCCAACACCCGCCATTGCCGAACTGCACGCAGTGGTCGAGCGGTGGACCGATAACCGCGTGCCCGGCGGCGTCATTGTCGGTCGCCCGCGGCTCGGCAAGACCCGGGCGCTGAAGTATGTCACCGGATGGCTGGCCCAAGATCTGGGGGCCGTCCCCATCCTCCAGTGGCGGTGCCGCGAGTACAAAACGCCCTCCGAAGCGGTGTTTTTCGAAGATCTGCTCCGGGCCTCCGGCCATGCCTTGGTGCATTCAGGCAAGCCGGCCGCCAAGCGAGATCGACTCACGCAGTGGCTCTGGGAACAGGCCCATCGGTCGGGCCAAAACCGCCTCTTGTTGTTCGCGGATGACGCGCAGCGTTTGGACCCGCGCCAATTCAATTGGCTCATGGACGTCTATAACGACCTCGATGCGATGGGTGTCAGCTTGATTACGATTCTCGTCGGGCAAGATCAGCTCGTCAGCCAGCGGTCGGCGTTCATCGAGGCCCAGCAATACCAAATTGTGGGGCGGTTTATGGTGCAGGTGCATCACTTCTATGGCGTTCGGGATGAGGAGGACATGAAAGTCTGCCTCACTGGCTATGATACGGCGACCGAGTATCCGGCGGGCACCGGGTGGTCGTTCAGCCGCTATTATTTTCCGGCGCGCTTTGACACCGGCTGGCGGCTACAGGAGGAAACCAACAAAATTTGGGACGGGTTCGCGCACATCCGCCAAGAACATGCCATTCCCCATGGTCGCGACATTCCCATGCAATATTTTACCCGCACGGTGGAGTATCTCCTGAGACGAGGGGCCGCAATCCAGGAGCCCGATCCGATGCCGGAGAGCCTCGTGCTGCAAGCGATTTACAATTCCGGGTATGTCGATGCGGAAACGCTCTGGGATTGAACCCGGGACTTGGTGGCCGGGCTACAGCATCCCGCCGCACGTGCCGTATGAATCGTTCTGGTCCTGGGTCCAAAAATTTGCCTATCAAAATCAAATCTCCACCGACGTCATCCGCGAGCTGTTTCGTGCACCGACGTGGGGTCACAGGGTGACGACCCGGGACCTGCGCGACCCCGCAGGATGGGACCTGAACCGGCTCCAAATCCTGTGGCAACGGCCTGCGGGCGAGGGCTTCATATTGGACTACCTTGGCTCAACTCCGCCCAGCATCTGGCGAGTGATGACATGGGAACACCTCCGCTATTGCCCGGCGTGCGCCGAATTCGGTTACCACACACCGTTATTTCAGGTCCGGGGCATCGGGCAGTGTCCCATCCACGAGATTCAACTCGACGAGGCGTGTCCACATTGCCACCAGGCCATCCCGTATCAGGCTACCCCTAATGCCTTATGGACCCCATACGGGTGTCCAACCTGCGGTCACCCGCTGTGGCCGACCATGACGGACGTAAGACACCCCAATGTCGACGTGAGTCTCATCATGGATACGGTATGGCAATGGCTCCAAGAGGCCCGTTCGAAGCTGTGGGGGATAGGGGCGACACCGCTAGTACGGTGGCAATCTCAAGGCTCCGGAGCAAACGGCGGAGCGGAGGGTTTGGTGTCCTACTGGTATCAGGTGCATCCGCCCCCCGTGCTTGGCATGGTGGTGGACTGTGGTCGCACGGTGCAAGTCGTGGAGTGGGGAGGGGAAGGTGCGGCCAATTCCTATGCCATGGATGACGGGCCGGCGGCCCGCCAACAGGCCCTGCGAACTCTATATAAAGCGTACGCGCGCCATTGGCGGCGGGAGCTTCGCCATCATCGTTCCTGCATTCGCCTCATCGTCCGACATGTACAGATTGTGCCAACCTCCGCGTGCGATTGGTATACGACCGACCGTGTTTGCCCGTGGGCCTTTGCTTATATTCTCTGGCGCATGTACTGGGACGGTGTCGAGGAATCGAGACAGATTGACCGGCAGCGTACAAAGGGGCGCCTACATCACTTTCCTCAATGTCGGACCGTACTTGCGGATGGGTACTGGGACACCCAAGAGCGCCGTTCCGAACGCGAAAGTGTCAGCGCGCGGTGGTTGGCTGAACACGAGGCGGCGCTGATGTTTTCCAGTACGCGCCGCGCATGTGAGACTTTGGCCGAGATTATGGGAAAATCCGGCCAAATGGTCTGGGATCCCCATCTCGTGCCTGATGGTCTTCCTGCGGCATCCATCAATGAACACCGCTCGAGTACTTTGCGCTTTTACTGTTGGCCAGCATATGGCGACGAGCCACCTGAAATACAACGCCGCAAGGTCCACCGGCAGACTACTCAAGCCCAAGTCCTGCATATCGAGAACGTCATGAGTGCACGCATCATGGCTCAGGTTGAGCGCCTGTCACTCACGCGTGAGTATTGCCGCGTCAACCACATGTCCACCATCGGCCTATACGAATAGCCGGAAGGGGAGGCGGGGGTCAGGACCGTGCGCTCAGGGGTGGGCGTAAATAGGTGGAAAAAATAGCGATGATGGTGCGGACTTCGTCGCCAATGAGCGGACGCTATGATATCGTTTGGTTAGAGATGTCCAATAAAGGAGGCACCCGCGATGCCGGAGACCACCGACCACCGGGAGTATGTATATTTCGTCGATGGAGTCAAATACACCACCGAGAATGCGAATGTGACTGGGCAATATATCATGTCGCAAATTCCCGGTTTCGATCCAGCGTACAGCGTGTACCTCGAGGGCCATGGGGACGACGCGGACGAGTTGATTACCGCGTCGACAACGATATCGTTGGAACACGGCGATAAGCATTTCTACACGGTACCCCCAGCCTCATTTGGGCGAGCATGAACGAGTTGGTTGCGGCGCAGCTGGAGCAGGTACAAGGCGCTTATGGGGCGGAAATAGAGCGTTATCCCGATGGGGTTGTACTGGTTAGTTCAGAGTTCGTGTTGCCGCCCGGCTGGAATAAGTCGCAAACGAGAATCTGGGTGGTGGTTCCCGTTGGCTATCCCGTGGCGAAACCAGATTGCTTCTGGACCGAACCAGACCTGCGGTTGCAGAGTGGTTCCATGCCAAATAATACAGGGAACACGCGCCTACCTCATCATAATGAGCCGCTATTGTGGTTTTCGTGGCACGCGACCAAGTGGAACCCCAATAAGGATACCTTGTTGACATACCTCCGTCTGGTCGAAGCACGGCTAAGGGATGTGCGATGAAGCGCCTCGTCTTCCCGGAATCGCTATTTTCATACTTGAGAGATGGGTTGTTCGATGACACGTCGATCGAAAGTTGTGCGGTCTTATTCCTGAGCAAATCGCTAGATGAGGACCGAACACATTATTTGGTTCGGGAGATTGTGTTGGCCCCGCCCGAGGCCTACACGCAAAGAACCGCAAGCGCGGCCGAACTAAAGTCGACGTTTGTCGCGACCCTTGTCAGCCGGGCCCGTAGGACGGGCCTCACCATCTGTTTCGTGCATACCCATGTGGGTTTAAACGCCTCAGCGCCCGAATTTTCTTGGGTAGACGACCAGGGTGAGCAAAGGTTGCTACCCATGCTGGAACTGCGTACAGGGACGCGCGAACACTTGGCCTTGGTCATGTCGCGATACGGCATGGCCGCGCGCATTATGGGGACTCCACATCACGTCGAAGTGCGCCGCGTCGGCCCACGAGTCGTTTCCGCCTCCTTCAGGCCATTGGCGGAGGATTCGAGTGCTCGCTACGACCGGCAAATTCGAGCGTTTGGTCAAGACGGCCAACACTTGCTGGCCAATCAAACGGTGGCTATTGTGGGGGTGGGGGGGACAGGATCGCATGTCGCGCAGGCGTTGGCCTACCTAGGGGTAGAGAACTTGCTTTTGGTGGATTATGATACCGTCGCGGAAACCAACTTAAACCGGTTGGTTGGGGCTACCCACGCGGACATTGGACACTTAAAAGCGGCGGTCGTAGCAGACTACATTCGGCACATCAACCCACGCGCTCACGTACGCATCATCAGTGGCGATGTGACGCAGCGAAGTGTGAGTCGTGGCTTACGACATGTGGATTTCTTATTTGGGTGTACGGATTCTCATGGAAGCCGCGCGGTGCTTAACCAACTGGCCTACCAGTACTTGGTACCTGTCATCGATATGGGCGTCAGTCTTGGAGGCCGCGAAAGGACAGCCTTGCGCATTACGGGGCGGGTACAAATGTTGGCTCCGGGACTCGGGTGCATGGTGTGCGGTGACTTGTTGGATTACGACCAGGTCCGATGGGATTTGATGAATGAGACCGAGAAACGGGCTGACCCGTATTTTATTGGGCAGGGCGAACCCGCGCCTGCCGTGATTTCTATCAACGGCACCGTGGCGTCCTTGGCAGTCACGATGTTTCTATCCGCCGTTCTAGGGATCGGGAGCAATGCCCGTTTGCAAATTTATGATGGCAGCAGGGGGACGGTGCGCGCAGCCCAAATATCGCCTGTCGGCGGGTGTGTGGCGTGTTCGATGGCCGGTTCTTTCGCACGCGGCGATTCGGTGGAATTGCCTCATAGGATGGATTAGGATGACGAATCACGGACGGACTGATGTTCTTTGGCTTTCGGAATCTCAGCCATCTCCAAAACTGACCGAAGAATTCAATCATCGGAACCTGCAATTGATGGCGGTCGAGCCAGGGGACATCCCAGACCGAATTGCATTGGCGCGAGCCATCATCCTTCCATACTCCGCGGGTTGCCGCGAAACGGCCCAAGAAGTTCTTCAAAGCAACCGACTATTAGACCAGGGGGTCATGGTCGCGGTTCTCCATCCGGAAGCGGACGCTATGCAGGCTCAGAAAGATTTCACGGGTATGATGGGGGGCTCTCGGGACCGTGTACGACTCGTGACCGATTCTCCGCCCCACCTGATTGCACAGAAGGTCGCCGACTACGATCCCGGACCGCCCGAAAATATGGGAACCGAAATCATCGGGACCGATATTCCCACTCTGCAACTGTTGTTGCGACGGGCATTCTCAGACAGCGACAAGGTCGAGCTCGAGTCACTCACAGTCGGCACCGAAGCCTTGGCATTTCGTGCCGAAGTAACGGGGGCAACGAAATGGGCAGCACCGTCCCCGCTACCTTACTTCGTAAAGTATGCGCCCGTCTACCGAATAGACAAAGAGCTCAAGAACTATCGGCGATATGTGGGGTCCTATATCCCCTTTAACCATCGGCCCAACCTGGTCTATGAACGTTGCCTAATGGGCGAAGCGAACGGGCTGTTGGTGGGCGACTTCGTGGAGAACTCAGAACCGCTCGGTCAGGCCGTCTCACGGGGGACCGTCCATTCGACGATTCACTCCCTCTTTCAAAGTGCCTTGCGCGGGTGGAGGCGCCAGGCATTCCACGATCCGGAACAGCAGTTTGCCGTTGAACGAGTCGCTTCCATCTACGACAGTTTACAACGGGACTGCCGACTAGAGCTCTTTCGTTCCCAAATTGCGAAACCCATTGACAATCTATCCGCGGCACTAGGAGCCACCATGACCTGTCAGGATCTCGTTGCGCAAGTCCGACAGTTCCCGCGCGTGCGACACCTGAGAGGTCTCATCCATCGGGACCTTCATGCGAATAACGTGCATGCCCATGCATCCGATGCCATTCTCCTAGACTTCTACGCGGCCAGTTTCGGGCCCCTCTTGTATGATGCGGCCTTGCTAGAGGTGAGCTTTGCGTTTGAACTTGATTACGGTGAGGGCGATGACGATCAGTGGACGCATGCAATCGCCGAATTGTATTCGGACCGAGCCATAAAACATCCCTTGTCGCCGAGAACCTATCGCGGCGCTTACGCAGGACTAATGGACGCCATGCAGGAGATACGATTGTACGCCCAGGGCCTGCAACTTGAGGAAGGCAGTTACGCGCAGGCTTTGGTCATCGCGTTGCTCCGAGTTGCATCACGCCCTGCCATGATGCAAAAGCACCCGACACGGAGCGCATACGCCTTGGTGACTGCCGAGCGACTACTTAGAACGATGGGAAGTGGAGATGGCGATGAGGGAAACTGCGTCTAGAATTACATGGAAAGGCACGGTCGCGCGACGACATGAGGTGGGGGATTTACTCCAATCCCCGGGGGATACCGTCATGGTTGCCAGGGGCCGCCCTCGTTTGATTATCATGTTGTGCCCATGCGGATGCGGGGAGAACATCGTCATCAATGTCGATGAGAACGCGGGACCTGCATGGTCGGTGTTTACCGACGGGGCGAACCCAAGTCAATTGACTCTGTATCCCTCCATTTGGAGAGATACGGGATGTGGTAGCCATTTTATTGTGTGGGAAGGACGCATATTAGGCGTCCGCCAACGTCGGGCCTCCCTGACTATTGAACCCTCGATAATGATCAGAGTGGATAATTCGTTATCGCTGCGTGGGCGTCATTTTTCCGAAGTTGCCAATGAACTCTCGGAGAACCCATGGACTGTACTATGGGCGTGCCGCCACCTCGTCCATGAGGGCAAGGCTCTGGAAGGTCCTGACGAAGGCGTATTTTCACTGTCCGCTCCAAGGAGCAATCCGCACGGCGGACTTCGTGAATGAACCTGCGCTACATCCAGTACGAGATCTAGACTACGGTGCAATCGTGGAACTCGAAGCATCGACCGTGATAATGACAACTACGCGCGACGAATGACGGGCATGGGTAAGATTACGGAGCCCCAAGGCCGGTTGTATCTTTCGCCTTCGGTGGAGCCCTTGGGTGGCCTTGGGTAGCCTGTCCAGGCCCATTGGCCACCGGGCGATGCCGTGTAGCAGATGGCGCCGAGACGACTGTTGTCGTCGCTGTAACAAGACGCCATCTATTTGCCTGCGGCATCCATCGCTGGTACATTGCCTGATTCCTGCGAATGTACTGAGTGTCATCAACTTTACTTCCAAGCCCCGGGCCGTTGTAAACAACTTTACTTCCAACCTTGTGCCCGATTTGGCTCCAGGTGTCAACAACTTTACTTCCCACTTGGGGAGTGTCAACAGGTTTACTTCCCAAGTGTCAACAACTTTAGTTCCCTGTACACTCGTACAATAAAGCCATCAACACATCTTGCGGCTTTGGAGAGTCGGGACTCCTCTTAGTTTACATAATCCAGCTTATCGGACGTAATGTTTCGGTCTCCGTAGCGCTACTTTGTCTGCAACCCGACGCTGGACGGCAGCT
>DAHWKG010000160.1:0-1960 GCA_027343765.1 Sulfobacillus sp.
CTAATCGTGGGGAGGCGGGGCGCTCTCATCCTTGGCTAACCGCCGGAAAATACGGTCCACGGTCACCGCGACCACGGTGGAAAAACAGGTGGCAATGATCGTTGGCCCGACGATGACCGTCGGGTTCTTAGAGTTAGCCGCTACCCTAAGGGCGATTACCGTGGCGGGCACCAAGTTTATGGAGGCCGTATTGATGGCCAAAAAGGTAATCATGTTGGCCGAAGCGCGGTCCTTCATGTCATTCAATTTCTGCAGCTCTTCCATGGCTTTCAGACCGAAAGGCGTGGCGGCGCTGCCCATCCCCAGCATGTTAGCCGTCATGTTCATTACCATATTACCCATCGCCGGATGATCTTCCGGAATACCGGGAAAGAGGCGCGATACAATGGGTGCCAAGAATCGCGCAAAGGCCCGCATCAACCCCGACTCTTCGGCGATGCGGGCCATGCCCAACCACAACGTGAGAATGCCAATAAAACCAAATGCGACCTCGACCGCTTTCTCGGTCCCGGTCACGATGGCTTCAGTCACCGGGATCATGGTGTGGTGCAGTCCCGACACCACGATTCCGCCTACAATGAGCACCAACCAAACCACATTGACCATTGGGAACCCCCCTTGTCCAGGGGAGTATATGCCCGAATCTGCTACGTCCTTCCTAGAATCACGTTATCAATCAGTCGGGCCTTGCCAAGCCGTGCGGCCAGGGCGAGTAAAGTCGGTCCGCCTAGGTGATTGAGGGCGGGCTTTAAGGAGTCCGGGTCGGCCAACTCCACATACTCCGGCTGAATTTCGGCCTCGGCTAAGGTCTTCTGGACAATCTCCAGCAGCACCCGCCTGTCCCGTCGTCCCTGGTCATATGCTTCACGGGCAGCTTCGAGAGCGCGGTAGAGGGCACTCGCTCGGTCGCGTTCACTCTCGGTAAGATATTGGTTCCGGGACGACAGTGCAAGTCCGCTCGAGTCCCGCACGGTGGCTACCCCTACCACATCCACGGCAACGTTTAAATCCCGGACCATTCGGCGGATGATAGCCAGTTGCTGCCAATCCTTCTCGCCGAAGAGCGCGACATCCGGCCCCACAATGTTTAATAACTTCGCTACCACCGTGGCAACCCCTTCAAAGTGCGTCGGCCGCGTTCGACCGCACAGCACCTGAGACATCTCGGTTACCGTCACACGCGTGAGCGCCGGCCCCTCAGGGTACATCTCTTCGACGGTAGGGACAAACGCCACATCGGTTCCCAAAGCCGTCAATTGTTCCAAATCCGCCGCCAGGGTACGCGGATATCGACCCAAATCTTCATGGGGGCCAAATTGCAAGGGATTCACAAAAATGGACACCACCACCCGGGCCGCTCGGCGCCGGGCTTCCTCTACTAGGGCCAGATGCCCACCATGCAATGCACCCATCGTCGGGACGAGTGCCACACTGTCCCCGTTTTCGTGCATAAGAGCGCTCCAGGCTCGCACCTCGCTAATGTGGTTCAGAACTTTTGTCACGCCGGAAGGCTCCTTTCACGCTCGCTTGGATCAGATGGTAGAGGCGGGCTTCCGACATCAGACCCGCTTCCTCGCCCCGCATCCGGCCATCCACCCAGATGCGGGTCAATGGTACCACGTCTATGCCGGGGCCTGCCAGGTCCGGATGTTGCACCGCGTCAATACTGACGGCCCGAATCCGCGCCGGGTTGGCCAGCGCACATTCCTGGCTAAGCCGAACCAGCCCGGGGCAATTGGGACAGGTCGCGGATACCAGCACCTCCAGACGAACATCCGCGACCAGATTCTTCAGCGCCCCCTGCACGGCATGACTGACCCTCAGACGTCCGCGCCCGAGCGTCAGCAACACATTCAAAAAAGCCCCAAATTGATAGCCGGTGGGCAACCCCACCATCTCGATGGGGGCCACCTCTCCCTGTGCGCCCACGAATTGAAAACTCGGCACGCCGCCAAACCCC
>DAHWKG010000170.1:0-8948 GCA_027343765.1 Sulfobacillus sp.
TGCATGATCTAACCTTCCCGAAACAAAGTTAACGTCAGCAAAGGGCCGATCATATACCGCCGGCTCACAAACGGGGACGACAACCTGCCTGCCAGCGCTGTCGATTAAATTTCTCAGAGTAGACATGGGCGATAAGGACACATCGCACCTCCTTGTCCACTATTGTACGGTCATTTGACGGGCAGCACTAACACCGCAACCGTCCACCTGACGTAGGACCATTGCGAAAGCAGTTCAGATTGGCACCAACGAGATCACCAAACACCTCAAAATGGAATATCCCTTTTCAAAGGCGGCATGCCCACGGATAAAGAAGTGGTACGCCTTTTCGCGGCCGCACCACGTATCCAGCACCGTTGACGCGCTCGAAGAGACGGTGCGGAATTGGTCGCCCGGATGAAAGGCTCTGGCTGTTTCTCCATTTCGATCCCTAAAAGGGCCCCACAAGGTCTTCTGCAAGGGGGGTACCGTGGTTCAAAGTTACAGCGGGGTGCCGACAACCAGGTGAACGGGAACCCATCCATACACGCTGTTAATAAACCAGATCGCCTTGGCGGCCGACACTTCAGCACGGGTGATGCGTGCCTCTCGGATCATCCCTGACTCTAAAAGCCACTGCCGCATCGTCCCTGGCAAGAGACCGGCCTCGTCTCTCGGAGTCAATAGCATGCCGGTCGCCGATTCCAACACAAGATTCCCCCGCGTGAATTCGGTAATCTCGCCTTCCTCGTTGAAAAGAATGTAATCAAACACGGGCGGTTGTTGATCGGGGATATCGATAGAATACCGCTCGCGGCGGGTGGTCTTATGCCATGTCCACGCATCTTTAGGCGGCATCGCCTGGCGAGCATAGGCTACCCGTTTGACACCCATCGGCGCCCCTTGAAAAGGATGCCTTGTGGTTCGCACATGTCCATCAGGCCCATACAACAAGCGAACCCGCCACCGCCCCGTGTGCCGCGCCAGCCGAGACCACGCAGCGCGAACGCGTTGGGGATACCAGGGCCATCCAAAATACTCGACCGCGTGCTTTAAGCGATCAGTATGGTAATCCAAAAGTGCGAGATGCCCTTCTTGGAGTCTCGTGGTTTCAATCAAAGAAACATCTCGCCGCACCGTATCGAGAAATGCTGCCTTCGCCCAAATCTCCCGATATTCGGCGTCCGCATCGGAATCCCAGGTAATGCCTCCTCCCGTGCCAAAAGACGCTCGACCCGCAAAACGATCAACGACGACGGTCCGAATAGCCACGTTGAACACAGCATCGCCCTTCGGCGTCACATACCCTAAACTCCCACAATAGGCTCCACGCGGAGACTGTTCCAAATCACGAATCAGTTCCATCGTACGGACTTTAGGTGCGCCTGTGATCGATCCGGAAGGAAACAGCGTCTGAAGACAATCCGCCCACGTGAGTTCCGGACGTCTTTGTGCACGCACCGTAGAGGTCAGTTGCCACACCGTGGGGTATCGCTCAACGTCACATAAGGTATCGACCGTGACAGACCCCAATTGCGCAAGCCGGCTCAGATCATTGCGCATTAAATCGACAATCATGATATTTTCCGCGCGTTCCTTTTCGGATTGTTGAAGCGCTGCTCGTCGGTGGTTGTCCGTCAAAGTATATGCCCCTCGGGCTGCCGTCCCTTTCATGGGACGAGTTTCAACCAATGATCCGTGCATACGAAAAAAAAGTTCCGGCGATAAAGACAATACCGCGTACTGACCAACGTCCAGATACGCGGAAAAGTCTCCCGCCTTGGTTCCCCGTAGATCCTCGTACCACGCCGCCGGCGATCCCGAAAAGGCTGATCCCAGCCGTACAGTATAATTCAGTTGATACGTTTGTCCCGCCCGGATGGCCTCCCGAATCGTACCAATGCGTTGCCGATAGCCTAGGAGATCCCACTCTTTCGCCTCCCAATCCCCAAGGTGATATGGTTCACCCGAGGATTCGTCAGCGGGACGGCTAGGGGCACCAAAGGCCCCCAGCCAAACCAAGGGAAAATCTTCGGCCCTCTGGGTGATTAACGTGTCATCCAGTCCGTTAGCCGCTTCGTAACTTAACATCCCAGCAATCCAATATCCGTGGCGGCGGGCTACTTCCGCAGCCCTGAGCGCGTCACGCACACCTTCCGGGCGATTTGCCGTAAAAGTCTCCACCGGATCGCTAAAAATTAGCGGAGCATCCCCACCGAAGTCAAACCGCCACATGAAACCTGTCCCCCTAAGTTATCCGCCAGCTGTCTCAACCGAGTATACGCTCCCGCTATCGACGTCACTCTGACCCAAGTTATGAGTCGTTAAGGATTCAGCCCCGATAACGCCCCGCGCTCCCTAATCGACCGCATCCTAGTCCCTCGACCTGGCCCATGTCCAAAAGAATCTGCTCGGAGAATGAAGGCGGCACCTACAATTTTAGCCCCCTCGCTGACTCGCCAGCAAGCCCGCCCCGCCACGCAACAACACCGAGAAGGCCCCCCTTAACTTCGATATGATCAACCACCAATGGCTACCATACGCTCCAACGGCAACAACGCCCGGGCACGAATCGACTCAGGGACTTCCACCACCACGTGATTGTCGCGCAACCCATCCCGTATTTTTTCTAAGCTAATCTTGTTCATAAAGGGACACAGGGCTTGCTCACTGGCGGCTATAAATTCCTTCTTGGGGTTTTCCTTACGAAGCCGATGGAGGAGTCCCACTTCTGTGGCAACGATAAACTGCTCACGCGATGACAACCGACTATGACGAATCATCCCATCCGTCGACAGCACATGCGTGTCAATACCTTCTGGCGGCAACGCCAATGCGCGTGTGGTGCATCCACATTCGGGATGGACCAACACCTCCGCGTCCGGGTGATTGGACACCGTATTAGCTAGCGTTTCGGCATCGATCCCCGCGTGGACATGGCATTCGCCCATCCATACATGAATATTCTTTCGGCCAGTTGCCCGCGCTACATGAGAGCCCAAGAAGAAATCCGGCAAAAAGAGGATGTCCCGGTCCGGGTCGATGTGTTCCACCACCTCGACGGCGTTCGATGATGTACAACAGTAGTCCGACAACGCCTTGACAGCGGCCGAGGTATTCACGTAGGACACCACCGCCGCTTGAGGAAAGGCCTCTTTCCATGCCTGTAACTCTTCAGCCGTGATAGATTCCGCTAATGAACATCCGGCGTCGGCATCTGGTATCAATACCGTTTTGTCCGGGGACAAGATATACGCTGTTTCCGCCATAAAATACACCCCAGCGACCACCAAGACATCCACATCCGCATTCTTCGCCCACCGCGCCATCGCCAAGGAATCCCCGACATAATCCGCCAAGTCTTGGATAGGTCCGGGTTGGTAATTGTGGGCAATAATCGCCGCACGACGCTCCTCCTTGAGCTGGCGAATCTCCTCTATCAGTCCCGTGTCCACTGAAAACATTCCCCTTCCTTATTCAATCGCCGTCGATCGAGGCGCATACCATAATCCACGATCCCGTTGATGATAAAAATGGCCCGTGAATGCATCATCGTTAGTGTTCGGAAAATCACGGCGAAAATGGCTACCGCGGCTCTCTCGCCGTTCCAATGCGCTGGTGCACATCCATCGCGCGAGATCCGTCATCGGTGATTGCGGCCACGACTCTAACTGCATCAAGAATGCCGATAGACCCTCACCGGTCCGCACCACTCCGACAAACCGGTCCATCAATTCGGGGAGCTCGGAAGGCCCCATCCAATCCCCGACTTTCAGATCCGGGCCTCGCTCCCTTAAGTCCCGAAACGGCTCAGCTTCTGACCCTCCAATGGCCTCTGCGACACGGCGTCCAAAGACCAATCCCTCTAAGAGCGAATTGGAAGCCAGGCGATTCGCGCCATGAATCCCCATCATGGACACCTCCCCCACGGCCCAGAGACCTCTGACACCGGTCCGCCCGTATTCGTCAGTGACCACGCCGCCCATGCTGAAATGCGCGCCTGGTACAACCGGGATCACATCGCGTGCCAAATCCCAACCCAATTGTTGCAGCTTCTCAGATAACGCCTGAAAGTGACGACTCACCACCGTGTGGGGAACATGGCGTAAGGTGAGAAAGACCGGATGATGAAAAAACACGGCCTGGGCGACCACATCCCGTGGGGCCAGTTCCCCATCCGGATGGTTCGCTAAAATGCGCTCTCCGCTCGCATCCACGAGATGGGCTCCAGCGCCCCGCAATGCCTCTGTCAACAATAAGCCGGGCTGTTTCTCATGCCAAAGCAGCGTTGGATGGAACTGAAGGAATTCTAAATCCGCTAAGGTCGCGCCCGCTTGGTAAGCAAGCCAGAGGCCCTCTCCTCGAGATGCCGATGGGTTGGACGACATTGCATACAACCCAGCCATCCCACCGGTTGCCACCACGGTCTCCCGTCCGGCGACGAATTCAGGTTGCCCATCCCGCACGATCCAGACACCCACGACGCGATCACCCGAGTTCGCAATGCTCACGACACGTGCATGGACCACGTTCACCCGATTGGATTGGGCTACCCGCCGATGAACAGACGCCATCACTGCCCGTCCTGTCATTCCATCCGCGGCATGCAATATGCGTGGTTGCCGATGGCCAGCTTCTCGGGCTAAGTCCGGCCTAGCATCTGACCCCACGGCAAATACCCGATCCTCCAATAATGGGGCGACGGCTTCTGCCGCCTCCGATGTTAAGAGCCGCACCCGTTCCGGATCGGCCAAACCTCGGGCCACGCGCATCGTATCCGTAGCGTGCGCGTCGGGGCTATCGTCGTCGGCACAAGAGGCCGCAATGCCCCCTTGAGCCCTATAGCTATTTGTTTCTGTCCATGCGGTTTTCGTAATAAGTAGAACCGGAAGACCCTGATCAGCCAAATGGGCGGCCACCGTTAGCCCACTGATACCGGAGCCAATCACCAAAACCGGACGACTAGTGTCCATCCGTGCTCTCCCAATCCGCACCGATGTCGATGGCTTGTGCCGAATGCGTTAACCACCCTAGTGAAATGGCGTTAACCCCCGTTTCGGCTACCTGACGGACCTGGCTTGGATGAATGCCTCCGCTCGCTTCCGTGAACGCGCGTCCATCGACAAGACGCACGGCCTTTCGTAGCGTATCCACATCCATGTTATCGAAAAGTATGCCATCGGGTTTGGCATCCAGAGCTTCCCCAATCTGATCCAAACGGTCGACCTCAACCTCTACGAAGACCGTTGGTCCCACTATCTTTCGAACCGCCTCAATGGCGCTAGTAATCCCGCCAACCGCGGCAATATGGTTGTCCTTGATCAACACCGCGCTATTGAGATCAAAACGATGATTTCGCGCCCCGCCAACCCGTGTGGCCCATCGCTCCACCGCCCGCCATCCCGGCGTCGTCTTGCGGGTGTCTAGCAATATGGTATCGAGACCTGTCAGCGATTCGACGGCATTATGAGTCACGGTCGCAATGCCGGCAAGTCTTTGCACGATGTTAAGCGCAACCCGTTCACCAGATAAAAGTACTCGGCTTGGTCCGCGGGCGATGGCCAATATTGTACCGGCGGTGACAACCGCCCCATCTTCTTGGAGCACCTCAACATCCACAGGCTGGTCAAATTGCCGATAAGTCTCGCGAATCGCTTCCATGCCAGCCACAACCAAAGGCTGGCGCGCTTTAAACCTTAAGGTCCCGGTACTATCGCGAGGAATAATGGCCGTCGTCGTAATGTCTCCGGCACCCAAATCCTCTTCGAGGCCGCCTCGCACTATTCGTTCCCATATCCAAGGCGGTACCATATGTCACCCCCGTATTGAGTGGCCTTATTGTATCGCCGAAATCCCGAGCTGACAATACAGCTGTATATACTCATTTGATTGAGACGACACGCGGACACCCCCCCACCGGGGCCCCTCGGTGCGTACCGGACAACGCCATGTCACTAAATCATGCCGCCGGTGGCATTGGACTCATGTAGCAGGGCGTGTTTCCAACCCCGCCGGCAACGGTGATAACCTCTAAAGATGCGGAAGAAGATTCACCAAGGCCCACAAAACGAGATCGAGGCTCGATCGGGCAAGCTCATTTGGGTGGCCGCAGTCATAGCCGATAACCCCTCTGGCTGCTAGGCCCAGCCCCCTCTACATGGTCGGGTTGGGCCCAACAAAGGGTGGTCAGAGGAAAACGCAATGCAATACTAGCAAGGATTCCGTTGAAACCTTAACGGACTCAACTTGCAAGCGGTAGCCGCCGCTGATGTTGAATCAGGCGGCCCAATCCATAAATGACTCCCGCCGCTAAGAGACTGTTCACGGTCCCAATGCCCCAAGGTAGCCACCGCCCAACCGCAAACCCGGCAAGCCATGCCACTAACGCCCACACCGTCAGGGACAACGGATGGTTGCCCTTGTCCGCTCCCCGGAGAAGGGAAGCATCTGCCGACCGCCCGCCAAGCACCCAGTCCACAATGACAATGACGGCAACAGGCGGGATAGCCACACCTAATACAATTAAAAAGGGCTCGAAGCTGTTCACCATACCGGCCATCGCAAGTAAGGTGCCCATGATGCCGACAACCAGCGTCATGCGTTTCCGGCCGACGCCGCGAACTCCCAAAAGGTCTAGACCGTTGACCAACGCCAGCGATGACCCGTAGATATCCCAATCACTCACCTTGATCGTGCTGGTAACGAACAACAAGAGCCCGGCCAATCCTGGGAGGGCCCCAATCAAGGAGCCGGTTACATTGGTCGTGCGAAGCATTTGTCCCAACAAAATGCCAACACCAGCGATCAAGCCATTGCCCACTAAAAACGATACCAAAGTCTGTTTAATGACTTCCTGATTAGATCGCTGAAATCGCGTCATATCGGGCGATACTACCGCGCCCGTGACGAAGCTACCGACTACGAGCGTGATGGCCTCAGACACCGTCAAGATATGGCCACTCGGACCGTGAAGGAGGTGTAAGGTAACCCCACGAGTGATAACCCGTGAAAGCCCAATCCCCAGCATTACCACAAACAAGGGCATGGTGATATTGGCGATCCACCGCATGGCGAGAATGCCACCGTACACCATTACGGTCACCGTGAGACCCGCCACCATGGTCCAAAGCCACCCGGCACCTGCCCCGGCAAAGGCTTTGAGTCCAGAAGCAAATAGAGACGTTTGCACGGCAAACCATCCCATGACCGAGAGTCCCGCCACCACACTAAAAACGCCCGAACCCACGACGCCGAGTCCCACGCGCCTGGTTATCAAAGCCGTGGCCTGTCGTGTTTGGCAGCCGATAATGCCCATGGGTGTTGCAATCAGCAATAGAATCACCGTACCCACGGCTAGTCCGATAAATGCCGGAATAATTCCCATGTTGAATCCTAACGTAGCCCCCATAAAGAGCTGCGCGAGGGTGGCAAACTGCCCGAGGCGCATGACCGTCAAAGGGCCCCATGGGATGGAAAAGGTCGCAGGTACTGGTTCCAGCGGGAAATCCTCAGCCGTTGATGTAAGCGATATGATGCTAGGCACTGTCAGTTACCGCCCTTCCGGTTCGTGAATGTTGTCCAGCCTTAGCCGCCAGTGTGGGCTCAGCCCGCTCATGAACACGATGTGCACTCGACTATTCACGTTGATCCTCAATTTAAACCTACGATCGGAGGTAGGCGACAAGATAGGCCAAGGCTAGTCGTTGGCGGTTTTTGGAACTCCTGAGATAACTGTCCATGTCCCCTCGGGCCCACGGCCATTTCGTCTCTCGTAATCGCCAACAGCAACACGCCATTACGGCAGTGGCCGCTCGCCATAGAGATCCCGTCTTTTGCCTGACCCACTCCGGCGTGACGCTTCGCATCGCCTATGATAACATTCGTCGTGGTGCTGTCGAGTCCCTACCTCCCTCCCTGAGCTGGGATTTGCGGGGAACCGCTTGTCCCACCGTTTCCGCAGGCGTTACGAATCGTCATCTGGCATTCTAAGCCAGTCCACGTCGCTCAAGAATTGTGGGCTTCTTGCTCTCGTCCAGCAAAGACGTCCGTGCCAGTGGACCACCCACCGACCTTTCCCCCCCCTCCTTCTTCTCGCGGCCAACATTAAAAGCGCCCCCAAAAAGAAGGGCGCTCGCGACAAGTGGCCTCAGCGACTAGTTAGAACCAATTGTTTCCGCCGCTAAACATACCTCCCAATAAGTCGCTGACCAGAGTTCCCACGATGTTGGCCGTGATTAGGGTGCCCCAGCTAGGGACGCCGCCACCAAACCCCATGGGTTCCGACTCCCAGTCCTTACCGTTAGAATCGTCGCCGGCTTCCACTGAAGGCAGTGATGGCGGGCGGCTCGTTGCGTGCCGCAAGCACCAGGTGCCTCTTACGCCGTACATCAAACCCGGCGTCTGGAAGGGCAAGGCGAGAACCGCTTGAACGACTACTCGGCAATCGGCTGCACAGGTCCCGAAGCCGCTATTACTCCTCCTGGGTCAAGAGGTTTCTTAAATCGTCTAGCGAATCCATCGACCCAAGTCCCCACGCCACCACTAACAATTGGCCGTCGGTGAGATGCTGAAGACGTGTCATCACGTGCGACGGCAACTCCCCAAAGCGTGCTCCAAGGCTCTCCACTCGAGACGACCTTCGGCCTTACCCTCTGCGAAGCCTTGTTTGTAACCTTCTTTGAAACCTTGTTTGAAACCTTGTTCGAACCCCTGCTTCCAACCGCGCACCACCGCATCTTGGACCCATTCTGTTATCAGATCATTCAATTAACTCACTCCTTTTGTCGATTATAGCACCGTCAGGGGATGCCAGAAAACGGGTCTGCCCCCTATCTAGTGAAGATCCTAACCGCCCAGCCGCCGACTACATCGAGCTCATGCAACGGGAAGGGAATTCTTCACGCAGGCCATACGATTCATGGACATAGGCGCAGTAACACCTGGCGATTGTCGCAGTGAGCCGCCCGCTG
>DAHWKG010000115.1:0-3811 GCA_027343765.1 Sulfobacillus sp.
GTCACCGACCCGCGCTTATTATCCAAAACTGGGGGCGTCGTGCAGGGCATGAGTGGGAGTCCCATCATTCAAGAGGGACGCGTGGTGGGAGCGGTGACCCATGTTCTAATCAGCCGGCCGACCTTAGGGTTCGGGTGTTACGCGTATTGGATGGAACGGCAAACCGACTTCCAGAAACCGTCGTAGAACGGGGAGGCACAGCTTCCCCGTTTTTCTTTTCGACACGAGAAGGATTTTTCTTGCCGAAAAGCGAAATCGTTCGTCAAATTCTTCTAAATCCGCCCGGAAACGAGCAGACATAAAATATACAAAAGCGGTGGACTGTCGCGCATTTCGGCCGTTTTGACGGAAATTTTGCGTCCTTCAGGGGTGTCGAAATTTGTCAACTCTCGGCACGAAAATGCCGCCAATGCTAGTGCTGCTGCGGCAGGAAATCGGGAAGAATCGGAGAACCCTTTAACGACAAGCGAAATGCCAAATATTTACGGCAGGGGGCAACAACATTGGCGATTAAGGTCTTGATTGCTGACGACAACCGCGAATTTTGTGAGCTGTTGAAAGAGGCGGTGCGTCAGGAAGACGGGTTGGAAGTGATGGGAGCAGCAAACCACGGAATGGAAGTGCTCGACTTTCTGAGTCGGCAAACACCAGACGTGATTGTGCTCGACATCATCATGCCTCACCTGGACGGCATCGGCGTTTTGGAGCGGATGAACCAGATGGATTGGGAAACGCGACCGAAGGTGGTCGTGCTGACAGCGTTCGGGCAGGAGACGATGACCCAGAAGGCGCTCGAGTTGGGAGCGGATTACTATATTTTGAAGCCGTTTAATTTGAAGGTGCTGGCGTCCCGCATCAAGCAATTGGCAGGTTCACCGCCAGCGGAGCGCAAGCCGTCCCTGCCGTCCGGAAAATTGGCGCTGGTGCCCGTGAAGCACTTGGATGTCGAAGTGACCAATATGATTCATGAGATTGGGATTCCGGCGCACATTAAGGGATACTTGTATCTTCGTGAGGCGATCTTAATGGTGATCCATCGCGTTGATTTGCTAAGCGGGGTGACCAAGGAGCTCTATCCGGCGATTGCGGCTAAGTACAAAACGACGCCCAGCCGAGTAGAACGGGCCATACGGCACGCCATAGAGGTCGCTTGGTCTCGCGGTAATGTTGACGTGATTAATGGCATTTTTGGACACACGGTCAACCGTGACCGCGGCAAACCCACCAATTCCGAGTTTATCGCCATGGTGGCGGATAAGCTGAGGATGCAGATGAAGGCCAGTTAGCCAGAAGCCGCCCGTCGGGGCGGCTTCTTTGTCGCAGATGAACTCGAGTGAAAAGGAAAGACGTTCATATGACACAATCGCTGGCGATTGTGCCCGCTTTGAGGTAAGTCTCGGGGCCAAGTTGGCGAATACTAATGGCGGTTTACGATCGCCGTTGGTTGTGCCATGATGTGTGAGGGAATTTTGGGGTTTAGCGCGACTGGAAGGGAGTGAACCCGCCACGGGCGGGAAATCTGATGAACATATTTGACGAGATGGAGAAATACGGTCACGAGGAATTAGTGTTTTGGTACGACAAAACCACGGGGCTGAAAGCCGTCGTGGGGATTCACGACACCACCTTAGGACCGGCATTGGGCGGGTGCCGCATGTGGCCCTATCAGCAGGAAGAGGACGCGGTGACGGATGTGCTACGCCTCTCGCGCGGCATGACCTACAAGAATGCGGCAATGGGTTTGGATCTCGGCGGAGGCAAGTCGGTCATCTGGGCTGACAGTCGTACGGACAAGAATGAGGCGCTCTTAAGGGCCTTTGGCCGTTTGATTGAGAGCTTGGGCGGCCGATATATCACGGCTGAAGATGTGGGCATTAATGCTGACGACATGGCCGTGGTGGCACGGGAGACGCCGTTTGTCGGCGGACTCAAAGAGACCAGCGGCGATCCCTCGCCAGCGACGGCCTTAGGAGTTCTGGAGGGAATGAAGGCTGCCGCCCAGATGGTGTATGGTGACTCCCGTCTTAACGGAAAGCGGGTGGCCGTGCAGGGATTAGGGCACGTCGGGATGATCCTCTTGCAGCTTTTGCATGACGAGGGTGCCGAGCTTATCGTGACGGACATTCATCCCGAGGAAACACGGGTGAGCGCGGAGGCCCTCGGAGCTCAGTGGGTCGAACCCGATGCGATTTATGGCGTAGACGCCGATATTTTCGCTCCCTGTGCGCTCGGAGCCATTTTGAATGACGATACCATTCCCCAACTTCAAGTGAAAATTGTGGCGGGATCGGCCAACAATCAGTTGAAAGAACCTCGCCACGGGCTCGAGTTAATGCGCAAGAACATTGTCTACGTTCCGGATTACGTCATCAATGGAGGCGGCGTAGTGAATGTGGCGGACGAGTTTCAGCCGGGGGGATACCATGCTGACCGGGCTTACGGGCGCGTCCGACAAATTGGGCGCCAAGTGGGCGAGATTCTGGACCGAGCCCGTGAGGAGAAGATTCCCAGTCAGGATGCTGCGGACCGGTTGGCGGAAACTCGCATTCACACGCTTGGTCGGGTGCAAACCACGTATTTGCCTCAGGGACGGCGCCGGCGTCGTCGGTAACTCGCCATAGCAAAAAAGGAAATTGTGGGGAGGGTGCCGAACTATTCGGTAGCCTCCCTTGTTTATGGATTGGAGCGGAAACTGTGGACGAAGTCAATGGTGTCAATGAGGTAACTGTAGAGGATATGGAACGGCTCATCTGTCAGTTGCCCTCGGTACTTAAATGTGCCGTGTCGGTGAATGACTGGGGAGCAGTGGAGGAAATTCACGTACTATCGGGCCTCGATCGGACACCGAAGCAAATTGTGCGGGATGTCGAAAGCGCACTGCTGGCGGAATGGAATCTGCGCATTGACCATAAGCGAATTTCAGTGGCCCAGATTACTACCGACGATACCGCAGTAAGTAGTCGTCCGGAAATAGCGCCGCGACTTCGGGTGATCGAGTACCACTTGGAGGCCGATGCGTTGAATCACGGGGCCTACGCCAGGGTTATCTTCGGTTGGGGAGACGCCGAGGCGATGCGGGTGACGGGGGAATGGCGCGGGCGCTGTCTGCCCAACCAGTACTCGGAAGCGCTGGCGTGGGCGGCAGTGGAGGCGATAAACCAATTGCCGGGGCTTGAGAGTCCGATCGTCATGAATGAACTTCGGTCCATTACCCTCGCGAATCGGCCAGTCGTCGTGGTAGCCCTTACCCAATATGATCGTCGCCGCCGGCCAGTCCTCTTGGTGGGTACGGCCGAGGCCCATACGGATAGTCAGGGGGCCAGTGTACGGGCCGTTTTGGATGCGGTCAACCGGCGGGTCGGCAAGGCCCTTACTGCGGAAGGGAGCGATAATTTTGGGTCGACGCGTTGAAGTGCCTCCTCGCGATGTCTCGGCGCCTGTGCGGGTGCCCGCAACCACAACAACGGGAGGTAAAAAGCCGTCGGGTGTGTATAGCGAACGCCATTCAGAGGCTCAAAATCCACTCTATCAACAATGGATTCGGTCGGAGACACCGCTCAAGTTGGTGTTCAGCGACGGGTCAGCATTGACGGGTGTGATTCTTACCTATGACACCTATGCGCTTCAAGTGAAAACGCCGAGCGGCGTCACGCTCATTTTTAAGCAGTCCCTTAGATGGATCGCTCCCGTTGCCGATGCGCCAAGCACTGAAGATACTCAATAAGTGTTAAGGTCAATGGCCAGGTCTTCATCCATTCGGTGAGTTCTTGGGCGGTGCCCGTGCGTACAAGAGCTTTGTTGCTCATGGAGC
>DAHWKG010000211.1:0-3345 GCA_027343765.1 Sulfobacillus sp.
GGCAGAGGCATTGGAAGGTCTCTGGCAATTGGAGGATCAGGGGTATACCACCAAACTCCTCGCCGGAGGGCAAAGTTTGATGCCCGTTTTGAATATGCGGCTGTCTGCACCCGATGTGATAGTTGATCTCAATCACTTGGCACCAGAGCTTTCCACTGTCCAAGAAGTCTCCGAGACCTTACACATCGGGGCCATGACCCGCCATTACCAATTGGAATCGCATCCGGTGCTTGGGGCTCGGGCACCCATCATTGCGGAAGCTGAGCGCTACATCGGACATGTCGCGATTCGTTCTCGCGGTACCATCGGGGGGAGCCTGGTTCACGCCGATCCCTCTGCGGAATTGCCGTTGGTCTTGGCCTTATTGCAGGGGACCGTAACGTTACAGTCCCGAGAGAGCATACGGGAGGTATCGGCGCAGGATTTCTTTGTCACTTATTTGACTACGGCCATCACCAGCACGGAAATCTTAACTGCGATCACGCTGCCAACCTTGCCACCCGGTTCGGGACAAAGTCTAGAAGAGATTGCTTCGCGACCGGGGGACTTCGCGATAGTGGCCGCCGCCGCCCAAGTCACCCTGGATTCCGACGAGGCGATTCATGCAGTGCGCTTAGCCTTAGGTGGGGTGTCATCGGTTCCGCTGGATGTCAGCGGGTCGATTGCGTTTCTTGTCGGAGAAATTCCCACTGCGCAGCTCTGGATAGAGTGTACCCAATCGTTGGCCGACCTGGTTGAACCGGATAGTGATGTACACGCGGATAGTGCCTATCGTAAAGACCTGACAGTGGCTTTAAGCCGGCGGGCACTGACCCATGCTTGGCAGCGCGCTCGACAAGGGGCAAGTCTGGGGAGCATAGGAAACAAAGGAGGAGAGGGATAGTGGAAATTGACCTAAAAGAGCGCGTCTCATATACGCTACAAATTAATGATCGCACTTATGCGGTGGAGGATGTTGAACCCCGCCTTCTTTTAGCCGATGTGTTGCGCGATTTCCTAGGGTTAACGGGGACTCACTTAGGCTGTGAGCATGGTGCATGCGGTGCTTGTACGGTTTTGGCCGATGGACGGCCCATCCGATCTTGCCTGACGCTGGGGGTGGGGGCCAAAGGATTAGCGTTACAAACCGTAGAGGGCCTTGCCCCGAACGACGGTCCCCTTTCCCGACTGCAAGATGCATTTTGGGAGGAACACGGATTGCAATGCGGTTTTTGCACGTCCGGCATGTTGATGACCGCCACCTTTTTCTTGCGCGAACATCCCAAGCCCTCCCGCAAGGAGATTCGCGAGGCCCTTTCGGGAAATCTCTGCCGTTGTACGGGGTATCAAAACATTGTCAACGCAATTGAACGCTCAACACAGGACTTAGGAGAAAACTATCCATGAATGGGCGTCAACGACGCATAGAAGATCCCGCACTTCTGAGGGGGAACATACCCTTTGTGGCGGATTTACACTTTGCCGGGATGCTTGAGGCGGTCGTGGTGCGCAGTATTTATGCGCATGCAATGCTGGATGTCGTTAACGTGCAACCAGCGTTAGAGTCTCCTGGGGTGAAAACCGTAGTGACCGCAATGGATTTGCCGTCGGCTTGTGGCCCAATCCCGATGCGGCTATCACCCTCTTCGGAACTCGAGGCGGCACTGCAGTATCCTTTGGCTCGTGACCGTGTCCGCTTCGTCGGGGAGCCCATAGCCGTCATCGTGGCCGGATCGCGTTATGAGGCGGAAGATGCCCGCCCCGGGGTCGAGGTCAGGTATCGCCCCTTGACCGCCACCACTAATGTGCGCCAAGCAATGAAAAACCCAGTGTTGTTTGACACCTTGGACAGCAATCAGGTGTATCAGCACCGTCAATACCATCGCCTCGTCGAGTCCAAGGAACCCGACCCTACGTTGCGACAATTGCATCTGTCGTTTTCGATCCAGCGTCATACCGCAATGCCGCTGGAAACCCGGGGACTGGTGGCCGTCCCCGAAGATGGACGAATTACGGTTTATGGCGCGACCAAGGTGTTGCATTTCAACCGGCGCGTGTTGGCGGGATTTCTGGGCTTGGACGTTACCGCCGTACGTTTGGTCGAAGTTGCGGTGGGCGGTGGCTTTGGCGTCCGCGGAGAATTCTACCCCGAAGACTATCTCATTCCGTGGTTGGCCTTGCGGCTTCAGCGGCCGGTCCGCTGGATTGAGGACCGCCTGGAACATTTACAGGCGGCCAATCACTCGCGTCAGCAGGAGCATGAAGTCGACGTCAGCTATGATGACACGGGCCGCATTTACCACTTGCACGATGAGATTATCGTGGATACAGGCGCCTATATACGGACCCATGGGGTCACCGTGCCGGAACTCACTCAGGGAATGTTACCCGGACCATATCGGTGGCAGGAAGTCGACACCCAACTCCGGGTTGTCTTGACCAACAAGACACCCACAGGTACCTACCGTGGGCCCGGCCGTTTTGAAGGCACTTTTGTTCGGGAACGCGTAATGGATGCAATCGCGTCGACCTTGCACCTAGATCCGCTTACGGTGCGTCAGAAAAATCTCCTGACGGTGGACGCTCTCCCATTCTCCCATGGCATGCAGGCTCTGGGGGAGGAGATTGTGTGGGATTCGGGAGATTATCCGCTGGCATTAGCTCAAGCGGCACATTTGATGGCCAAAGAAGAGTTTCCCCGCCGCAAGGCGGCGGCAAGTGCACGCGGCCGGCGCCGAGGTTTGGGATTTGCCATGTTTGTCGAAAAGTCGGGACTGGGGCCATGGGAAGACTGCCGGGTCGCGGTGGATGCCGATGGCCGTTTCACCTGTTGGACGGGGTTGTCAACTCTGGGTCAAGGAACCATGACGGCGTTGACCCGGATTTTGGCAGAGACCTGGGGGGTTTCTGCCTCACAGATTCGCATTGTGCATGGCGATACCGATCAAGTGCCAGAGAGTCATGGAACCTTTGCCAGCCGGGCGACGGTCATGGGAGGATCCGCTGCCTTTTACAGCGCACGGACTCTTAAAAGTCGCCTGCAAGCACTGGCAGCACCACTGTTGGAGGCCCATCCCGAAGACGTCATTCTCACGGACCGGGGAGCCGAGGTCACGGGGGTTCCGACTGTCGCCGTCTCTTATAAGGATCTGGTCGAAGAATCAGTGCGTCAAGCCCTGCCTTTGGATGTGACGGAGAGGTTTTCTGCGTCAGCCATGACGTATCCATACGGGGTGCATGGCTGTGAGTTAGAAGTCTGTCCTAACACGGGAATGATTCAGATTGTCCGCTATGGTGTCGTTTATGACGTAGGCAGGGCCGTGGACCGAGATCTGGTGAAAGATCAAATTGTGGGCGGGGTAGCTC
>DAHWKG010000218.1:0-3703 GCA_027343765.1 Sulfobacillus sp.
TTCCGGAATTTATGGCGAATTCTTCTCTATGGACACCACACAAAGCACTCCTCCGGCGTTGCCGGAGTTCGTACAGAGTTATCGCATGGGGTTTGCCGTCACGGCCGTCGAAATGGCCGAGCGCATTGGGCTGGTCGAGTACCTCGACCAGGCGATGCGTTGGGATCGGAAACAATGTCGGGTGTCCCCCGGCACCCGACTTCTGGCCTTGATGATTACGTTTCTCGTCGATCCCCGGGCCGTGTATCGCATCCCGGAATTCTATACGGAGTTGGATTGTGCCGTCTTATTTGGGGCCGACCGTCAGGCCGCGGATTTCAATGACGATGCCATCGGGCGCGCTTTGGAGAAACTGTTTGAAACCACCCATGCGGGGCAAGTCCACACGGGCTTGTGTCAACAAGCCGTCGAACGTCTCGGCCTCGATCCGACGCTCCAACTGCAGTGTGACACCACCAGTATTACTCTCACGGGCGAGTACCCGGATCCCGGGGCGGGGAGTCAGCCCACCTATGGCTACAACAAAGATGGCCACCCCGATTGCAAACAATTGGTGGTGGGCGTCGTCGCCCGCACGGATGGGATCCCCTACGGGGTGGATGTCTGCGATGGCAATATGGACGATCCCACGTGGAGTCGCCAAGCCATCATGAGTACCGGCTCTGCCTTGGCGGAGGACCTCCGGGACACCATGCTGTTTGTGGCGGATTCTAAATTGGTCAGTCAGGATACCGTGGAAGATTTGTGCGAGGCCGGCATTCGATTTGTCTCCCGGTTGCCGAATACGTTCGGGATCGAACAGACCACCAAAGCGCAAGCCCGACAGCGGAACCAATGGGAGACGATCGGGGTGTTAGGGTGTGAAAAAAATGCCGCGGTATACCGGCTCAGTGAGCTACCGGGGACGATTCGGGACAAGCCGGTGCGGTTGATTGTGATCCATTCGTCCGCCCTGGAGGCTAAAGCGGCGCATTGGGAAGAGAAGACCTTACAAACGGGCGCCCTCCGGATCGATGCGTCTTTGCATGCGATCACGGCGCGGACCTTTGCGTGCCAGGCCGATGCCGAATCCGCCTGGCAGCGATGGCAGGCCAACAAATGGCTCCGTCAAACCGGACGGGTGGTGACCGGGCACGTCGTGCCCACGGAGACGACGCCAGGGACCCCGCCATCGAACACGCCCACATGGCGCATTGCGGCGTCTCGGACCGAGACCAATCCGGCCTTTCTCGATTCTGAACGGTTTCGTCGCAGTACCTTTATTCTGGTGGCCCATGATCCGCGCCGGTCGGCGCGGGAACTCCTTTGTCAAGGCCGAACTGAAAATCTCCAAAAAAGCCAGGATCATTTCGCCAAAATTGCCAAGGGGATTTCTTCAAAAACGCCAGCATCATCTCCGCAAAAAGGCCAGTCGCATTTCACCTAAACGGCCGATGCGTTTCGGGGCAAGTTCCTCGCCTATTTGCAGCAGGCCCGGCTAACATTTTCTGGGACCGTGGAAGCCCTGCGCGCTCCGGCCGCGTTTGCGGCCTGGTTCACGCCCCTGTTCCGAAAATTGAGGACAGCCTTTACTATGGTGGGGGTCATAGCAAAGCTAGCCTAGGGAGATCGGCCGGATGCGCGTCTAGGCAGAGACTGGGCGCAAGCCGGTGGCTCGGGTTACTGCGAGGCGGGCTCCAAGGTGACGCGATATCCGAGATCGGCCAGCCGTTTGACGGCCCGCCGTTTCACCGCTTCGGTATCACGACGATCAAAGTAGTCCACGCCCAAGTCCGCATAGGGTTCCCGGCGGTCGAGCACGATCCACACGCGTTGGCAAATGGAGTGCGCCACCGCCAACGCGGCCCGTTTCGGCCCCAGTCTGGGGACTAATCGGCGGTATTGGGCACCCATATAGGTGGCTTTGGTACGGCCGGCCCCGCGGGCCGCCTCCACCAGCGCACTGCGAAGAGCTCGATTACCCGGGGTGGTGCGTCCCGATAGGCGCTTGCCCCCGCTGGTTTTGTTGCCGGGAGCCACTCCCGTCCACTTGGCCAGGGCGGCCGGACTGCGAAACGGCTCGACGGTGGGACCAATCTCCGCTAAAATAACATCCGCCACCCGCCCTTGGACGCCCGGGATGCTCTCCAGCAATTGGCGGGCCTCCTCAAAAGGGCGAGTGCGTCGCGCGATTTCCTGGTCCGCTGCGGTAATCACCGCTTCCAGGCCTACGAGATGACGCAACTGCTGAGTGAGTGAGTGAGCATCCACCGCTGGTGGTCTCCGACGACGCCCGTCAGGGCCTGGGCTAAGAGCTCGGCCGAGGCGCGAATGCGCCGATCGGCGAGAGCCGCTAACTGTTCGGGATCGGTCTGACCCTCCGCCAGGGCGGTCAGCATGGCGCGTCCCGAGACTCCGAGCACATCGGAAATCACGCTACCGAGCTTAAGATTGCCGCCTTCCAGGACCTTTTGGATACGATTGACCTCGCGCGCCCGCTCTTCGATGAGGCTACGCCGATACCGCACGGCTTCCCGCAGCTCACGCTGCGGCTTCTCCGGAATGAAGCTCGGTACCACCAAGCCAAACGCTAACAACTCCGCCAGCCATTGAGAGTCCTTGACATCGGTCTTCCGACCCCGTAGGGGCTTCACGTGACTGGGATTGATGAGCCAGACCACGACCGTCTCCTCGAGAAGGTTATAGACAGGTTTCCAATACGACCCGGTGGATTCCAAACAGACGTGGGTAATGCCCTCGTCAACGAGCCACGCCCGAAGGGCGTGAAGGTCGGCGGTGAGCGTGCGAAACGTGCGCGTTTCCTGGCGCACGGGCGTTAACTGATCCGGGACCTGATGGCGAATGGTCACGACCGCCGTCTCTTTGTGGATGTCGATGCCGGCTCCGTGAAAGACTTCTACTTGCATGGGAGATTCCTTTCTACGCGCCTCGCCGTTCTTGGGCCGGGAACTAGGATTCTGTTCCGCGTGCGTGGCGTTGCCAGCAACAATGCGGGATGCCCAAGACGCTCCAGGTCAAACTGTATCGCGGATGCGTGATCCCACAGAAGGGACAACCGTCGCGAGAGAGCGTAGTATAAGACTTCGACAGAGCCCCCCAATTTTCATGCCGCGGGATGCCGAAAATTCGGCATGGGAAACTGTATAGATCCATGCATCATAAAAATCACCAGTAACCTGGCAGGCTGGAATTCCCACTGTAATCGATGCAGCGAGCGCGATCACGAAGTCATTAGGATCGGCTGCATAAAGAATAATTTGATTCGTTGATAATGTCATAGAGACCTCCTTTCCCAGCTGCTGCCACGCTTACCATATACTGACATTATCACTGTATGCATACTGTAACAAATCGATCATCATCTATAGGATGTGTCTTCGGGAACAATCGCGTACGGATTAACCCGCTTTGGCATCAACGCAACATCATTGAGAGTTTCTGCCTTATGGGATCCGTGGTACATCCAGGATATTGGAAGAGTAGATGGTTATTCCGTATCCCACGCGGATAGCAACGCCATGGGTTGGTATTGGCCGGTTTCCCGGCCCTCAGACGAACATCAGGGGGGCCAGTAATTGCGAAGACGACTGGGTGGAGCCAACGCCATAAAGACTGTCCCGTCAACGTGCCTCAGACGGTCAATTGGGCGCCCGCCTTGATGGCGGTCTTATGGCGTTAACCACATCTTCACGAGGCGTATCAA
>DAHWKG010000117.1:0-5050 GCA_027343765.1 Sulfobacillus sp.
GCCACGCTCCGCAATCTCGTGGTCAGCCTCCTCCGCTTAAACGGCCACACGAATCTCGCACAGGCGACGCGGTATTACAACGCGCACCGCCATGAGGCCCTGCGCCTGATCGGCGCCTAATTGTCGCGCGCCCTCGCCGCCATCCCATGCTCATCGCACCGATGGCTCGATGTGCTCTGCCGCAAGGTCGGCCACCATCGGCCACGCCTGATTTTCTCCCGTCCACCGCCGGTGACGCTCGTGAGCTATGATCGACTGCCCCGGACTTTGACGAATCCCTGGGAAAAGGTGGGCGAAAGGAGGAAAACGTCAAAAGATGTCGAATCGCGCTTAGTAACGCATGCGCCCCATTCTTACCCTGCAATCATACACGAAGGTGGCGACCGAATGCCGAATCAGAATGACCGTTCTAAGGATTTCGTCTTTCCTTTGAGTCATCGTGTGACGCTCGTTAACGACTTTGCTCTTCGTCGCGACATTCTTGAATTGCTGCCGATTCCTCTGGCATTGGCCATCGAAGGTGAATGGGTCTGGACCAATGAGATGGCCCGCGGAGAGGGGAGCGGTGGGGATCAGGCGGCCGGTTCCTTCGCGGCACGCGAGATGCACCCGGTGCGCAACCTCGACGGTGAAGTGGTGGGCGCGGTGGGATGGAATGGAAACGCGATGCCCGTGAAGGCCATCAATCAACTGCAAACCGCTGTGCTGGTAGCCCGCGATAGAGAGGTTGTCTGGGCCAATCAAGCGGCGCAGCGGGCCTTCGGAACATCGGACAAGTCCTCATGGGACGATCTTTATGGATTTCCTCTTTGGGAGGATGTGCAATCGGGGGTCGTGACCCGCCGCC
The DNA here is from genome assembly GCA_027343765.1 of Sulfobacillus sp. Classification (GTDB taxonomy): domain Bacteria; phylum Bacillota; class Sulfobacillia; order Sulfobacillales; family Sulfobacillaceae; genus Sulfobacillus_B. The sequence continues at coordinate 848 of DAHWKG010000117.1, forward strand.
ACGGTGAATATCGGATGCGATGCTTGGGCATAGGACCTTATGTACTGGTGGAGGCATGGCGGCCGGAGCTGCCGGATGACTTGACCAGCGTGCCTATGGAGCAGGTGGCCAGCTTGGTGCATGAAATCCGCAATCCCTTGGCCGCCTTGTCCGGATATGTGGAAATGGCGCAGATGGAGGATGGGTCCGGGTTCGGCCACTATTATGCAGAGATCATGCACGAGATTGATCGGCTGAGCCGGTTGACCTCGGACCTCCTGTCAGTCTCCCGCCCTATGACCGTGAATCCCGATTGGGTCTCTCTAAACGATGTGGTGGAACATGCCTGGTTTGCCGCCTCACGAGGGCGCCGGGAAGGCGGAATAAAGGCAATTCGCCTCAAACGGCGATATCCTCCGGAACAACGTCTCTGGGCGGACCCCGACCGGATTCAGCAGGTGATGGCTAATCTCGTCAAAAATGCCGTGGAAGCGATGCAGGAAACCGGCACCTATGTGGCGGTCGATTATCAGGAGGCCGATGACCAAGCTGTCATCTCGGTGGTGGATGATGGGCCGGGCTTGCCGGCCGATTTGCTGGGCAAGTTGTTCGTCAACCGCTTCACCACCAAGACCAGCGGCAGTGGATTTGGCCTGATGATTGTCCGGCGCATTGCGGAGGCGCACGGAGGCACAGTCCGGGTCAACTCTAACGGCGTGACCCGTATTGATATTCTGCTGCCGCGCGCGCCTAAAGCTCAGGCCCCTTCTCGCTGAGGGTCTTCAAGTCAAGGACCCGTCGGGGACGCAGTTTGGCGGCAATGAGGACGATGGCCGGAATGACGGTCAGGTAGCCTAGCCCGAAAGGTACGAGAAATCGTTCATTAAAGATGTCCGCTACCTTGGCGTTGGGAAAGAGCAGCGAACCGCCAATGGAGAGCAGGCTCATGATGAGAAGGCCTACGTCATAGCGGATGCCAACCAAATCCTTGAAAAATACCGAGAGATCGTGCGTGAGACACCACAGGCGCACCGCCACAAAGGCGACCACCACAGTGGTCCACAATAAAATCAAGAGCGCTCCCAGCTTACTGATATAGAACCCAGATACGGAAATGATGCGATAGGCGCTCACCAAAGGCCAGCGGATCTCGCTGGTCAACACGGGTCCAAACACTGCCATAATCACCTCGTACTGCAGAGTGAGGGCCAGCACGATGCCAGCCAAGGCAAAATAGCTGTATCGTTCCGCCCGGGTGCGCTCCTCGGCACGGACAAAAGGATAGAGGGTGACCGAGAGTTGAAAGCCAATAAAAATCAGGAACTGATGGTAGACGCCTTTCAGCAGCGGGGTGACTTGCACATCTGGTGACGGGACCAACAGTGACGCATGGCGAATGGAGACGGCGGCGAGGGTGATGGAGAGCATGGTCAGCACCAAGAGCGGGATGTAGCTTGCCTGCAGGGTGCGCGCCAAGGAGGCGACGCCGTTCCATGCCATGTATGCGGCCGTGAGGGTGAGTGCTCCGTCAATGGCCCAGATGGGGGTGGAGGGGAGAAAGATGTTGCCCAGCACTAGACTGAAAAGCACGGTGGCGGAGATGGCCAAGAGGAGATGATAGACGATGGTGTAGAGGCCCAGAAGATAGCCGACTGGCTTGGACAGCAAGAGGGCGGCAAATCTGGAAAATGTCTCATTGGGCACCAGTCGATCCATCCGAAAGGTAAGCCGCATCAGGAGAAAGGCTGCGAGAGCATCCAGCCAGAATCCATAGAGGCCGGCCCGGCCCGCCTCTTCGACCAGCGGGCGGGGAAAGTAGAAGATGCCTAGCCCGGCATATCCTGCGGTAATCATGGTGGCAAACTGGCCGGCGGAAATGCGCGGCATCTTGTTTCCGAACATGGGCCAACTCCTTTGAGTGCTCTTGCTATTTAATGTCCCCCATTTTATTGATGGTTACCATGCACTTCACCGTGAAATGCACCTTGGGATATTCCGCATGCCAACTCGGGATGGCCGAAAATGTCTGGGGGTTGCTCCAAGAAAGCGAGCGGCCGACGCCCAGCACGTCGGTGTCGTTTTTTTGGGTCGTATCCAAAAATTGCAGGACCTCCCCCGCCAGAATCTTGGACAACTGTTTACTCAAGACTGACAATTGGTGGGCGGACTCCGTCCCGGTTGAGAGTGACTGCAATGTGGCAGTGACTTTGAGTGCGACCGTCGCATCCACCGATCCGCCTTGGGTTCGCGCTGAGACCGTACTGGTGTCCGAGACGGCATTGAAGTCGGCTTGCCAATAGCGCGGCAAGTATACCCCGGTTTTTTTGCTCAGCCCGGCCGCGATTCCATACGCGGTCGTTTGCTTGGGCGTCAGCGTGGTCGCGTATTGGAACTTGTGGTAGATGGCGACGCGGTCGACAGCCGGACCCTCGGGGGTTGGTGTCAGAACGGGGAGCACGAGGTCTACGCCAGGGGTTACGAGCCGCTCCATCATCTGCCACAAACGTAAGCCCAATGTGAGTTGCGAGCAGGTAGTGCAGGAGAAGAGTTGCTCGTAATACAGCGAGGGGAACTCCTCTTGGGGCATCTTGACGCCTACAACTTTGTCAAACGGGGCCGGCGATGCCGCTACGAACGGGGTTTTGTCCAATGTGCCAATTCGGTTCAAGGCGTCGGTCAAACGCTTCAGTTCCGTCGGTTTCAGCTGGGTTGAGAAGACCAGCAGTACGGTGTGCCCGAGATAGAGGTCGTGGCTGGTCTTGGCTTGGGCGGCGGAGAATGCCTCGGCCAGGGTGCTGCCGATACCCGTGAGTGTCCCAAAGGACGGGGTGGAGGAACTGCCGCCGCTGCCACTGGTTGGGTTGCTGGAGGCAAGTCCGCTGGGGGTTGGGTATGCGAAATCCACTTGGACGGTTCCGGGTTTTGGCCCAGGATAAAAGCCCATAGCTAGCACCAGTGTTCGGGTGTTGAGGGGTTGGTTGTCCCAGCATCCGGTCATCGTCACCGCAAGTGTCAGAGCGATGAGCGCGCCGGTCAGGGCTCGTTTTGCCTTACTGGCCATGCAGACGCTCCTCCTGTGCTTGGCCGAGCTTCGGGGTTGGCATAGGGTCGACGTTCCAGTGAGATGACTTTTTCGGCCGCAAGGTGTGCAAATAGCTGGGGCGGCGGGTTAGGCTCGCTTCGGGAAATCGGACGAAGGAGTCTTTCATGTCGCGCCAACTATAAGGGCCGAACGGCTTAATATACGGCACACCAAAATTTTCCAATGAGGCGAGGTGCGACAGGACGCCCAACAGGCCCAAAATAATGCCATAGAGGCCTAAGAGATAAGAAAGCGCTACCAAAAGCCAGAACAGCACGCGCCACGGCACGGCCATTTCATAGCTGGGCGACGTAAACAATCCCAAGGCGGTGAGGGTAATAATCACAATCATCAAGGGAGAAACGATGCCGGCCTTGACAATGGCGGTGCCCACCACAATCGCTCCCACCGTGCCGAGCGTTGTGGAGAGCTCTTTCGGAAGGCGCAAGGACGCTTCTCTCAGCACCTCGATGATGGCCCACATGGTGAGCACCTCAAAGATGGGAGGCAACGGCAGTCCCACCCGCGAACCAGCGGCGGTCAGCACCATCTTGGTGGGCAAAAGATCCGGATTGACACTGGTGAGCGAGATGTACAGCGGGGGCAGCAGCAATCCTAGAAAGAGGCCTAGGAAGCGGACACTCCGTTCCACGGTGGCACCCCAGGCGTTCATGGTGTAGTCCTCAATGGTTTGATAAAAGTCCATGAAGGTGTTTGGCATGAGCATCACAAAGGGGGTGTTGTCCACGAGTACAGCAACCTTTCCCATGGTTATCTCGCGCGCCACCACATCGGGCCGCTCGGTGCGGCGCACTTGGGGGAACAACGAGCCGGAGTGGCTTACCAAGAGTGGAATCAACTGTTGGCCGGACTGCACTGAAGCCATTTTCGCCACCGAGAGCTTGCGCTTCACTGCGGCTACCAATTCGGGGTTGGTCAGGCCTTCAACATGGGCGATGGCCACGTTGGTATGGCTTAATTCGCCGAGGCTAATCACGTCGAAATGGAGCTCCGGGCTTTTGATGCGCATGCGGATCATGTTCATTTGGGTGAGGATGACTTCATTGAATGCTTCCTGCGATCCCATGACTGATCGTTCGGTTGTCGGCGTGGAAATGCTCCGAGCCGGATATTTGACAGTG
>DAHWKG010000252.1:0-5381 GCA_027343765.1 Sulfobacillus sp.
AGGTCTGGCCCTTGGGGATGCGGCGCTGGGTCACAAAGAATGTGGCGAGCTCTGTGGGAGGGCGAACCGCGCGATACGCCATCAAGGACGCATGCGTGGCCGTCGGCAGCGCCACTTGCCGGCGTTTGTCACCTTTGCCGATGATGTTCAGGTGACCGCGTCGCATGCCCTCGGTAATGTCGTGGAGGGAAAGCCCCATAACCTCCGAAATCCGCAAACCGGTCCCCAACATTAGCCAAAAGAGCGCTGCATCCCGCGGGATTCGGGGTAGGGCAACGCCTCAATCCATCGCTGTTTCACCGCATAGGCGAGAAAGAGCTTCAGGCTCGCTTGCCGTCGCAAGATGGTCCGCCGACTCTTATGTTGCTGGCATGGCGATGTCATCCCCCGTGAGGTGGGCGAGATCGGCTAAGATCTCCGGTCTGTTGCGGGTGTTAGCCCAGTAGTCCGCGGCCAACGACAAGTCTGACAGGTAGGCCGCGACGGTGTGGGCGCTCCGGTCCGCCATCTTCAGCGCCGTCGTAAATCTGTCCACGGTGTCGTCCCAGGTCATCGCGGGAAGCCTCCAATAACAAGAATAAGGCCAGTGTAGCGGATTTCGCCGGGGCTGGAAACCGATGACGATCGTTGGCCCGCCCGATATGGGTAGGTGGTGGCGAGCGTTCACGATAGAGTGGCATCTGCTAACGCGAGGCGGGCCTTCCCCGACGCCTTCACCTGGTATAGGGATCGATCGGCCGCACGGGCTAATTGCCACGCCGTCGGCGCCGCCCGAGAAGGAAACGTCGGGGATTCCACCCACCGGGCACATTTGGAGACGGTCTAATAAGCGTTGAGCGCTCGTCCGCCGTGGAATCCGGTAGGACCCAGCCGAACTCTTCCCGACCCAGGCGGCCTATAGCGCCGGTGTGCCGTGCTACGTCGTGCGACTAGGCCCCACCGCGTGGAGCACCCGCATCGCCACCGCATGGCCATAGTGGTCGTTAATCGCCTTGCAATCGTCGAGGTCTAAAAAGCGAACCGCAAGCGGATCATGGCCGCGGGCCGGGGCCGCCACCTGCTCGCCGCTGCCTTTGCGCCCCATCCCGGCGACCACGCAGCGGCTCTCGTTAATCTTTGCCATCGACTTTTTTGGGTAGTGGAAGGAATTTGCCGAAGATGGGGCGAATGTCCGAATTCCGATCGCGAACTGTTCGCAAGGAGGAATTCCTGTGGCTAATCTTGCGTTAGCCAAATGGTTGACTTTGGGCTTGTCCACTTGACGGATGACCCAACTGCGACTTGCGGGTCTTTGGCCGCGTCGGCATGGTGGGTCAGCGAAGCGTGCAAAGACGGCCAATTGGCTCAAGTGGCCATCCGGCACGCGTTAACTACTGAACAAGTATACTTCCGGGCCGACGGGTCTACCTATCACACGGCGACGCTTGATCCCGAATCTGGGCAGGTCCTGGATCGCGGTACATTTCAAGGGGCACGGCCAGAATCCTGCTGGTCCCGAGGACAGGCGTGGGCAATCGCTGGATTTGCTGAGGCCTACCGATATACGGGACGGTCTGGATTCTTGGAGGCCTCCCTTCGCGCTTGGCAATACTATTCGAAGCAGTCGAACGGTACTCTTCCCCTATGGGGCTTCGAGGCTCCACATGGTTCCCCTAGGGACAGCTCCGCTGCGGCCATTGCCGCCTACGGGATCCTATTGCTCGGAATGACGTGCGGGGATACCTCACTGATAAACGCAGGTCTGGCGCACCTAGCGTATTTATACGAACACTGCCTACGAGATGTTGGGTACGATGGGCTACTTGACCACGCGGCGTACTCGGTGCCGCATGGGGTAGGAATAGACGAAGCTATAGTGTGGGGGGACTATTTCTTTATGAAGGCGTTGGACTTACTCGACCGATTGTAAGAAGGCTGGTCTCCCGTGAACGATCCTGTGGGTCGTAATTCTCGTGGATTGTCTACGCAAACGCCCCTCAAGTGCGGTAGAAAATGGTCTGCTCGCCTCGTTCGGGGACGCCAGGCCGCGTTTCGGCGAGCCAGGCGTCCGAGGGCTAGAGGAGGTTGGACCATTTGGTGGCTAAAACCAAAACCTGCGCCCCATACAAGCCGTTGTTACCACGGTTTGGAGGTAGTGGCCACAAGGACCACCTTCGGAATCTTCACCACCGTTGGCCCCAGCGGCCTGATCGTATTTAAACGTCAGCACGAATGGCATCGCAATCGCTCCCGTGGGGCCGATCACGGCATCCGGGTGCCCTTTTTAACGGGGGTCGCCCCGGCCCGGAACCGCGCGCCGCCTTGTGGGCGGGCGCAATGGAATCTTCCAGATCGAGAATAATGCCGTCTGAGACAAGTTGTAAGCCTTCTCACCCTGACGTTGCTCTATGGCAAATCCGCCATCGAACATGCCGTGGACCCCGCGATAGCCAAGGTACGGTTCAACCTGGGGCGGTGTTCGGCGACATCACGGGCATGGAGAAGGCGCGCGGCGATGGCGTTGGGCGTTCTTCGGATTATCCGCTACGCGTGGCTTTGTATCGCTTCTTGGTGGCGAGTGGGCACCGCTTCGCTCCACAGCAAAAAATCGATCGCATCCACCAGGGCCTGCCATGACGCGACCAAGATATTGCGCGACACGCCGACTGTCTGTATCACGCGATCATGGTACTCTGAGCGGATCCACACGCGCACGGCCGCCCCCGTCGCATCCCGCCCGTTCAGAACCCGCACCTTGTAGTCACTTAAATGCAGATCCCGGAGTTGCGGGTAGACTTGGGTCAGCGCCTTCCGCATAGCCACGTCCAATGCATGGACGGGTCCGGCGCCTTCGCCCACCTCCACGAAGCGGGTGCCGCCCACCAAAATTCGTACGGTTGCCTCACAAATGGATGTGGCGTCGTGCGTGACGGAAACATGAAACCGATCGATGCCGTAATAGGCCGGGACGTGATGCACGGATCGCTCGACCATGAGCCGCATCGAGGCGTCGGCATCCTCGAACTGATAGCCGTCAGCCTCCAGTTGCTTGACTTGCTCCACCAGCGCGTGTATTTGCTCGGCATTCAACAACGAGTCAAAGTGATACAGCAAATTGGAACGGCCCGAGAGCTCGGATACCAAAATTCGCCGTGTCTGTCCCACGTGAGCCGGGTCGATATGTTCATAGGCTTCCGGATGCTTGCGTACCGCCCCCGCATGCACCCCTGCTTTATGGACAAAGGCATTCTCACCCACATAGGGGGCGCCGTCATCAGCGGCCAGATTAGCGATTTCGGAGACCGTGCGAGACAATCGGGTCAAATCCTGCAGTCGTTCGACGCGGCCCGCCTCGAAGCCCATTTTCCACACCAAGTTCGGCCAAATGGTACATAAGTTGGCGTTGCCGCAACGCTCGCCATACCCATTGATAGTGCCCTGCACCATGGTGGCCCCGGCGGCCACGGCCTCCAGGGAATTCGCCACCGCAAGCCCGGCATCATTGTGGGCATGAATGCCCAACGGCAAGCGGCTAACGGTGGTCGCCGCCTCAACGCCCTCGTGAATGTCGCGGGGCAGCGTACCACCATTAGTGTCGCACAAAACCAGCCAGGATGCTCCACCGGCCTCCGCCGCCGACAATACGGCCAAGGCGTAGTCGGGGGTAGCGCGGTATCCATCGAAATAATGCTCCGCATCAAAGATGACCGTGACCCCGTGATCCACCAAGAACCGAACCGATTCCTCCACCATATGTAGATTTTCGGTCACGTCGGTCTCGAGGATCTGCTCGACCTGAAAGACGGACGCCTTGCCAAAGAGGGTTGCGACCGGGACGTCCAATTCCAGAATGCTCCGCAAGCTGGGATCGGCCTCGACCAACGTGCCCTTGCGGCGTGTGCTGCCGAAGGCCGCCACCTGCGCCGTGTGCAACTGGCCACGCGAGCGTTCAAAAAACGCCGTATCTTTCGGGTTGGACGCCGGCCATCCGCCCTCGATGAAATCCATACCGTAATCGTCCAGCAGCTGCGCAATTTGGAGTTTGTCCTCCAACGACAAGCTGAGACCACGGCGTTGTGTCCCATCCCGCAATGTCGTGTCGTACAAATAGACGCGTGCCATCCCCTTGCAACCCCCTGTCGCGTTAATGAAATAAAGTTTCGAATACTATACCATAATGGTTCCGGGACGGCGTGCGAAATATGATGCCGGGACAAGCGCGGAGAGCATAGGGCGCGGGCTGCGGTTGTAAGGTCACGCGTTTGACCCACCGTTTCCCAGAGGAGACGTCGGCGCTTCTGGAAGGGCCGAGCACTGAGTTGCTAGGTCAATGTGGCCACCCGCGTTCGCGCCTCACCAAGACTATGTAGACGGGTATGGCGCAGGGCCATGAGGATCCACCGCTCGACGATGAGCACGCGCCCTTCCGCTTTGAGTTTGTCCCTCCTTGCGGACACGGGCAGGCACAATATCGTTGAGATTGGCCGAACGATTTCACGCCGCGGCGGCGGCCGAGAATGCCCCGGGCAATCTCATGCTGGACGCCGAGGCCGCCCGTAAGGCCGGAAATTTCCGGTGTGCGTGGTCAGTTCGACAGAAATATGCACTTTGTACTCAATCGTTTCCCGCAAGCTTTGGGATGGGTAACGCATCCTCTCGCAATACGCTAACATAACGAAACGTTAGATTAGATCCGAAAGGGATGCGCAAATCGACCGATACCGAGGGCCTCTTCAATACGGAATCCGATTATATTTGGCCAACCGCTCAGATCTCGTAATCGATCCCACCTTGATCTGTCCCGGCCCGACGGCCACCGCCAAGTCTGCGATAAAGGTGTCCTCGGTCTCACCCGAGCGTGCCGAGACCACGGTGCGATAACCCGCGTCGTGGGCTAACCGTACGGCATCAAGCGATTCGGTCACGGTGCCAATTTGGTTCACTTTAATCAGCACCGCATTGGCGACCTTTTGCTCAATACCCTGTCGAATACGGCCAGGGGACGTGGTAAATAAGTCATCCCCGACAATCTGGATCCGGTCAGCCATACGACGAGTCAGCGCCTGCCATCCGGCCCAGTCATCCTCCGCCAGCCCGTCTTCAATGGAGATGATGGGATACTGATCCACCCAGGCCGCTAAGAGGCCGATCAGGTCGTCGCTGTCAAATTCGCGGCCATCCCGCGACCAGCGGTAACGTCCGTCGTGGTAGGTGGCGGCCACATCCAGGGCAATGCCCCCGGTGACCCCCGGCTCCAATCCGGCGCGGGCCATGGCGCGGGTCAGAATCTCCAGGCCCGCCTCATTCTGCCCCAGCGCGGGACCGAGTCCCCCTTCGTCGGCTACCAGGGTTTGCGGGAGCCCTCGTTCCGCCAGTTCCGCGCGGGCGGCGTGATACACCCG
>DAHWKG010000005.1:0-3695 GCA_027343765.1 Sulfobacillus sp.
CCACCTTGTTCAACAGGATGTGCCGGTCGCCGCAGAGAGAGAAAGAGCCAGATTATTGGCTGGGATTCCCATGGTCATGGAACCTTGGTGAAAGAGCACGCGCACCACCCCAAATTGCCCAAACGTCTAGGTCTCGTGTGCTGACGACGTCGAGACATGCTCGTGAAAAATGGCATCCCACACGGTCGACGGCGGGGCATGAGCCATCCTCCTGCAAACCAATTTCAGAGGTTTCACCATCCGTTATTGGGACTTTGGCTCCGCCTCAGAGATGCGGCGCATCTTTGTCCGCGTCCCTTCTTTCTATTCTTGGGCGTACCCTATCGAGTGGCGTACAATTACGAAAAAGGTATGGTGAACAAAATGAAACTCATCTTATTCGGGATTCTTCTCATCGTCTTCGCCACGTTTATGAACTCGGCATCCGTCGGCATGAACGGCGTGTGGTTCGTCCTAGCCCTTATTGGGCTTATTCTAGGAATCGTGGGTCTCCTATACAACGGTCCCATCGGTCGAGAGAGCTAGCGATGGTCCCTCCTATCCATGTGGAGCCCGTTGTTGCGGCTGCCTGCATCGTCGGGGACTCCGAACCGGATGTCTATCCTCCGTGGTAAGCACAACGATTTATATCTTGGCCATCGCTATTGTCGGCATCGACAGAAGCTACGACGTCGTAATTTCCCTAGGTCTTGGTTTGTTGGCCGGCATGGCTATCGAATGGATTGTGCGGCGCACCGCTCTCACCATGGGGCGGAAATAGCTTTTCTTAGAAGGCGAACCAGAATCCCGCTTGCTCCTCTGTCTTGGGGGGACCCTCATCCGGGTCCGTCTAACAGCGGAGCCTAGGTGACTCACCGGGGTAGATAAGTCCATAGAAGGAAACGGTCTGCAGCGCGAGGTGGAGTAGACGCACTTGCATGGGATCTATGCGCGGCTCCGCCCTCGGCCGTAGAAAAGGACTAGCCTCTTTCGTCATCCCGCGCCGCATGCCCAGGAAAGTTTTGGGGCGCCACACTGCCGTCGACCTGTCGCACATACCCGTCAAAGTAGTGGCGAAACACGTCGCCGGTGGATTTCACGGCTGATTGCGGGACCATGCCTTCCATACCCAGTCCCACCAGCAAGAGCTCTTGATGATCGGTGTACGCCATCATATCCTTGCCGCCCAGCCCCAAGCGGGAATCGGCATAGACCTCGATATCCAAAATGGTTACCGGATGTCCTTGGTCCGCCACGATCTGACTGGTAAGATCCGGCCCCGTTGGCTTCGCGATAAAAGTTCCGGATGAGACGGGGCGACTGTGCTGACCCATCCGTAAGGTGGCTGACCCCGCCAGAATGAAGTAATACTCGTCTTGAGCAGTGTGGCTGTGCAGTCGGGCCGATGCAGAGCCCGGAGCGACCTGCTGCACCTTGATGAACACGCGACCAACGCCAAGCATCGGGAGAAGATGGCGCTCGACCCCCTCTTCATAAGTTTCCGTCATCGTGCTCCACAAGGACGTGGTCGGCAAAGTCCCTACGTCCACCGCTGGCATCATCCATCGGTTCGGACTGCTCCGCTCGGGAACTTCCCAGTACACCTCGTCGCACCAAAACGACGCGAGGCGCGTGAGGTACTCTCGGGCGCCGTCTGACAATGCCGGCGTCACGAACCACACAGTGTCGTACGCGTCGGGCCGAAGCCGCCCCCCTACCCTCCCCATCTGTTCCCAGAACCACCGACCCATGATATTCAGCGACTGTGGCTCTTGAATCGGCAGTTCTCCAAGAGCGCAACCCGGCAAGAACAAGGGCCAAGCCAAATCCCATCGAATCAGAGGTCCTCCCTCTGGCAATCCGTTGGCAATATCCCAGAAAACCACTCGAGCCACGATAAGTCCTCCGTTTCCCGCGGCCTATCAATCCCTTCTCAGGCCGACATGTCATCAGATAACGTTTCTCAAGATTGCGATGATTATGCTGGCTATAGACTACGATGGAATCTCTGCACGGAGAAGCTGGCGGAGAGCCTTTCAAAACGGGTCAGGGGGACGGCCGTTCGCCGTTGCCGCGCGCAGCCGGAGTCGACGACCACAGTTCCGCGGCGCGATGCCGTATCTCCATGTGCCCCCCCCCTTCCGACGGAGCGAACCCGAGTTCTGCATAGAGCGACCGGGCGTCGTCGGATGCGTCGAGCGCATACCGGCGAAGATTCCGCAGGGCGGGATGAGCCAATGCCGCTTTGACTAACGCTTTTCCCAGCCCTTGTCCACGATAGGGCGCCAAGATAAAAACGTCACAGAGATACGCAAATTGGCCATAGTCCGTTACGATCCGCGCAAACCCAACTTGCCGTCCGTCTGATGTGTATGCGCCGAAGTTCAACGAATGTGCCAGCGTCCGCAGCATCACTTCATAGGGAATGCCCCGGGCCCAATCCGATTCGCGGTGGAGGAAATCCCAAATGACTTCGGGCTGTAGCCTCCCCGCATGAGCCGAAATCAGGTATTCGTCGAAGGTTACCTCGTAATCCATTTCTGCCACACCTCATTCACCACCTTTTCGTGCGGAATCGTACACCGCAGTCAATGGCCCTAAAATCATAGGAGTTCCCCAATTGCTCGGTCAAGGTTGGAGGACAGCACGCCCGCCAGGCCGCGGTGGGAAATGGCCCTCCGACCGGACGGCCACACACGCCTCACATCGGTTACACAGCGGAGACATCAGGTTCTTCGGCAGGCCGGTGGCCAAACCAACCGCCAGCGACGTAAGCCAGACCTCCCAGAGCCATCACACCCGTCATAACAGCGAAGAGCCTGCCGGGATGACCAGCCGCAAACAACAGGCCGCCCAAAAGAGGTCCGGCCATGCGGCCAAGCGAGCCGGCGGTGGTAACGATGCCCTGTACGAGACCGCGTCGCGAGGGAGACGACCATTGCTCGGCCGCAGCCGGCGCACCCGGAAGAACCAACATTTCGCCCAGTGTCGCGAGCCCCATCCCAATCACATACGCGGGGTAGGAATGGAATAGGGTCAAGGTGCCAAACGATGTTACAAACAGCACACTGCCCCAGATGAGCTGCGCGCCAACCCGCGGCATCCGCGTCAAGGCCTTGGCTAGCAGGGGTTGCGCACCTAAAATCAAGACTGTGTTCAACGTCCAAAGCGAGCTGTACAAGATGATCGGGAGCCCTTCAGCCTGCATAAAATTGGGCACAGTTGTCTCCCACTGGTCGTAAGCCAGCCATTGAGCGGCCAGTGCCCCCGCCAAGATGAAAATGGGCCAACCGATGGATGGAGGCACGGCAGTCCGGCCCGCTGCCAGATTCGGCGCAGCAGGCTTGCGGCGAGGCGCACGAGTCCAATGATCCCCGCGGTAAGCCGTGTATATCAGGATCCAAATCGCACCCACGACAATGCCGGCCATGATGAAGGTGGCGCGAAAACTGACCGACGCCAGGAGACCTCCAAGCGACGAGCCGACCGCCACCCCCGCATTGATGGCGACGTAGACGGCATTGAAGGCCGTGCGCCCGCCCTCTGGCCAAACTTCCACGGACAGCGCATTGAAGATGGGGTTGGAAGCGCTCATCGAAAAGCCGACCACCATGACGCCCACCGTAAACATCCAGAATCCGGGAACCATCCCCATGACAGCCAAGGCAACGACCGAGAACCCCATTGACCACAACATCGGGACACGGGCACCACGG
>DAHWKG010000013.1:0-3790 GCA_027343765.1 Sulfobacillus sp.
GCATCCATGTCCACCCCCGTGGGTCCGCGAAGATGTTCGACCAGGTAAGGGACGGTGGTATACAGCACTGAGCGGTAGGACGCCCGCAATTGATGGACCACACCGCGAACCAAATGGGTTTTGCCACTCCCCACCCGTCCCGTGAGCATGAATCCCTCGCTCGGTTCTACAGCATTGAGCCATTTCTCCAAGCGTTCCCAGAGGCCTCGCATGGCGTCATTCACCACGAAATGCTCCAGTGTCTGGCGGGGAACCTTGGCCGATTGCCGCCACTGGGGCAAGAGCACATCGAACCGCTGTTGTTCTTCTTGCCATCGCTCTCGCTCTCCCGTCTCTCGTTCCGTCCGCCTCCGTTCTTCGTCAGCACATGCCAAAGCCTCTTGCATACAAGCACAATATTGCCATTGCCAAAGTATCAGAGCCCCCTGAATCACTGAGACCCGCGTACTGGTAATAGCTTGCCCACAGCAGGGCGCAGTGAATGGCTCAGGAGGTGTCGACGCGGACGACCAAGGCATCGAGGGCACCTGAATCATGGTGCCGTCCCGCTTGGGTAACATGCGAAAGTTTGGTGCCATGCTGTGCCTCCTTTGACTGCAATTGCCACTCGCCCGCTAAATCAGCCACCTTATCCATCGACGTCACTTTGTTGTGCCAAAACGGATGGGCGAGGCACCAATCGATGAGCGCCATGAGATCCTCTGCCGTCCATCCGTCCTGGGTCATTTGCTGCACCCGCCGCTGCGTCTTCGCCATCCAATTCCTCGGAAAGGCCGCCATGCCCGCTTGGCCCAGCCGCCGTTGAAAGTACCCGGTAATGACTTCCGCCGTATTCGGTTTGTCCTCCTTTAGGGAAACGGACAAATCGCCATGATTGGGCGATAGGGGTCTCCCTGGAGCTAGTTTTCTTTTTGGCTCTTGTTGATCTTGGATCTTGTTTCTTTTGCGTTCGGGGTTTTCCAGTTTGGATGGATCCAGTTTGGTAAACCGCGAACTGGTCACCAGTTCGGGATTTCGCGAACTGGTTGAATCTCGCACAGCGTCTCCCGTTCGGCTACCAAAGGACAGGGGCGTTAACGGCAAGATGGTGTAGACCTGACGGCCTAAAGTGCCGTTGGTGCGCCGCTCGCGCGTCGCCTCAATAATGGGTTGGGTTTGCCAGCGAAACTGCAAGAGGGATTGGATGCGGTTACTAGCTGTACTCTTATTCACCCCCAAAGCCCGAGCGATGGTCGGCAGGGACGGATAGCACTGGCCCTTCGCATCCATGTGAAGCGCGATGACACAAAGCGTCTTCCAGTCCCGATCGGAAATTGCGGCCAGAAAACCGGTGTCGAGGGCCGCCGTATAGAGTTTGATGAAGATTTGTGGACTCCAGGCCTTCTCGATGGGATTAAAACTCTGATTGACCTCGACTGTAAACGGCGCCTCGGACACGATCCCCCTCCTCCCGACATGAAATCGTGGTCATACGGCGTTAGTCCTTGGCCGGAATACCTTCGGTCACCAGCCGCGTCACCTCGTCAGCGGATATGCGGACGGCACTTCCGATGCGCACACTTTTTAACGCCCCTTTCTCTATCAGCCGATACACAAAAGCGCGGCTCAATCCACTCATTTGAGCGACTTCTACCGGACGAAACAACTGACGCTCGGTGATACTGGTCATCTCCATCGACATTGCCATGCAACATATCTCCTCTCTCGTGTAGGACTAAAAAGACCTCTTATCATCGTGGCCGTCTTACCACCGAATCCCTGCGAGGGCTTCGGCCCAGTCCGCATTCATCGAACCGGACATCACCGTTGTCACGGCCTGGCGCAACGCGCTTGTCTCGATGAGCTCGGGATTCAGCCCGAGTTCAATCCAACTGAGCCAATAGGGAATGGGACCATTCCCGCACTCACCCTCCAGCAATAATTGCACGCCATGGGGATAGACACCACCGACCTTCGCTTGACGCCAACTTTGGGCGCTCCATTCCAATGATTCCACCCATTGAATGGTTATCGGGTGGTCTTGCCATTCCTCAAAGATGTGTTGCAGCGCCGATTCCACCTCGACCTGCCGATAGGGCATGACCATGGCCATGAGAACCCTCTCCTCTCTCTCTACGTTTCCTACGAAGTCGTCGCCCCATAAACAAAGCCCGCACACGGCGGGCTTCCCGAATAGATACCTCTGCCAATCGTTTAGTTGTCTACGGATGCCGGATCGTGAAAAACGCCCACAACCGCTGAGCCCCGCCCATGCGCAACCAGCCGCGGACGTTTGATTCGACGGGGTAGAGAGAGCGCTATCAATGGCACGTCTAAAGAGAGGCCGCGCGCCCTTAAGAGCTCCACCTCTTGTTGCCGGATGCGGCGGGCTAGCGCTCGCTGCGCTTCGAGGTGGGCTGCGCTCCGTCGCCTGTCGGCTTCATCCAATTGCGCGTTATATCGAACGTGGGCTTCTTGACAAGACTGTCCTTGGCGCTCTTGTTCTTTCCAAAAGGCCCGGGCCGCAGACAACGCTTGTTGCTCTTCTGCTGCGATTCCACAACGAATGTAATAGTCCGGCAAGCCGGTCGCGCGAATCCACCCTTTCTTCAGTTTGCGACGAATAATACTGGGTGCCACGCGCACCACCTTGCCGTCTGGTTCACAGAGATAGGGCATACGTCCCCCCTTTCCGCCTACGTTCATCCGCCGCGCGGCGAACTCCCGCAAACTACCATGCTGCAGCGTTTCTCGGTGAAATGTCATCCACTATACCCCACGTCCGGAACTCCGATACCAACCCTATATGCTATACTTCAACCAATACCTGGGATCGACCCATGGCATAGCGGAGGCCAATAGCGTAACGGTTTTAGGGTTTGATGTCGTCGGGCTTATCCGGGATGTTCTCTCCCACCACTTCTGCCAAGGGTACATGCAGCGCGGTGGCAATCATTTGCAGAACAGCCTGAGTGGGATTGGCGTTCCCGGTTTCAATTTCCGAGAGGAATGATCGTCCGCATCCCGCGGCCAGCGCTAATTCGCGCTGGGTCATGCCGCGCTCTCGACGTAATTGCCGAATGCGATTCACGGACGATCCTCCTTTCCGTTAAGGAGATGTCGGTATGAGCGACACATCTAGACTTATTATAGTGTCGGTATGAGCGACATGTCAATGGCATCCCTCCCATTTTCTCAGGCCTTTGGTGCGCGACTCAAACAGGCTCGTTTAGACCATCATCTGTCGCAGAGCGCTCTAGCTCAGCAGCTCGGCATCGGGCGCAGCACGTTGGTCGAATATGAGTCCGGTGCCACAGTTCCATCTCTTACCGTGGCAATCCGTCTTGCCGAGTGCCTAAATGTTTCCCTGGACTGGCTCTGTGGATTGGCCTCGCGCCGTTAGTTTTACCTGGGCTTTGTCCGCCTGGTGTGGGCCCTTCAAAGCGTGGATACGGCCGATTCCCAATGATCCTCGCCGGGTTCCTTCTTGATCACCCGGCACTTCTCTTTCGATGGGTATGAACCGGGTCTCTGCCATTACCCTAATCCGATCAGAGCAGCGTGAACAGGGAGATTCTTCGAGATATCCCCGCATTTCACCCGGTATACACCGGACTTCTGTTCTTTCTGCGCGCGCGTTTTTGCGCTATACTCTTGGGTAAATATTCCAAGGGAGGATGGGAGTCTTGTCAACAAAAGAGAAGACCGCACGCATTTCCCTCTATGTCACACCTGCCTGCCGAGCCCAACTGGATCATCTGTGGCGCGAAACGGGCCGTCAAAAAAGCGAGATTGTGGCCGCCGCCCTCGC
>DAHWKG010000029.1:0-2456 GCA_027343765.1 Sulfobacillus sp.
CGCTGAACCGGCAGGGGGCCCCGCCGACACCCCTTCGCACCCCCCCATGGGGGACGCGGCGACCGACGCCCCCGAGCCACCGCTGTGGTGAGCGTCAAACTCTTCCCACCTTCCCGGAGCTATGGGAGTCTCTCATAATAACCCCAAAGTCCGTGAAAGGGGTTTTCCATCATGAGCCATAAAGAACGGGAAGAACTGCGCCAGCGCTGGGCGAGATTGGTGGCTGAATTTCGCGCGAGTGGGCTAGGGCCCGCCCAGTGGTGCCGCCAGAACGGGTACAACGTTCGTCATTTACATTATTGGCTGGCCAAGTTTCGGACGGCCGATGCGTCCGCCTCGGCGACGACGGCGTGGCTCCCCGTCCCGATCGAGGCCGCCCACACTCCCGGGGCCCGGGTGGTCGTGCGGGTGGGTCCTGTGGCCATCGATGTGCAGGCCGGGTTCGACCCGGAGCTCCTGCGGGCGGTTGTCCGCACCTTGGCATGATCGGGGATTGGGCGGGCCCGGAGGTCCGCGTCTACCTCGCTGCGGGGGCCACCGACATGCGGAAATCCATCGATGGGTTGGCGGCGGTGGTGCAAGCCAGCTTTCATCTGGACCCGTTTGCGCCGGCCCTCTTCGTCTTCTGCAACCGGCAACGGGACAAGGTGAAAATCCTCTACTGGCAGCACAACGGCTTTTGGCTTCTCTACCGACGATTAGAACGGGGGCGTTTTCAATGGCCTCGCACGGCGAGCGAGGCCTCCACGCGCACCATTTCCCTCCGCCAGTTGCGCTGGTTACTCGATGGGCTGGCGATCGATCAACGGCAGGCACACGCGCCCGTACGGGCGCGAACGGTGGTGTGAAAAAGGGATAAAAAATCCCGGGAAACCCTTGATTTTGCAGGACTTTCGGAGGCTTTTCGCGAATTCTCGACGTATGGTAAAGAGCCCGGAAACACCCCGCGATTGGGCCACCCAAGTGGCGCGCCTGGAACAGCAAGTGTTAGCATTAACCGCCCGAGTCGAATGGTACGAAGCCCACTTTCGGCTGCAGGCGCATCGCCAATTTGGGTCGGCCCACGAGGGCTCGGACGCCCTCCAGCTCCAACTCTTCAATGAGGCGGAGGCCACGGCGCCGTCGCCCTTGGCCCCCGCTACGGAAACGATCGTCTATGAGCGGCGCAAGAAGACGAAAGGGCAGCGGGAGGCAGACTTGGCCCATCTGCCGCTGGAGCGCATTGAGTATACCCTGCCCGCCGATGAGCAAGTCTGCGAGGTGTGCCAGGGCCCCTTACACACGATGAGCACCGAGATCCGCCGCGAGCTGGCGGTCATCCCGGCGCAGGTCAAGGTCATTGAACACGTCCAGCACGTCTATAGTTGCCGGACGTGTGAGCGCGGCGCGCTCACGACGCCGATCCGGACCGCTCCGATGCCGCGGTCGGTGTATCCGTGGAGTCTCGCCTCCGCCTCCTTGTTGGCCGAGACCCTGCATCAAAAGTTCACGACCGGATTGCCCCTCTATCGCTAAGAGCAAGAATGGCAGCGGCTGGGGGTCCCCTTGTCGCGGCAGACGCTGGCGAATTGGGTCCTCTACGCAGCCCACGAATGGTTGAATCCCCTCTACGTGCAGCTCCAAGTGGCCCTGCGGCTCCGGGACATTCTCCATGCTGACGAGACCACCCTCCAGGTCCTCCATGAAGAGGGGCGCCGAGCAACAGTCCTATATGTGGCTATATCGCACCGGGCGCGACACCCCGGCGATTGTGCTGTACGAGTATCGCCCCACGCGCGGCGGCGAGCACCCGAAGAGCTTTCTCCGCGGATTCCAAGGATACCTCCACGTCGACGGGTACAGCGGCTATCATGATCTGGAGCACGTCACATTAGTCGGGTGCTGGGCTCACGCACGGCGAAAGTATATGGATGCGTTAAAATCCTTGCCAGCGGCTCAACGGGATGGGCCGAGTCTTGTCCGCGAAGGACTCGAGTTTTGCAATCGTCTCTATGCCATTGAGCGCGATCTGACACATGCGACGCCGGAGGAACGCCTGCGCGCCCGACGGGCGCGGAGCCGCCCGGTCCTTGCGCAATTTCTGCGGTGGCTTCGCGCACAACGACGCATCGTCCTCCCCAAGAGTGCCTTGGGGCAGGCGGTGATCTATTGCCTCAATCAGTGGACCCCGTTGACCCGCTTTTTATGCGACGGGCGCTTGGAGATCGATAACAACCGCGCCGAGCGGAGCATTAAGCCGTTTGTCATCGGTCGCAAAAACTTTTTGTTTGCCAATACCCCGCGGGGCGCCCAGGCCAGCGCCATCGTGTATAGCATCGTGGAAACGGCCAAGGAGAATGGGCTCAATCCCCGGGCGTATCTCCAGTACCTTTTTGAACGGTTGCCGAATCGGGACCTGGCCGACCCCACCATTTGGCAAGACCTTTTACCCTGGTCGCCCGCCTTACCGGCGGAAC
>DAHWKG010000030.1:0-22260 GCA_027343765.1 Sulfobacillus sp.
GGCAGTATGACGCGTGGACAGCCGATTCCGCCGCGAACAAGCCATCCGACGCCGCTCTGCGGCGTCAACTCAATGCCATCAAGCGAAACGAGTTTCCCTGGATGCTGGAGATCACCAAGAACGCGCCGCAGATGGCCATCATGCATTTGGGCCAAGCCTTTAAGAACTTCTTTCAGGGCATCGCCGACTACCCCACGTTTAAGAAGAAAGGCCGTCACGACAGCTTTGCGTTAACCAACGACCACTTCACGGTCAAAGGGCAAAAAGTGCATATTCCGAAGTTAGGCTGGGTGCAGATGCACGAATCCTTGCGGGAGCGGCAAAGTGCTGTCGGGCACCATCTCCCGGACCGCGAATCGCTGGTTCTTAAGTGTCACCGTCGAGGTCCCCGATCCGCCCGTTCTCCTCCGTGAAAACCAAGCGGTGGGGGTGGACCTCGGGGTTTCGGCGCTGGCCACGGTCTCGACCGGCGAAAAAGTCGCCGGGCCGAAAGCCTATGAAGCCCGCAGGACGCATGGATTGAGACCAATTGTTCCGGATCCGGACCCCCAAGCCCATCTCCACCTGCGCCATGGGATTTTTCCGTGGGCGCGTCAGGACTTCACATTTCAAGGGCGGCCCGTCTCCTGCATGCCAGTCATTCGTACGCGCGTACAACCACCGCTCCCCCGGGGCTCACATTGGGGACATCCGGGCGGAGGCGGCCGCCCGGGTTTTGACGATAACCGAGAGTTTCCGCGCTTCCGCCGATGCTTAGCCCTTGACACCGCCTGCCGTCAGTCCTGCCTCGATGCGGCGCTGTAGAAAGAGCACCACCAGGGCAATGGGAATCGATGCCACCACTACCCCGGCATCGATTTGGCCGTAGTGGATGTAAAAGGCGCTCCGGAAATTCACTAACGCCAGAGGGACGGTAAACATGCTGGGGTTATGGATGAAGGAGAGGGCGAAGAGTAGGTCGTTCCAGGATAACAGGAAGCCCAAAATGGCGGCCGTGAAAATGCCCGGTAGCGCCAAAGGCACAAATATCCGCCCAATGGTTTGCGCGATAGAGGCTCCATCCACCATGGACGCTTCTTCAATTTCTATGGGGATTTGTGCGAAAAAAGCGGTGAGAATCCATGTGGTAATGGGTAGCGACAGGATGAGATAGGGAAATATGAGACTTTGATAGGTGTCCAGCCAGCCGAGGTGCCGGAAAACGAGAAATAAGGGGCCGACCATGCCAATTTGGGGGAAAAAGGATACCAGCAACACGAACCCCAAGACCGCCATGCGACCCTTTATGGGAAGCCGGGAGAGGGCGTAGGCGGCAAGCGATCCCAATACGACGGCAATGACGGTGGTCATCCCAGCAACCACAATGCTATTGATGAGAGGTCGGAGAAAGTTTTCTTCTGTAAACAAGGCCCGATAGTGGGTGAGGGTTATCCCGATCGGCCAGAATGTGCTTGTCTGTTGACTCAAGCCGGCCGAGGATTCGAGTGAAGAGCGGAGAATCCAGAGAAACGGTAGCAACGAGTAGACAATGATGACCCCAACCAAGATGGCAAAGCCAATCCGTCCGGCACGTCCGCGACTCATACCTGAAACCCTCCCCCTTGCCTCATCAAGCGTACATAAAGGAATGCTAGAGCCATGGCGATAATGGTGATGCCGACAGAAATGGCGGCTCCATAGCCAAAGTTGAGGCTGGTCATAAATTGATACCAGTTGTAGTAAGACACCACTTCGGTTGAAATCCCGGGGCCGCCGCCAGTCATGACGAAAATGGTGTCAAAAATCAAGAGGGCGCTCAAGGTGCGGAAGATGAGCGCTACCAGAATGGTCGGCTTCATGAGCGGTACGGTGACACGCCAAAAGATTTGCCAGGCGTTCGCTCCATCAATCCGGGCGCTTTCATAAAGTTCATGGGGAATCCCCTGGAGACCCGCCAGCAGCAACAGGGCGACGAATGGAGTGTTTTTCCACATGTCGCTCAATATGATTGGAAGCCAGGCCCAAAACGGGGAGTTGAACCACACTTCATGGCTACCAGGCAAATGCAAAAGACCCAAAAAGAAGTCGACGAATCCGGTGCGCTGGTCGAAAAACATTTTCCAAAGCATGGCCGACACGGCAGTGGGAATAGCCCAGGGGATCAGAATGGAGGCCCGAACCAGCGACCGCGCACGAAACTTTCGACTGACTACGAGGGCTAGAACCATGCCCAACACCAACTCAATGGCCACGGATATGACGGTAAAAATCAACGTGCGCAGGAAATCCCCCCAAAACTCGCTATCCGTCAAAAGTAAATGGTAATTGGCCAGCCCTGAAAAGTGCGTGGCCAATGGATCGGTGAGGACATCATGATGGAGAGAAAGCCACGCATTATAAAGCAAGGGGTATACGGAAACCAAGGCCAGCATGATGACGGCCGGCAGA
Organism: Sulfobacillus sp.; assembly: GCA_027343765.1. GTDB lineage: Bacteria > Bacillota > Sulfobacillia > Sulfobacillales > Sulfobacillaceae > Sulfobacillus_B. Next base: position 2,428 of record DAHWKG010000030.1, read on the forward strand.
ACAAAGAGATACCCCACCCGTGCCCGGCGGGCAGTGTAGGTTTGGTGTCCGGGGCGTGGCCGAAAGGCTCGCCCCGGAATCCGCGTTACAGGTTTACTGGCCATTGTTGGAAATGATAGATTTCGCCTTCTGCTGCGCTTGGTCGAGGGCAGCCTTGGGCGAGGCTTGCCCTGAATAGACCTCAGACAAGGCCGTCTGAATGGCGGCAGAAATTTGTGGGTAGAGTGGCGTCACGGGCCGTGGTACCGCATACTTATAGACTTTTTCTTCTTGAGCGAACCATGGAGCCTGGGCAATGAGGCTTTTGGTGTACGCGTCCGTACGGGCGGGTGGGTCACCGGAAATGAGGGCTCGCTGTGTCATGGTTTTAGAGGAGGTTAAATATTTCACCAGTTCCTCCGCTTGTTTGGGATACTTGGTGTTCTTGTTGATGACCAACACATCCCCGCCCAAGGAGGCGGTGACTTTTCCACTTGCAATGGCGGGAGGCGGTGCGAATCCGACTTTGTTTTTCACTGCCGACCCCTGAGCTTCAGCAAGCGGGTACAAATAGGGCCAGTTGGTGGCGAAGACCGCATTGCCAGACAAGAACGCCTGTTGCACTTGCCCTTCTTCCCACCCGGTGACAGCGGTAGGGGATATGCCTTTTTTAATGAGATTGTCTAGCCATGTCAACGCCTTGATGTTGGCGCGAGAATTAATGACGGGCTTTCCCTGAGCATTGAGAAATTCCCCTCCAAACCCACCGGACACGTCCTGGAAAACGGTGACAGCCCCCTCGTACTTGTCACCCTCGAAGGCGAGCCCATACATCTTGGGATGTTTTTTCTGGACGGCCTTAGCGTCTGCAACCAAGGCGGAGAAGGTTTTCGGGGGAGTCTTGACCAGGTCCGTTCGATAGTAGAGGCCTTCGACGTTGATAAACCAAGGGATGGCGTAGAGTGTGCCTTTGTATTCGCCGGCCTTTACCATCCCTTGGAAGAAATGGTTCAGGTGATATTGGGAGGCGCTCAGTGGCTGAATCCAATGTGCTGCGGCAAAGGCGGCAGGCCAGATGACATCTGCGGTGATGACGTCGGGTGTGCTGGACCCAGAGGTGAAGTCTGTGACTAAGCTTTGATACGCGTCATTGGAATTGGCGGACAGGGTTTCAATCTTAACTTTAATGTGAGGGTGAAGCTTCTCAAATCCTTTGACGGCAGTTTGCGTGGCCTTAAGCTCCGTTCCAAGCCCCTGATTGGCAAACACTAAGGTGACATTGGATGAGCCTGACGCTGAGGGCGACGACCCGCAGGCACTCAGCACCCCCATCAAGAGAGCGGCAGAACCCAAAGCCGCCCAGCTACGTTGTCGTAAAAGCATACGGATAACCTCCTATCGTCGACGAATAGTCAACTGCAGGACACGTGGGCACTGGAATTTCCTCGGACACGGTCGGAGAGGAAGTGCTGTGGACCTCCTTCCGCTAACGAATATTCAAGTCATACCTGGTTACTCAACACCAATTATTACCACAATCGACTTTCTTGGAAAAGAGGGTCGACGCGACACCGCGGACGATTGCTGCGAACCGATTGGAAATGACATGAGCGCGTACTCACTCGGGGGTATTGTCGACGGATGAAGGCGCTTACTGCGCGGACTTCTTGGTGACCGAACCTTACATGCCGCGGGACTGAGTGAAGCAGGAATTTTTTGTGGCGGCAATTCGAGTGTTAAGGGTGACTATTGATGTCTTTTCGGTTTTTAATCGTGTGATTGCAACCTCTTTCAAACGAGTTCAAGCTATTCGATAGGGATAGAGTATTGTCGAAGCCTCCCCAGTGTCCATCAGGGGGTTAGGAACGCGAACGATAAATTGGACGGCTTGTTGACAGGCTGCGGACAAATCCATCAGAACGGAAGGGCTGGTGACATTCCGTGATTCCGGTAACGTGTCGTAGCTTGGGTGCGGATAATCTCAATGAATTCCTGGCGTTCGTCGACCGAGACGCTTTCTCGGATAACCCCGAGTGGGCGGGTTGCTACTGCGTGTTCCATTACTTACGCGATGCCGCTACGGGGGATTGGGACCAAAGGACCGCTTTGGATAATCGGCGAGAACTAATTCAGCGGGTGGGGGAAAGCCGTGGTCATTGGATTGTGGCCTATGCCCGTGGCCAGGTTGTCGGATGGGTCGACGCGGACATGCGGCCCACATTAGCGCGGGCTGCCCTCCGATCCACGGTCCGGGACCGTAGCCTGCTTTGTGGTCCACCCAGAACTTCGTCGCCAGGGCATCGCGGGGCAACTCCTTGATGCGGCCTTGAAGCTCCTGCACGACCTGGGGGCGCGACATGTTGATGCCTACGTAGTCGCCGATCCTACGGCGCATGGGGAAGAATCTCGTGGCTTTGAGCAGTTAGCACATCATGGACCCTTGTCAATGTATCTAAATCAAGGGTTCCATGTGGTGGATACCACGGCAGCCTTGACTCACGTCCGGCGCGAACTCGATTAAGCACACCGTACCGCGTACAAAGATGCCCTCGATTTCCTAAGCGGGCGGCATAATCGGATAGGCCATGATTTGCCAGGCACCATCTTTTAGCTGAAGGGCAAGCCCGGCGGTGTTGCTCAGGTGAAACCATTGGGCACCCGTCCACGGTGCGTGGAGGACCGACAACAAAATTGCCTTCAGGCAATCGGAATGCGTGGTGGCGATAATACGCCCCTCTGGATACTCACGTCGAATATCCTGTAGAAACCCATGCAGGCGCTCCGCCACGTGGCTGAGCGGTTCGCCGCCGTCGGGGGCGCCCAACTCAGGGTTGGCCTTCCACTGGTGATATCGATCAAGGTCTCGGGACTCAATCTCTTCAATGGTTAGGCCGTCCCAACGCCCCAAGGCAATTTCGTGCAGACGCTCGTCAATGTGTAGAACCTGGCCGGGGTTCAGGAACGCTTCGGCTGTCTGGCGGGTTCGTCTTAAGGGACTGGAGTAGACGGCATTAAAAGGTCCCCAAACGCTGGCGGCGTGGCGCGCTTGTCCGATCCCGGAGTCAGTTAAGGGAGGATCACCCCGATGCGACACAATGATGTTATGGCGGTTCGCCTCGCTTTCCCCATGGCGTATGAAGACCACTTCCAGCATCAAAATATTCCCCCTCTATCCGTTCCTCAGTAGGCCTCAATAGCCTGAGGCTGACGGAGCGATGCCTAATGAGGCCCATGAGTCGTTGCCCCTGTTCATTCATACACAGTACCTTACTCCGGTTCATGGTACAAATCGCCCCTGGAACATATGAGCGGGCGGTAGACACGCGTACGAAAGACTGACATTGTCCACTGTATGCGAACACAGAAAGTTAGATCAATTAGCAGGAATCGTGACATTGGGTGGCGAATGCATTGGCGAATGGGGGGAGGATATACATCATGGCAGCTGATTCCGGCGATTCGTCCTTGACGCCGGTCACTATAACCACCGCATCCGAGGAAGTCTATCGCCGGTTGAAACAGGCGATCACTGATGGTGACCTATCCCCTGGTATACGACTGATAGAGGCTGCCCTGGCCAAAAAGTTAGGGGTCTCTCGGACGCCCGTTCGAGAAGCGTTGCAGCGCCTCGCGCAAGAGGGATTGGCGTGTCAAGACGGGTCAAGGGGTCTCATCGTCGCTCGCCTCTCCGTCGAGAATATCTCGCACGCGTATGTACTTCGAGAGACATTGGAGGGACTGGCAGCCCGATTGGCGGCTGGCCACCAAAGGCCCGACCTGCTCGAGGTTTTGAGCCAAAGTCTTCGCCACATGGAGCACGACCCGGCCGATGTCGATACCTTTGACCGGGCGCATTCACGGTTTCATGACACGATTGCCGACATGACGGAAAACCGGTACCTGATTCAATCTTTGAAGAGTTTAGAGGGGTTCCGCACCCGCATGGTGTCTTTGGACTGGGTGGCACTCGATCGCGTGCGGATCTCTGTGCCCGAGCACCGTCGCATCTTCGAGGCCATTGAAGTGCGCGATCCAGACTTGGCGGAGCATTACGCCCGCTTGCATGTTCGCAAAACTCGGGAAGGACTATTAGAGCGATTGGGAACCCCTTCGCCAGATCGTTAAGGAGGCAACACCATGATAGGGAAAAAGCTGGTGGTACTGTTGTCGTCAGCCGCGCTGCTGGGTGCGTTGGCGGGTTGCGGGTCGACTGCAAAACCGGTCGCCACCGGAGGGACCTCCGGACCCAAGGTTGGCGGCACATTGAATGTGGGGATTAACTCTGATTTTGTGACGTTGAACCCCGCCATGTCCTCGGCCCTCATTGACCGTCAAGCGTACATCAACATCTTTGATCCGCTATTAAAGTTGTCGCCCCAGATGACTATTGAGCCAGACCTGGTGACTCACTGGACTGTCTCTAACGGGGGCAAAAGGTATACGCTTTACCTGCGTCACGGCGTCAAATTTCAAGATGGCACTCCCTTCAATGCTCAAGCCGTCATCTATAACTGGAAGTGGGAGATGAATCCGAAGAATGCCTCTCCGCGACTCAGCAACCTAAGTCTGGTCTCCGGTCTTTCGGCGCCGAATAATTACGAAGTGGTTGTGAATTTAAAAGCGCCCTTTGCCGCGTTTTTGTCCCTACTGACAGGGCGCACCGGAATGATTTCCTCACCGACGGCCATGCAAAAAGAGGGGAGTAATTATGGCCTTCACCCGGTGGGCACCGGGCCATTTGAGGTGGTGTCTTGGGTTAAGAACAGCCATCTCACCTTGAAGCGCAACCCCAACTACTGGCAAAAGGGGAAGCCTTACCTAAGTAAGATTGTTTATACGCCTATCACGAATCCACAGCAGGAATACAATGCGCTGACGACCGGACAGGAGGACATAATCGACAGCGTTCCTTATCAGGATGTGAGTCAACTGTCTTCGAACGCCTCGCTGCACTACGCGAAGATGACGGGGTTGGGTTACTCCGACATGGAGCTCAATACCACCAAATCACCGTTGAATAATGTGCATAACCGCGAGGCCATCAACTATGCTATCAACCGTCAAGCGCTGATAAAGCTGATTTACTTTGGGCAGACAAAGCCGGCCTATAGTCAATTTCCGCCCTCATCGTGGGCGTATGATCCGAACCTTAAAGTGCCCTTTTCGGATGCGCTGGCCAAAGAGCAGTTGAAAAAAGCTGGCAACCCCAGCGGCTTCTCATTTACCTTGTTGGGTAGCAATGATCCGGTGACGGTGCAGGAGATGCAGGCGATTCAGAGTGAGCTAGCCAAAGTGGGCATCACCATGCACATTGAACCGGTCGATTTCACGACCTTGTTAACGGACGCCATCAATGGCAACTATCAAGCCGATATGTTGGGATGGAGCGGCAGGCCTGATCCTGACCAAAACTCGTATGCCTTTGATACGACCGGCGGGAGCTTCAATGATCCGCGGTATTCCAACCCAGAGGTGAATACGCTCTTGCTACAGGCGCGCGAGTCTACTTCCGAGTCCACGCGAGCCGCGTTGTACCAGAAGGCAGCGAAGATTATTGCACATCAGGCGCCTTACATCTTCATTGCCTACACGCCCGTGATTCAAGCTTGGTCCACGAAGGTGCATGGATATAAGGCCTATCCTGATGACTTAATGCGGTTCACGGATGTCTGGATGAATTAAGGAGGGGCCATGGCACGGTTCATTGTCCGGCGCATTATCAATGTCATCCCGGTGGCGTTCATTGTCCTGTTGGTGACGTTCAGCCTCATCCACATCGCGCCCGGAAACCCTGCCTATGCCATCTTGGGGGAACAGGCGTCACCAGCGGCAGTGAAACTTCTGGATCAGCAGATGGGGTTGAACCAGCCGCTGGGACTTCAGTTCGTGGAATATTTGAGGCACGTGGTGGAAGGGAACTTGGGCTACTCGCTGCTTGATCATCAATCGGTTGCTTCACTGATTGTCTCGCGACTTCCGGTGACTTTTGAGCTGGCGGTTTTGGCGGTTATCCTATCGCTCTTGATTGCCTTGCCCGCTGGAATTCTAGCCGCCTACCGGCCCAACACCTGGATTGATAGTGTGTCCCGGGTGTTGGCCTTGGTCGGGGCGGCCGTGCCCAACTTTTGGTTGGCACTACTGCTGGTCTACATCTTCGCCGTCTCGTTGCACTGGTTTCCTTCCTTGGGGTGGATTCCTCTAAGCCAGGGAGTCGCCAGCAACCTCTGGCATGTCATCTTACCCGTCGTCGTATTGGCTTTGCCGCTGGTTGCCATCACCTCGCGGGTGCTGAGGGGCGAACTCATGGAGGTCATGCGCCTCATGTACATCCAGGTTGCACGCTCTAAGGGGGTTCGTGAGTGGGGGGTGGTGATGCGTCACGGCCTTCGAAACGCCCTCATCCCGGTAGTGACGGTCGTGGGCTTGCAGGTCGGTGGGTTGTTGGGCGGGGTAGTCATTACCGAGTCCATCTTTTCACTGCCAGGAATGGGTCAACTGGTGGTTGATGCCATCTTCAACCGCGATTATCCCGTGTTGCAAGGATCCGTGCTCTTCATGGCGCTAGTAGTATTGGCGGCGAATCTTTTGGTGGATTTGTGCTACGCCTGGATCGATCCGCGCATCCGATATAATTGACAGGAGGGGGATTGTGGCGGTCTTCGTTCCGGAACCCATTTTGGAAGAAGGACTGGTTCAGCCGGTGTCCAGCAAAAAACGTGCCTGGCGCCGATTTACGAGAAATCATCTGGCCGTGGGCGGCCTGATTCTGATTGGGCTGTTCATTTTGATGGCACTGGCAGCACCTCTCATCGCGCCCTATGCGCCCGACACCACCCATTTCGGCCAGGCTTTTCATCCCCCTAGCAGCGCCCATTGGTTGGGCACTGACGAGTTGGGGCGCGACCTTTTGTCCCGAATTATCTACGGGGCCCGTGGAAGCCTCCTCTCGGCCGTTTTGATTGTCGCTCTGGGATTAGTGGTAGGTGTGCCCGTGGGACTCGTCTCGGGATATTATGGGGGATGGATGGATGAGGTAGTGATGCGCGTTGTTGACGCGGGCTTGGCCTTTCCGGGTCTGGTTCTAGCGATGGCCATGGCTTGGATCCTTGGACCGTCGCTTATGCATGCGGTCATTGCCATCGGAATCGTCACCATTCCTCAATTCGCCCGAGTGACTCGAGGTCAGGTGCTCGAGGTGAAAAATCGGGAGTATGTGGAAGCCTCCCGGTGTCTGGGTGCCTCGTCGCTCCGGGTGATGTTCCGCCATATCTTAATTAACGCCGCAACGCCAATCATCGTGGTGGCCACGCTCAATATCGGGAGCGCTCTTTTGAGCGTGGCCAGCCTTTCGTTTTTGGGCTTAGGTCCGCCGCCGCCCGCTCCCAATTGGGGGGGAATGCTCCAAAGTGGCGCTGAGTATCTAACAATGGCGCCGTGGATTTCGATTTTTCCGGGAGCGGCCATTTTCCTAGCGGTGCTAGGATTCAATACCTTTGGGGATGGCATTCGCGATGTGTTCGATCCCAACCACCGATAACATTTAAGGAAGGACGTGGACACGATGGTGGACCCAAGAGACGTGAATCCGTTGAGCTATCCCTATTCGTCGAGGCGAACCGTGGTCTATGGGCGACGAGGCATGGTCGCCACGAGTCAGCCTCTGGCGGCTCAGGCTGGGTTAGAGGTGTTGCAACGGGGAGGAAATGCCATGGATGCGGCCGTCGCCACGGCGGCTGCCCTAACCGTCGTCGAACCGACGTCGAATGGCCTCGGAAGTGATGCTTTTTCGCTGGTGTGGACCGAGGGGAAACTCCATGGCCTTAACGCCAGTGGGCCGGCGCCAAAGGGACTGACCCGAGAATGGATTCAGAGTCACGGATGGGAGGCGATGCCGGCTCACGGGTGGGGCGCGGTTACGGTTCCCGGAGCACCTGGCGCCTGGCAGGCGATGACCCGGAGATTTGGGAGGCTGTCTATCGAAGAGAATCTTCAGCCGGCCATCCGTCTTGCCGAGGAAGGGTATCCGGTCTCGCCAACGGTGGCGTACTTCTGGGATCGGGCTTATGCCCGGTATACGGAGATTCTGACCGCTCCTGAGTATCGAGAGTGGTTTCGGGTCTTTGCTCCCGGCGGCCGCGTACCCAGGGCCGGGGAGTTGTTTTATGCCCCGGATCATGCTAAAACCCTCAAGCGGCTAGCTCGAACAGACGGGGAAGCCTACTACCGGGGCGAGATTGCCGAAGAGATTGAGGCGTTTTCTCGGGCCACCGGAGGCATCATTACGGCGGAAGATTTGGCATCGTTTCAACCGCAGTGGGTGACCCCGATCTCCGTTTCCTATCGCGGCTACGACGTGTGGGAGCTACCGCCCAACGGTCAGGGGGTGGTCGCCCTGATGGCTCTTAAAATGTTGGAACTCCTGAAAGCATCTGACCAAGAAGAGCGGATACACCAGCAAATTGAGGCCTTAAAGCTGGGGTTTGTCGATGCGTTTCGCTATCTTGCCGACCCTTCTCGCATGCCTTGGCCGGTTGAAACTCTGTTAAAAGAGGGCTACATTCGGCAACGGGCACACCTGATTGGGGACCAGGCCCAGGTTCGCACCGCTGGGCGGCCGACGCCCGGGGGCACGGTCTATCTTTGCACGGCCGACGATCGCGGCAACATGGTGTCCTTCATACAGAGCAACTATGCCGGCTTCGGTTCGGGCTTGGTCGTGCCAGGTACGGGCATTGCGTTACAGAATCGTGGCCATCTCTTTTCTCTGGAAGAGGGCCATCCCAATCAATTAGAACCAGGTAAACGCCCGTATCACACGATTATTCCCGGGTTCGTGACCCGAAACGGGACGCCTATGGGCCCATTTGGCGTCATGGGGGGATACATGCAACCCCAAGGACACGTACAAGTGATAGCGAACGTGCTGGACCGGGCGCTAAATCCCCAAGCCGCTTTAGATGCGCCCCGTTTCTATTGGGACCAAGACAACCAGGTTAAGGTGGAGGCCCACATGCCCGAGGAAATCATTGCGGGGCTCCGACGGCGCGGTCATGCGGTGGAAGTGGTACCAGAATTTGGCCCCTTCGGACGCGGTGAGATTATTTGGCGACGGGATGACGGGGTGTTGATGGGTGCCACCGAGCCACGCGCTGATGGGCAGGTGGCCGTGTGGTAGCTATGGGGGCTAATGGGGATCGTTGATGGACTCTGACGCGTGGGCGGCTCCCCTTGTCTCGGCCACACTTTGGTTTTGCCGCTTGATTCGCTCCCGCCAGGCTAAGATGGCGCCGAGAATGACGCCCAAAAGGACGCTGGCGATAATGACTAGAGCTTCGGAGATACGGGGAAAGCGCCAAAAGAGAAAACGGATGGCCAAGGGATGGTTGTTTTCTAGCGCGAAAATGGCGACCAAAATGGCAAATACCAATCCCAAGATGAGACGTTTCACGGCTCATTGCCTCTTTTCCTCAGGGGTCTTGATCCTACGTTACCATATTTCAGAGGCTGCTCGGAAATTCCCTGAAGCCATTTTGGGAAAAATCTCCCGTTGTCTCGCGCGAGCTCACACGGTTCTAGGCTCGCCGGTCCTCGACCAGTGAGCAGATGGCACCGTAGCCTTGTAGCAGGCGGCAAAAGGAGTCGGCTTCGCGAAAATTATCAAATGGCCCAATACGCGCCGGTAAATTGTGGAGGGGCGCCGTATCATCGACGCCCTGACCGCGTAATACCGCTTCGACGGCCTCGGGGGGCTCGAAGTTTTGGGTCAGTTCCGCCTGATTTGCAAAGCCCGTAATTTCCACGAAGATCATAGAGTTCCCCTCTGATAGTCCGTTTTCTTCTAGTATGCCAAAGTTTCCCACGATCATGCGGGCGTAGCCCAAGGGGCACGGCTTCGCTATACTTAGGTGAGTCCCTTTCATGTAATATTAACCGGTGTTTACAACGTGAACGAACAGGAGAGAGCGATTGAATCAGACAGCATCGATAAGAAAATGGTGGATTCTTGCCGTGGTGACCTTGGTGGCGTTTGTCACCAATCTTGATGGAACGATTGTGGTGGTGGGCCTGCCACGCATGGTTGAAGGGCTTCACATCACCGTGACGACGGGGCTTTGGACCATGACCTCGTACATTATCACCAGCACAGTATTCTTGCTCCCTGCGGGCCGTTGGTCAGATCTGGTCGGTCGAAAGCGCATCTTCATGGTGGGGCTCATTGTCTTTACCGTGGCAACGTTTCTTTGTGGGGTGGCTCCTAACGGAGCCCTGTTGTTAGTGTTCCGATTTGTTCAAGGCACCGGGGCCGCCCTGGCTTTGGCGACCGCCACGCCCATCATTGTGAGTGCTTTTCCCCCCAGCGAGCTTGGTAGAGCGCTTGGAATCAACTCCACGTCCTGGGTCATGGGATCCATTGTCGGCCCGGTGGCCGGCGGGTTATTAGTGGGTAGCCTGGGGTGGCGCTGGGTGTTCTTTGTGTCCATTCCGTTTGCGTTGGCGGGGATTATTGGCTCGTTGTGGGTGCTGAAAGAGGCCCCGCACAAGTCGGGAGTACGAACGGACTGGTGGGGTGCTGTCACCTTTGGATTGGGCTTGGTTAGCCTTTTGTTGGCCCTCTCCTTCGGTCAGGGGTGGGGGTGGGGTTCAGGCCTAATCCTTGGATTCTTTTTGGCTACTGGGGTGCTATTTTTGGCCTTCGTCTGGGCAGAAATGCGCCAACCCGATCCCATGTTTGATTTAGGACTCCTCGGTCACCGCCACTATCGGTCCGGCCTCGGAGTGACGGTGAGCTACTCGATTGGGTTTTTCGCCACCACGTTCCTTTTGACGATCTACCTTCAGGGGGCCGTCCACCTAAGCCCGGTAGCAGCGGGGCTCATGCTGGTGCCGCTTTCTGCACCGCAGTTGGTGATGGGTCCGGTTGGGGGATCATTGGCCGACAAGTACGGACCCAGTCGGCTGGTGGTGCTAGGCGTGATTGGCATGGCGCTGGGAAGTTTTTGGTTGGGGCACCTGCCGGCGCGTTTCTCCGCTTGGTCGGTGATTTTGCCGCTCCTCTTAATCTCAACGTCCAATGGGCTCGCGTGGCCTTCGCTCACCAAAGCGGTCATGTCGTCGGCTCCTCGCGAACGGACGGGATCAGCCTCCGGCATGTTCTTCACTTTCCGTAACGTGGGTATGGCACTCTCGCTCACCATTGCCTTAATGGTGGCGGAGGTAAGTCTTCCACCGAAGGTCGCCGCCGCCATTTATCTTGGGACCTCCAACATCTTGAGCCGCTCGATGCAGGGAGCCTTGGTTCATGCGACCAACATCGGGTTTTGGGTGTTCGTCGCCTTCTATGTTCTGGCCCTCTTGGTGGCCCTGCCGTTGTTGAAGCCTCACCAAGCGGCTAAAGTGTCCGAAGCGACCGCCCCCAAAGCCAGTGGAAAGGGGATGTAGGCATTGTATTTTGAGGAATTTCGGCCTGGTGACACCTATCACTTGCGCCCGGCTGTCGTGAGCGAAGCTGACATTGTGTCGTTCGCCCAGGTATTTGACCCGCAACGAATCCATGTCGATCGGGCGTTCGCTGAGGCGGGTCCATTTGGGGGCCTGATCGCCTCAGGATATCACACACTGAGCCTGGTTTGGTCCCGCTGGATTGAGGCGAACGTGATCGGAGATCAATCGATGGGTGGCCCCGGGCTGGACCACGTCCAGTGGCTGGCTCCGGTTCGTCCGGGGGATCAATTGAACACCGTGGTCACGATTACTGGAGCTCGCCGTTCCAAAAGCCGACCCCGGGGGATAGTGACCATGCATTTTGAAGTCGTAAATCAAGACGGGGCGCGAGTAATGGCCTACGATGGGGCCGCAATGGTCCAATTAAAGTCGTCGGAGGAGTTCTGACGTATATGGTTCGTTGGGCCGTCTTAGGCAGTGGTTGGGTGGTTCAGCATTCGTTTCTGCCCGCGCTTGAGCGGGCGAAGTCGGGCCGTTTGGAGATGGTGGGGAGCCGTCAAGGATCCGCCAACCGGCTAGCTCAATCGTTGGGTATTCCGAGCGGAAGCTATCAGGATGTGCTCGAAAACCCTCGCATCGATGTGGTTTATGTGGCGCTCCCCAATCATCTGCACGAAACGTGGGTCTTGAGAGCGCTTCAGGCCGGAAAGCATGCGCTGGCCGAAAAACCCTTGGGGTTGGATGTCGCTTCCGTAGACCGAATGCTTGAGGCGGCCCGGACCCAAGGTCGATTTCTCTGGGAAGCCTTTGCCTTCCCGTTCCGCCAGCAGATGGCCCAGGTCGTGAGGCTTCTCGCCGACGGCGCCATTGGCCGGGTGCGTCATCTGCAAACGGTGTTCTATTCCTCGATTGAGGATAGGGCCAATATCCGCTGGGAGAGGACGATGGGTGGCGGGGCGCTCTATGATGTAGGCTGCTATCCGGTGCACATGGCAGGCTATCTCTTCGGGGAATCGGAGAGCGCTCATGCCTTTACGGTCGTAACGCGAGGGGTTGACGTCGAGGTGAACGGCCAGGTCGCCTATCAGGATGGTCGGACCCTCCAATTCCTGGCCGGCTTGAACCGGCCCTATGAAACGTGGGGACAGGTCCTAGGCGCGACGGGGCGACTCTTGATGACCAACCCGTATCACCCCACGCCCACCGATCGCATTGTGGTGCGTACGGCTGCCGGGGAGCGGGACTATCCCGCCGCCCAGGGCGAGGTAACTTTCCAGTGCATGGTCTCGCATGTGAATGCGGCCATTTTAGGGGCAGAGGCGCCTAAGCATCTGACTTCTGAGTCGGCATTGCGAACCGCGCGCACCCTTGAGCGCTTGCGTGCTGAGACCACCGTGGTCGCTCGCATCTAACCGGTGCCATTTTAAAGGGCGTGTGGTAAAATGTGCACAGTTTTGTGCACAAAGGGGGAGCGCTCTTGCGGAAGTTTGCCTTTATTATCCACCCACTACGCTTTGATGACTTTGCCAGAAAGTATCCGGTGACCCGCTATCTGCCGCCAAAACTCGTGGAGTGGGCCTTCAAGCAGGTGGGCCCTGTGACGGCCGGCCACGTGACCGGGGTGCGTTCCGCCACAGGTGAGGAATTGGAAGGATGGCTCTTGGGACTTCCGCTCACCCCCGAGATTCTCTTGCGTTCACCGTATGAGTGGGTGCTAAAGAAGCTCGAAGCATCGGTGCAATTGGCTGAGAAATTGGGTGCTGAGATTGTGGGGCTAGGCGCTTTCACGAAGATTGCTGGAGACCGCGGCATTTCGTTGGCCCAGCGTGTGGGGGTGCCCATTACCACCGGTAATTCCTACACGACCGCGACAGCCGTTCAAGGGACAGTCCGGGCGGCAGAGCGCATGCAAATCGATTTGCGTCAAGCGCGGGCCGCGGTGATTGGCGCCACCGGATCCATCGGTCGTGCGGCGACATTTTTGCTCGCCGAACAGGTGCACCATCTAACGCTTGTGTCACGAACGGAATCGGACTTAAAGGCTCTGGCGGCGGATGTGCATGCGGTCAACCCGGCTGTGCAGATCGACTGGACTACCGAGATCCCCGAAGCTGTTCGCCCGGCCGACATTGTGATCGCAGTGTCTTCTGCAACGGGTAGCATAGTCGAGCCGGTGGACTTAAAGCCTGGTTGCGTGGTCACGGATGTGGCCCGCCCCCGAAATCTTTCGCGGGTTGTTACGGAACAGCGTGATGATGTGTTGGTGCTGGACGGTGGCGTCATACAAGTTCCGGGACCGGATGCAGACATGGGGTTCGATTTTGGTTTCCCCCCTAAAATGGTAGAGGCTTGCATGGCGGAAACCATGATTTTAGCCCTGGAAGGACGCCTCGAATGCTTTACCTTGGGCCCGACCATTGACGTCGCACGGGTTGAGGACATCCGAGCATTGGGCGAGAAGCACGGATTTTCTTTAGCAGGATTTCGTCGCTTTGAAAGAGCTATCGACGACGGGGAAATTGAACGCATTCGATTGGCAGCACGGAGCGCATCGGCCTAAGGCCAATGCGCTCGTCGGCCCCCTATCCGGCGTAGAACCAACCGGTATTCCACATATCGAGAGCCTTCGCTTGCTCGTCGCGGAAGCCGGCTTCCACGACTTCGCCGAGGAATACCGTGTGGTCGCCGCGCTTGACCGTATCAGTCACCCGGATCTCTACCCACGCCGGTAGTTCCGTTAATAGGGGAGCCCCTGTCGCCGTGCTGACCTCGAAGGGATGGCCATTTAAGGTGTCATGCTCGCGTTTCGTGGGCCGAAAGAAATCTTGCGCAATGTCCTTTTGTTCGGCCCCGAGGATATTGATCGCGTAGGTGCCGGTGGACTCAATTAACTGGTGCAGATGAGAGTCGGCCTTCACGGCGGCCATCACCAGGGGCGGTTGGAACGATGCTTGCGATACCCAATTAATGGTTCCTGCTGCCATTTCATCGCCCTGTCCGCTCGTGCCGACGTAAAGGCCGTACGTGAAAAGACGAAGGGCAGCCTTTTTGACTTGTGCGTCCATGCCGTCATCTCCTCCGTTTGGGAAATATGTCCAATATCAGCCTAATCCAATGGGGCTGCGATCACAAGGGAGCGGTCCGGGAAATGGTCCATTCCTCTCGGAAGTAGCTTTCGATGGCACATCCCTAATGTAGTCGGTCGGTCTCCCTGAGGTTCGCTCACATGGGGGCTTTTTCCGACGCCTTGTGTTCGGCGCGGCGGTCGCGCCACCAGGCAGCGGGAAGGAGGAGGGCTGGAAGACCCACCAGATATCCCATCATGATGGGAAGACCCCAGGTCTGAAAGACATGCACGACGCCGACCACCGTTCGAAATCCTTGAGCCCCAGCGAAGACCACCACGGCGACGCCGATAAGCGCTCCATGATAGCGTGTCGGCGGGACGACCCGGTATGTTTTTGCACCTACATCGTGGGCCAGGCACCAGAAGCGAATGGAGATAAAGGCCATGGCAAAGAGCCCCCAGAGGACCACCACCAGAAGACCGAGTTTGCTGATGAAAAAGCCGCTAATATTCGCGAGCCTGAGGGCGGAGACGGGCGGCCACTGCATGGTCGCCAACGCGGATGGTCCTTCGGTGCCCATGGTGACCACATAGCCAAAGGCAAAAAAGACTACGGTCGTGGCAAACAGTATGAAGAGCCAGCGGCGAGCCGCTGGGCGCCGGTCGACGCGGACGTGGCCATAGGCCTGAGCGAGGACTTCAAAGCCAATGAAGATATAGGCACTATGATAGGCGGCCAATAGCGTCGGGGTCACGGCCAGATGCCCGGTCGGGAGGATGGCCCAGCGAAAACGGAGCTGGTGAACCACCAGGGCCCCGATGGCGATCGATCCAATCAATGTGGGCACAAAGATGGCCTCGATAGTCCGTGCGAGGACGGCTGTGCCGTACCAGGCGGTGTAAAGTGACGTCGCCACGAGAACCGCTTCAATGGCCCACGCTGGGGTTCCAATTAAGAAAAAGCTACGCATCACCTGCCCGAAATTGGCGACGACCAATACGGCGAGCATGAAATGAAGGACGATGCGGAACGCGTCCAGCGGCCAACCCACCATCGGGCTCAGCAGACGGCGCAATGTATACCCGAGCGCATGATCCGGATCGATGGCGGCTACCTTGAGGAAGAGCATCAAGAGCCCCAAGAAGCCTAAGCAGATCAGGAGAAAGGCCCAACCGGCATCGGGCCCCGCGAAGTCGACCAGCTCGCGGGGGAATTGAAATATGCCTAAGCCTAAATATCCGCCGCCCACGATTAATCCTAATTGCCAGCCGTTTATATCGTCCAGTGCGATCCCCCCTAGTTCGAATCGCCCACGTTAATCAGATGAAACGTGACCGTCACCATCACCTGGGCGTGACGAAATTGCGACTCCCACACCGATGCCGATCGCCAGGATGGGCGGGATCGCCAGATGAGCGGGGCCAGCCATCCGCCCGGATCGGTTTCGAGCCGTTGTAAGCGTGTCATCACCTGAAACAGTTCGGGTGACAGTTGGGCGTCAACCCGGTGTTCAATCCAGCGAATCCGTCTGGGTGTCAACGCGGGCCCCGTCCAGGTGTCGAGCGTGCCAGTCATAGCGACGGAAGCCGCCACGACTAAGCGCCCGCGGACAAGCTTTGCTCGGATTTTGGGCGTCGCTTTGACAGTACGGAGGCCAATCCGGTTAGACCCGGCGCGAAAACTCACGTAGCCCTTGCCTGTCCGCCCTAAGAGGAACCCCATGATAATCGTGTCCCGCCGGGAGAGGGCCCAGACCGGCGTGTACCCGCGATAAAGGATCAGGCGGCCGGTGTTGAAGCCGGTGGGCGCGGTCGTCACATAGGGCATCCAGATGCTGTCCCCAGGCGTGGGGATGGCCATCTCAATATCCCATTGATGTTGCCGATAGGTGGTGGTTTCGCAACTGGTGCACCCGAATCCTCCAATCAAGTCCAACGTGGGGAGATCCTGGGTGCTGGGCGTGGCTCGCATTAAAGACTTCACCGAGGGTGTGGCTATGGCGTATGCGGTCTTGTCCATGGGCCCTAAGCGCGTGAGATACTTTTCCACCGTGCGAAGACGCGAACCGTGAAGCGTAGACGAGAGCACCACCAACTGCACCTGGCCGAGATAGAGGTCCGTTTGCATGTTGGATTGGATGCGGGTGAGGGCCATGCCGGGCGTCAACCCCTCGGCGGCTAGCGTATAGTCCAAAGTGCCAGTGCCGCCACTTTTGGCCCCACCGCCGGTCAGTGACGTGAGCCCCGCCTTGGTGGGAATTTGCACCGTCACCCGGATGCGGCCATGGGGGGCCGGAGAGAACCCGATGGCCAGCACCATGGACCGCAATTCCACCGGCCGATTGCTCCAGCATCCGGCGAGCAGCGGAACAAGAATGACGATGGTCCAGAACTTCCACCACCCCTTCTTCATGGGCTCTTGTACCGGGATTGCGCCTGGTGGAGATTGGGTGAGGGATTCACCATGTCAGGTTCGGCTTGGGTCATCACCAGCGGCCGGAGCGTCACCGGACGCCGCGGCAACCGCGGGAAAGGCAGGCGAATCCAGGAATCGCCCAGGTCTCTCATACGCAGGGGTGCGAACGGCGACAGATACGGTACGCCAAAGTTTTGCAACGAGGTGACGTGCACGATGAGCACGACGGTGAAGGCGACGATGCCATAGATGCCGAAGCCCCAAGCGGCGACAATGAGGGCCCAAAAGAGCCAACGCCAGGTGGAGGCTAACTCAAGGGCGGGCACCGTAAAGAGTCCCAGCGCTGTCAAGGTGACGATGATAATCATGAGCGCGTCGACAAGCCCCGCCTTCACGATGGCGGTGCCGACCACCACGGCGCCTACGGTGCCAATGGTCGTGGCGAGTTGCTGGGGCAGGCGGTTCGCGGCCTCACGTAGAATTTCGATGATCAGCCACATGATGATCACTTCCGCAACCGGGGGAAACGGCATGCCTTGGCGTGAGCCGTCAATGGTGAGCAGGAGCTTAATGGGTAGCAGGTCCGGATTGACCGAGGTCAGCGCGATATAAAATGGCATGAGATAGAGGCCGACGGCTAAACCGGCCAGGCGGATGATGCGCATCAAGGTGCCGTCCCAGAACGGGAATACATAGTCTTGGCTGGTTTGGTAGAAATCCATGAGGGTGTTAGGCAACACCAGCGCCGTGGGATCGTTGGCGGTTAGGATGGCGACTTTCCCTTGAGCTAAGTTGCGGGCCACCAGATCCACCCGCTCAGAAAAGCGTAGCTGGGGAAAAATGGTGAATCGACGTTCGGCCAAGTACTCGCCGATTTCATTGGCGGTTTGCACCGAGGCACGCTGGATACCGGCGACGCGGGCTTTTACGCTCGAGACGATGGCCGGGTTGGCCAGATGGGCGAGATAGGCGACAATAACGGTCGTATGGGAATCCGAGCCGATTTGATAGGCATCAAATCGCAACGAGGCCGAGGGGAGACGTCGGCGGAGTTGATTCATTTGGGTCAGCAACACTTCGGTAAAGGCTTCTTGGGGTCCTTTGATAGACGGTTCCGATTGGGCACGGCTGACGGCACGCGCCGGGAACTTCACGGTATCCAGCATGAGAACCTCGGCCACCCCGTCCACGAACAGGAGCGTCATGCCGAGGAGCATCGCCGGGAGAATGTCCGACCAACGATTAGCGGTTTTCACATGCCCCACCGCGACAAAGTGGTCTTTTAACAGGGCAAAGAGGGTCGCCGGGGTGGCCGTCGGAGGTACGGCCAGTTCCGCCAGCATGAGCGTATCCCGGTCGACCTGGGCATTGTCCACCTGGCCGTTTACAAAGGCCACCAAAGCCGGGGCGCCTTGGGGTCCCACCGTGAACTTTCGGAGAACAATATCCGGGGATTGACCCAAGGTGGGCTTCAAGCGGTCATAAACCGCCTGCAACGATCCACTCAGTTGATCGAGGTCGCCGGTTAATCGCAACTCGGACAGGAGTCCGTCCAGTGCTTGCGCTAAGTTTTGGGCCTCAGCCGTTATCTCGCTGAGGGCCTGTTCCACTCGTTGTTGCCGTGCGGGGGATCCCGCGGAGGAGTTCTTGGTCATGGGCCTACCTCCCAAGTCCAGCTTTTGCCAAAACGAGGTTCGACTATGCGTCTAGGCCGGAGTGTCTCGGTGCGCGGGACGCAGAGGACCCACACGGGATGGTTTGCGGAACGAAGTTGGTTATTCGATTTATATCAAAAGTATAGTTTGCGGTTGTAAAACAATGTGTAGGATATAGACGGGAGGGATCTTTGATGGAGGCTTTGCTACCTCGGGTGTACTTGGTTCAATCTCCCGTGTTCGAGCTGTTGGCATCCCTATTTCGGCTCCAATGTCACGAACGTCTTTCCCGGGAAGATGACGGCGTCGCGCCACTAGAGGAATTCGACTTGGGGTTATGGGTGCAACGGGTGCGCTCGGAGCTTCCGCAAGATATCCGAGAGGCATTGGAGACTTTTTTTGACTATGAGAGCTTTATGGGGCTCTCGATGGCTAAGTTCGCGTGGGAGACGAATTCTTGGTCCTCGGTCGACGGCTTCTTGAAGGTGCTCGATGAGACGCCCCCGGCTACTCTCTTTGAGCGATTCTTGAATACGGGTTATACGCCTGAAGGATCGGTAGAGACGGATGATCCTAAAAAGGTTCGGGACTATATTAACCGCACCAATCTTCCCGATATCGAGAAGTGGAAGTTCGCGTACCTATATCTCAATATGGAGAGAACCAAGGCCCGATTTATCGAGCTGTTGTCCGTTTGTGGTCGCCTCTATTTTGCCCAAAAATGGGATGATTTGCGCCAACAGCAAGCCAAAAGCATGGATGCTGTACGAAAGGGCGTCCATCGCCGCGAAGATTTGTTGGATGTGTTTCCCCATTTGGAGGGCGTACCTCTCGAAAACCCCAACGCGACCGTCGTTCTTGCTCCCTCTGTCTTTTATCACTTGGATAGCCTCTCGTCGTTTGACGACGAGCATCGCTTGTATCTTTCAATATATGGCGTACGCTATCCCGGCAGACGATCGATGCGTGGCGATGAGGTCATCGCGTTTATGAAAGCGATGGCGGATGAGACTCGCATCAAGATTATTAAAATCCTCGGGATGGGGCCGCGTTTTGGGTACGAATTGGCTCAGCAGCTTAAACTATCGAATTCAACCATTTCTCATCATCTCTCGATATTAGCGGAAGCAGGGGTGGTTAGACCCACTCGCGAAGAAAATCGGGTGTCCTATGCACTGGAGCGCCAGTGCCTCCGGGACTTGCTGGAGGCCATGGCCAAGCAATTGCTCGGGTAATTTTTTGCCCGGTTGTTTCATGAACGTGAAACTACTGGG
>DAHWKG010000031.1:0-2571 GCA_027343765.1 Sulfobacillus sp.
CGGGATTGGTTCCTTCGTTTTTTCGATGGGACTGGCTGCCGGATATCCGATGGACGCCGTGCTTACGGCCAAGTTTCGTCAACAGGGACTTTGCACTAAAATCGAAGGCGAGCGCCTCTTGGCCTTTACCAATTCGGCAGAACCCCTCTTTCGTTAATGAAAGCACAAATCACCCTCCCCTTTGGAGGGACTTTTTTGTTTTGCGAACCTTCGGAGGCGCTCTAACCATGCATATCACGAAACAGCAAATCATTTCCTGGCTGACCGCCTTGATTGACCGTGGGGAACCACCTGGCCAGGTCATTCAAGCACTGACCGTGATCCAGGACTTCACTACCTGGTGGCAAACGATCCACGATCGCGCGTGGGATCCTCGCCTCTGGACCCCGGAAGATGAGGAGGCTTATCAGCAGATGATACCGGCGGAGCAGCGTAGGAACACCTTGCTCTGGCTTCATCGTTTTCGACGATGGCTGGTCGATGAGGGGGCGTTATCAACCTGATCCGAGCGTCCGCGAATGCGCCTGGCATCCCCCACACGTTCCCCGGCGAAACGCAGGGGGACTTTTTATTTTCGTGCGGATTTTTTCTTGATGGTAGGAGGGAACCCTGTGAACCCCGTGATTCGTGTTCAAAAAACTCGTCAGAATTCTTATGTTTTGCTCGATGGCTCCTTTCTCGATGACTCCCGACTGACCTGGGCGGCCAAGGGTGTATTGGCGTACCTCCTCTCGCGACCCGCTGGGCAGACGCTGTGCTCCTCTCAACTCGTAAACGACGGTCGAGACGACCATGGCGCGATTGAGGCCGCGCTGAGCGAACTGCGCGCCTACGGCTATGTGGTTCTGAACGGGGCAGAAGAACCAGCGGTCCGTGACGCAAACGGGAGCGAGGAGGGGCTATCATGACGGACGGAGCGCGCACCTCCCCCTTTACCGTCGAGATCCAGCAGCAGTTCGATCCACTGGCCCAAGCGTGGCAACAACACGTCTTCGTGAAGCTGTATACGGCGGCTTTAGCGAGCGGCTTTCTGGGAGCGATTTCCGACCGGGACTGGAAGACGCTCTGTGTGATTGCGCTTCACATGGACGCCCAGGGGCGCTGTTACCCGTCGCGGGACCACATCGCCCGCGCGCTCGGCGTGGACGCGAGTACCGCTTCCCATCGTATTCGAAGTCTGCTGCAGTTCCGATGGCAGGGGCAGCCGCTCGTCCGGGCGCAACGCTTGCGCGGCCCCGATGGCCGGCTCGGACGCCAAGTCTATACGATTTTACCGCATGTTCCGATGGGCTTTGGGCCGCCGTCGCCCATCGGTTCAGCACCGACGGACGAGGGAGCGCCTAGCCTGGAAACGCTTTCGGACCATCCGGAATCCGAGTTGACCTCTGAGCCCTCACCATGTGGCGATTCCGCCACATGGCCAAATCGCCACATGGACCAGGTGGCGATCTCACCACGTGGTGAAACCGCCACCTCTTACAAACAAGATCCACTATCTAAACAAGAATTAAAAGATCTACGAACGCCAGAAACAGAGCCTTCGACTCCGTTGGAGTCTCCGGCTCTGACGGCGGAGCCGTGCGACTCGCCGACCGAGGTTGGCCCAGTCGATGACCAACCCGCGCAACCGGAACCCACGTCTACCGGCTCGTACCCACCAAAGGCCCGTAGAGAGAACCATGGGCACGTTGATCGCAGAAAGACCGCCCAGCCGCCTGGGGGCGCGAACGGCGCTCTACACGCATCGCCCCAGAAGGGGGTGCAGACGGAAGCCCGGGATGGCGAAACCGGCGCGCCGAAGTCGGAGCCGCCTAACCCCACCACCCTCTCGGCGGGACGACGGTCGTCGCCGGACGCGAAGCAATTGGCCGATCGCCTCAAACAACGGCTGCAGGAACGCGGCGTTACCGTCTTTCCACGAGACTGGCACCTCAAGGCTCAAGCCAGTGCGCAACACCTCTTAGCCACGCTGTCCATGGCCGAGGCCGAAGCGCTCATGGATTGGGCGTTGGCGCATCCTTTTTGGGGCACCAAAATCACCGACCTGTACCGCATTGTGGCCTTGGCGCCCGAGTGGCAACAGGCACGGCACCCTGGGAAAGGAGGACC
The DNA here is from genome assembly GCA_027343765.1 of Sulfobacillus sp. GTDB lineage: Bacteria > Bacillota > Sulfobacillia > Sulfobacillales > Sulfobacillaceae > Sulfobacillus_B. The sequence continues at coordinate 2,110 of DAHWKG010000031.1, forward strand.
CACCGATGGCCCAAATCGACTGCCAACTAGTCTCACTGCCGGACGGCACTACGATCAAGGTTCCCTTGATGCCCTCATCCAAGGGCCCTGACCCCGAGCCGGTGGTCTGCGACCGGTGTGGGCAATGCGTAGACGGGGAATGGCAGGCCGTGCCGCATTTGGCCTTGCGCATCTGGCAGTGGCACTTTTGTGATTGCATGCAAACGGCCATGGCCTATACCGCGGAGCTTCGAGATCGGGGCCAACTGCCCGAACAGCGGCGGCAACGGCGCGAGCAGTTCGATCACGACCAAGCGGCTTGGTGGACGGTTTTCCCCCAGTGGCCTCGGTCCACGCGGGCCAAGCGGCAGACCTTCGCCACCTTCGAGCCCCGCCCCGGAGCCGAAGCGACCTTGGCGAAGGTGACGGCCTGGGCCCACACCTGGCCCCAGGACGGCTTTTTGCTCACCGGGCCGGTCGGAA
>DAHWKG010000036.1:0-2083 GCA_027343765.1 Sulfobacillus sp.
ATGCAGAGTTGCAAAACGCGTTACGGGCCGTGGGGTTTTTTTACGCCCCGGATCCGTCAAGCCACCGGATTTCTACCCTAGGGGGCAATGTGGCGGAAAACTCTGGGGGGCCCCATTGTGTGAAATATGGTGTGACCACCAATCATGTGCTGGCGCTCGAGGTGATTATGGCCGACGGACGTTTACGCAGCACCCCAATGGTGGGGACACCGAATAATGGGTTGGATTGGACCGGCCTGGTAGTCGGTTCCGAAGGGACGCTCGCGATGGTGGTGGGCATTACGGCGACGATTACACCCCTCCCTATAGCGACCCGGACCATGTTGGCGGTGTTTTCATCCCTTAACGACGCCGTGCGTTGTGTGGCCGCCATCGTGGCCTCTAAGATCGTCCCGGCCACGTTGGAACTCTTAGATCGGGCCTCGCTTGAAATTATTGAACCCTTTGTCCATGCCGGGTATCCGGTCGGGGCCGAGGCCGTTTTGTTGATGGAGGTGGACGGAGACGAGGTCACGCTCGAACATGACGTGGGCACGATTCGCCGGGTGGCCAACCAAATCGGCGCGGTTGAATTTCGACTGGCGCAAAGTCAGAATGAAGCGGAGGCGCTGTGGAAAGGGCGCCGAGCTCACTACGGAGCGGCGGCCCGCTTAGCACCGCATTTGTGGGTGCAGGACGTTACAGTGCCCCGACCTCTATTGCCGGCGATGATGCAAGATGTGCTGGCGATTGGGGAACGTTATGGGTTTCAGATTATGACGGCGGCGCATGTCGGAGACGGCAATCTACATCCCGTGATTAGCTATGACCCGGCCAATTCCGATCAAGTCGCACGAATGCGGCAGGCAGACCATGAAATATTAGAGGCCTGTGTCCGCTACGGCGGATCGATTACGGGAGAGCACGGGATTGGAATCGACAAAGTCGATCACTTACCACTTATGTATTCCAGTGATGAACTGGAGCTTATGCAAGGTATTAAAGCGGTCTTTGACCCAGAACGTCGACTGAACCCGTTAAAGGCGATCTTAGCACCTCAGGAAACATCCCACGATCCTAGCCCGTCGTCCTATGATTTGAAGCCTGGGATGCGCCCGGACACGATTGCTCAAGGCCAGGAAATCGTGCGCGCGGCATACCATCAGCGCCAGTTGTTGACCATCCGGGGCCATGGACGCCGGGCGCCCATGTGGACCCACCCGACGGCAGCGTTCACGGTTGACCTCAGCAACTGGAACCGAATTGTCGATTTTGACAAAGAAAACTTAACCATAGAAGTGGAAGCCGGGTGCATCGCGGGAGAAGTGGCGGGTCTACTGGAAAGCGAAGGTCTTCAGCTTCCGGGAATTCATCGGGGGCAACGTGACACCATTGGCGGCCTGGTGGCCGCTAACGTGAAGTCGCTCGCCAGCCCTCAGTCGTGGCGTGACTGGGTATTAGGCGTAGAGTGGATCGACGGTCGCGGCCGGAGACTACGATTTGGTCGTAAGACGATGAAAAATGTGGCGGGTTATGACATACCCAAACTGGCTCCGGGTAGTGCGGGCAGGCTCGGAATTTTGGCGACCCTGATCTTGCGCTTACGGCCCGTGCCCGTGCCGCCTTGGGGGGCAGTGGCGAGCCATGAAACTCCGACGGATCTTCTGAGATATGGTCAATCCGTGCTACAACAGCCGTGGCGACCCGAAACCATGATCGTGGCCCGCGATGAGGTAGGGGCCTGGTCGCTTCGAATGGCAGGCGTCACGGATGCTGCGAAAATTGGGGCGGAGCGTCTCGCGACGGCCCACCGGGTGTCCCTCGACTTTTTACCTGACCCGATACGAGCGGTCAACAGCTGGGAAAGCACACGCGACCAGTGGTGGGACACCGCCGCGCGCCAACGCATGTATGCGAATGGATACGTGTCGCCGTCCGCATTGGAAAGAGTCGTCAAGGCGTGTGAGACCAACGGGGGACCTATGGTGCTCTTTTTGTATAGCGGAAGTTACGAGATCTATGGCACGACGGATCACAGTCTCCCCGGTCTCATGAACCGGGTAGAAGGGGCCTACCAATGGAGATTCCGAGATCCTAACTGGGA
>DAHWKG010000047.1:0-10840 GCA_027343765.1 Sulfobacillus sp.
GAATTCGCTCTCATTGATGATCGGGTACAAGGCGCTCCCCCCCAACACCCGAATGCCGGGAGAGAAGCCATGTCCGGCGTGCGCCGCGATCGGCGTGGGCGTCGCACGCGTCCGCGCCTTCTTGGTGACCAAACCAGGGAGCGCCTCGGTCCAGGTGAGCTTTCGAAAGCCGGAGACGCCAAAGGCGGGGACATGACGTTGAAACCGCGTCAGTACGTCGGCGGGCGTCAGCGCGGTCATCCAGGTGTGTCCTGTCGGTTGAACGGCAGGCAGGAGTAATCGGGGATCGGTCGGCATGCAAGAAAGCCTCCTTAAAGTCGCAAATGACGGGACGCGCAGGGCCCCATGGGCAGCACCCCAGGGCGTATGTCAGGTCAGGGTTACTGGTTAACCCCAAGCTATAGTTAATCATATATCCCAATCATAAATATCGCAAGTCTCGCATCCAAATTTTCCGCTTGTCGGGCGAAACGCGACAGGTGGCGCCCAGGGGTTTGCGGCGGTATGAACCGTAGAGGGGATATGCACCCAGTCGCCCATCCGCATGGGTCAGTATGCGGGCCTTCGGGGAGGGTGGTGGCGATCGATGCGGCCGGCATCGGCGCCGGCATGGACCGGAGGATGTCTCACGACACCTCGGAGCGCCCTGAAGACGCTTGACAATGCCCGAGGCATCGCGTCATCGGTGCACCTGAGCGCTGATCCACTTCGCTTAGGGATTGGACGAGGCCGTAGTCCGCTCCGTCCGCCACGCGACGAGGGTCCGCATGGCGAGCTCATTGGCACTCCATCCGACATCCAGCGATTCCAGACGGAGCCAGACATACACCTCCGGCGGTAAGTCAAAGGTACTCGAGCGTTGAGCCTCGTCATCGGGTAACACGACAGATCGGAGGAGCTCTGGCCACTGGGACCGGGACTGGATCCAGGTCACGGCCTCGGCTAACAGGGCGGTCTTGGTCCGACCTTCCATGACACTCGTCCGATGTAGCCAACGGTGCAGGTCGTAGGGGAAGCGTAACGTTAAGGGGCGGCGACCTGGCGTGTGGTGGCCGCTGCCCGTGCTATCACTCGCCATCGGAGCCCTCCTCACCGCCTCTTAAGAGCGCGAACTAATGACAATAGTATCCCATCGTGCTATCGGTGACCACGGGTATTTCGGCCGGGCGCCCAGCGGTCCCTGGTGGGGTCGCGAACCGCAACCCCACCAGGGAGATGGCTTCGTAACGGCGTCACGGCGGGAAATGCGTCTGGGGAACGGCCCTGACGGGCCGGCCATTGGTCTCCGACATCGCCCGGGGAAGCATCGTGGCCACATGGACATATCTCGCATGTGACCGTGGTAACATCGGTCGGGTGACATGGCGCGTCCATCGCCCCAGACGGCGTCCCTCAGGGATCCGGGGGTAAATCGACATCGCGGGGCCCAGATCCCCGGTTTCTGCGCGGGTGTCGTTTAGAATAAACCTGGTTCACTAGTGCTCTGAGGACAGCGTTAAGCTGATGATAAAAGGAGGCGGGAACAATGACGCCTGTAGACATTGCGGTAGCCGTGGGCGCCGCGGGCGGACTCGTGGGTCACATCGTCCGAAACCATGGCATTGAAACGCCCGCCCGGTTGGAGCAACCGTCTCCGCCAGGGCTGGACTTAGGCGTGATTCGCGATCTCATGCTGGGTGTGGGTGGGGGTATCGTGTTCGTGGAAGGGGCGTCGTCCCCGCCGATCGTGCTGGCTCTCATCGGGGGGTTCGTAGCGGTCCTTTGGGCTACGCGCCGATCGCACAATCGCGAACGCCATGCTGATAGATAGGGGCTGGACGTCGAGGCTCGCGCGGTCATACGAGCCTCGGGTCGGCCCCCATTTCGTGGGGGGATGGCGTCAACCGCCGGGGCACCGATCTAACAGTCGGCCACGGTGCGCGGGATAAGCCTCACCGACGGCATCCCCGCAAATACGGGCCTGAGGGCCTTCTTCATGACTCGCGTGTCAAGCGTGACGATGCTAACCTTGATGCGCCCCCGCTTGTATAAACGGGTCGCCGGCTAGGAAACTGGTTGACAGGCACACGGCGATTGGACCGTTGCGCCCGGGGCTCATGAGCGCCCCTGCTGGCCTCCGAGGAGGGCCCAAATCGCCCAACCCAGACGTTGTTCTTTGTCGGTGGGCGGGTAACAAGCGCGTAGGTCCCACAACGGGGGGCCAGCCTCTGTGGGTTCACGAAGCGTCTCAGCATCAGGGTCGTCTGCCAAGACAAACCCGATAGGGATGCCTTGGCGTAACGCCGGGCATAGAATCTGGTGAACGAGGCGAATGAGGGATTCAGGCCGGCGCGGCGGGGTGATCCGCAAGTGGTGCATCAAGTCGTCCACTTCGGCTTGGTATTCCTCCGGGTCGCCGGTGAGATCATAGAGATTAGCGGGGTCAATCGTGTTAAACGCGTGACGAATCGCGCGGCGTAAGGGTTCCATCGGGCACGTCCTCCTGAGTACAATGAGACTCAGACCCCGCAGGGGGCCTGGCCGGAGGGACGACGCCATGATAAGCTTTGAATTCCATTATATCCGATTTACGAGGGGGGCATCATGCACGCTATCACGGAAGACGCTATGGGACGGTTGGTGGATCGTTGGCTCCAGTCGTTGCGACATCGCGGGGCGGGCGATCTGGCGGTGCTGGCGGCGGTGAAGGCTTTGGGCACCGCGGCTGCCAACGGATCCCTACGCCCCGATCATCCTAACCAACGCGTGCGCGCTTTTTGTCACTGGGTCGTGGAAAACGAGGGCGGTAGTTCCCCATTCATTGGGCTGAAGGTTTAGAAGGCGTGCTCGAGGCGCGCGAAGAATGTGTGTCGGCGGGGTCATGGCCAAACTCGTAGAGCTACCAGAAATCTCGGAAAAAAATAGAGAGGCCCAGTCGCACGGGATCGGCGCCCGCGGTGTGTTTTAAAGCGCTATACGGGTCTCGGGCAAGGTTGGGCACAAAACAAGCGAGATTTTCGATTGCCGATTTAGCCCATCTTGCGAAATACGTTGAACAAAGAGGGCCGTATAGAGTAGCCCCGGCCATACGTTTTCTGCCCTCGATCGGGATCAGGGAGACCGGCCCGCTCTCAGGGATCGCCGACGCCCCGCATATGGGGGATTGCCCGGGCAGCGGTGTCTGGTCTCCCGGCGAACTTGCGATACGAACTGGCGGTCCTGAAACGCCCATGAATCGCCAACCGTTTACCGCGAATTTCGAGTGTCGATGCTTACACGAGCGACACCTTGTCATCTATGGGGTCAGCGTGTAGCGCCCAAAAATCTTCGACTGGGCGAACTCCATCCTGTTGTGAGGGGAGGGTCATAGCCTTCCAGAGTGCTATCGCTGATTTGAAGGATTTCGGTGGAGCATTCGAGAACTATCCTAACCATGTTGCAACTAATGGAATTCCCCCAATGAATTCCGGCTTGGAGTGAAGGTCATGGCTATAAGAATGGATGCAGTGCCCCCTATCGCCTATCCCGTCGGCTCTTTAGTGCGGTTTCGCGGCCGAGACTGGGTCGTCCAAGGACTTGACACGGCACGTCAACTGTTGACGTTAAAGCCCCTCGCAGGGTCCGACGTGGAGACCTGTACGGCGTATTGGCCCTTGGTTTACGAGCGGATGACGGCCGCCGCAGTGCCGCCCTTGTCGGCGGACGCCCTCGGAGATTTTGTCAGCGGCGCGTTGCTCCGGGATGCGGCGCGCCTGGCCATCCGCCAAGCGGCCGGGCCGTTGCGGGCCATCGGCCAGACGGTGGTGCGCCCGCGACCGTATCAGTTGGTGCCCTTGTTGATGGCGTTGAAACTGGACCCCGTGCGACTCCTCATTGCCGATGACGTGGGGGTCGGAAAAACGATTGAAGCCGCGTTGATTGCGAAAGAACTGTTGGAGCGTGGGGATATCCAGCGGACGGCGGTGTTATGTCCCCCGCAGCTGTGTGACCAGTGGCAGGCGGAACTCGCTAGCAAGTTCCATATCGAGGCCGTTGTTGTACGCGGCAGCACTATCCGCCAGCTCGAAGATGCCTTGCCGTCGCCCACGACGTCGGTGTTTCGCCACTATCCCCACTTAGTAATTAGCATTGACTTCATCAAAGGGGAGCGCCATCGCGAGGCGTTTTTGGCCCAATGCCCGGAATTTGTGATTGTTGATGAGGCGCACGGGATCGCCGAGCCCGGTGATGGCACGCGGCAGCAAGGCCAGCATCAACGGCACGCTTTAGTGGCCCGCATCGCGGCGGACTCTGCACGCCATCTGGTGCTCCTCACGGCGACCCCGCACAGCGGGATTCAGCAGGCGTTTGCCTCCTTAATGGAACTCTTAGATCCAGCCCTCGGACCACAGCTACGGGATAATGCCGCGATGGATCCCGCCACGCGCGCTCGTGTCGCGCGTCACTTCGTCCAGCGACGCCGCGGCGACGTGAAACGGTGGCTGGGTGACACGGCCGTCTTCCCGACCCGGGTGACCCGGGAGGCTGATTACGGACTTGGCGCGGCCTATGAAAAGCTGTTCCATGACGTGTGGCAGTTTACACGCGACTTGGTGCGCGAGCCGGGGATGTCCCATACGCGTCAGCGGGTGCGGTATTGGGCGGCATTAGCGCTGCTGAGAAGTGTCATGTCCAGCCCTGCGGCCGCGGTTGAGGCGCTCAGCCGCCGCGAACAGTCCGAGGCGGTCTCCGACACGTGGGAGGCGGACGTGCTGGATGATATCCGCCGACGAGAGTTGCTGGATGGAGCCCAAGAAGACGGAGCGGGCGACACCATCCCCCAGGAGGCCATTACCGCTGGCGTGGCGGAAACGGGTGATCGGGGACGGCGTCGGCTCACCGCCTTGCGGCAGCAGGCCGAGGCGTTGTTGGCCCCAGACGCAGACCCGAAGTTACGGAAGCTGGTGCCACTCGTGGACACCATGGTCCAAGCGGGGGCTCGGCCGATTATCTTTTGTCGATTTATTGCCACCGCGAACTATGTGGCGGAGCGTCTCGGCCAGCATTTTCACCAGCTGAAGCGTGGGGTCGAGGTGGTGGCTGTGACGGGGCAAATGCCCGACGAAGAACGGGCCCATAAGGTGCGGGAACTGAGCCGGACACCGGCCCACGTCTTGGTCGCGACCGATTGCTTGTCCGAAGGCATTGATCTACAGATGGGCTTTGATGCCGTGATTCATTATGACTTGCCGTGGAATCCCAACCGGTTGGAACAGCGGGAAGGGCGGGTCGACCGCTATGGCCAGGCGAAGGCCGAAGTACAGGCGGTCTTGTTGTACGGCCACGACAATCCCATTGACGCCGCCGTGATGCAAGTGCTTATTCGCAAAGCCCGGAACATCTACCAGTCCCTCGGGATTACGGTGCCGGTCCCGGTGGAGAGCGACGCTGTCTTGGAAGCGCTGACGGAATATTTTTTCCGGGAGGCGCCGATCCAAGAACAATTAACCTTTGACCTTGGCGAGCGGTCCCGGATCACCCAGCTGCATGGGGAATGGGATCGCGCGGCCGAGCGCGAGAAAGAAAGCCGGAGCCGGTTTGCGCAACATGCACTGCCGCCGGATGCGGTGGAGGCCGTCTGGCAGGAAACAGATGCGGTGTTGGGCTCGCCCGCGGTGGTCGAGCGCTTCTTGGTGCGCGCATTGCCCCGGTGGGGTGTCGCCGTGCGGCAAGACACGACGGGGCTGGCGATTCAAGCGCGGGATTTGGACCCCTTCGCGCCGCCAGGCGATCGGGACGCGTGGGTGGGCGTGACGACCGACCCGCACGGGGCGGTGGGCGCCGTCACGCTAGACCGGAGCCATCCCTGGGTCGAAGGGTGGTCCCACCGGGTGCTGGGTACGGCCTTGGGCGGGGCCGATCCCACGCGCGTGGCGCGCAGCGGCGCTATGTTGACGACGGCGGTCACGCGCCGCACGCTCATCGCGATCGCCCGCATCCGCTATCGCGTGCGGGAGCGGGGGCACGAAACGTTTGCCGAAGAAGTGATGGTCACGGGTTATCAGCGGGAACATCCCGAGAACTGGGTGCCAAATGCGGCGATCTGGCGCGATCTCGCGGACACCGCCCAGCCGGCCCAAAACCTGAGCGTGGGAGAACGACAGGAGCAGGTGCAATGGGGGTTGGACATGTTAACAAATGACGCGGTGTCCGCCGCCATCAAACAAGCGCGGGAGGACCACGTGACCGCGACGTACCGGGCGCTGCGGGCGTCCGTGGGGACGGGGCAGGTCGAGGTTACCGCCTATGATCCGGACTGGTTAGGGTGCTATGTCTTATTGCCGGGAGGGATGGCGTAAAAATGGTGTGGACGACATTTCGGTCGGAAGGCGGTCTGTTGACCCCGGATATGGTGACGCGGGCCGTGTCCGGGGAATGGGGCGGGCAAGACGCCAACGACTTTGGGCTCAACCGGGGAGCCCTGACCAGCGAGATCACGGCGGCGTGGAGTGAGGCCCGGGCTCACTGGACGAGTTTCCGGTTGGCACTGGAACGACTGCAGCGGACCAACCCCACGGCGAGCACGACGACGGACACGCGTGAATGGATGGTGAAATTCCTCCGGACGCTCGGCTTTACCTTGGTCTACCAGGAACGGGCGGCCCGCACGGACGACGATCAGACCTATGCGATCTCTCATCGGCTGGGCGATGATCAGGGAATGCCCATCCATATTGTGGGGGCCGGCACGGACCTCACGCGTCGGCAGCCCGGGGTCATGCGCTTGAGCCCATATGCGACCGTCCAGGAATACTTGAATAAAACCGAACACCTCTGGGGCCTCGTCACCAATGGGGACACGCTGTGGATTTTACGCAATAGTACGCGCACGGCCCGCCCGACTTACCTCGCCTGGGATCTGGCGACGCTCTTCACGGCGGAGAAATACGAGGATTTTCTGGTGCTCTATCGCCTCTGTCACGTGTCCCGGTTTCCGCGCCACGCCGAGGATGGACCGGGATCGTGGCTGGAGCGCTACACGCAGTCAGCATGGAATCAAGGCAGCCGCCTGCGGGAGCGATTGCGGGATGGGGTAGAAGCCGCCCTGCAGACGCTGGGCACCGGATTTCTTGTCCATCCGGCCAATACCACCTTACGCGAGGCGATTGTCCGGGGGGATTTGACCGTGGAGGGCTACTATCAAGAGCTGTTGCGACTCATCTACCGCCTGCTCTTTCTGATGGTAGCGGAAGAGCGCCAGATGTTATTGCCGCCGGGCGACGAAGAGACGGCCGCCATTTACGGGGCGGTGTATAGCATTGAGCGGTTGCGGCACTTAGCGGACGTGGCCCCCGGGCGCCTGGCGGAGGGGATGGACGACCTCTGGTATGGGCTTCTGGAGACCTTCGACCTGTTTGCTCACCATTCCGCGCCGGGGCCTCTGCCGGTGCCCGCCCTGAACGGCGAACTCTTTGGCCCGGATGCCCTCCCGCATCTGACGGACACAGCGCTCAGAAATCGAACCTTGCTGGAGGCGTTGCGGCCGCTGACCGGCTTCACCGATGACCATGTGCGGCGCCGAGTGAACTATGCTGGGTTGGACGTGGAAGAACTGGGCAGCGTCTATGAAAGTCTCCTCGACTTTACACCGTGGATTGAGCCGGCGGATCAGCCGGACGCTTGGCGGTTTACGCTCGTCAGCGGCTCGGATCGCAAGTCGACGGGGTCGTATTATACGCAACCGGAGCTTGTGCAGGCGCTCATTCAGTCGGCCTTGGAACCCGTATTAGCGGAGCGATTGCGTGACGCGTCTCCCGGGCGCGAAGAGGCGGCATTGCTGAGTCTTACGATTTGCGACCCGGCCTGCGGATCCGGCCACTTTCTTCTGGCGGCGGCACGACGTGTGGCGCGGCAGCTGGCCCAGGTCCGCACGGCGGAGGCCGAACCCGGCGCGGAAGCCTATCAGGCCGCCTTACGCGATGTGATCGAGCATTGTCTTTATGGGGTCGACAAGAACCCCCTCGCGGTGGACCTGTGCAAAGTGGCACTGTGGATCGAAGGGCATCACCGCGGACGGCCTTTGTCTTTCCTGGATCATCGCATCCGTTGCGGAGACAGCCTGGTGGGGGCGTTCTACCACGACGAATTCCGCGACATGGTTCAGCCTGGAATCCCCGGGGACGCGTATAGGGTAAAAACGGGGGATGCCAAAGCGGTGGCGCAAGCCCTGAAACGGGAGAATGCGGCGGAGCAGCGGGGGCAGCAACGCTGGGATGACTTGTTTGGGGCACCAGCCACAGGGGACCAATGGGAGGCGATGGTTGAGGCATTCGACAGGATGGATGCCTTAGTGACGGACGATCCGGACCAAGTGCAGGCCAAAAAGCGGGCCTATGCCGCATGGCATGAACCGGGCACGCCATGGCACCGTGCCTGGCAACAGGCGAATCTTTGGGTGGCTCCGTTTTTTGCGCGTCTCATCCCGGACCGCCATGGGGCGGTGCCCACCACCCGTCACCTCTGGGACGCGCATCAAGGGACGCCGATTCCGGCTCGCATTCAGGCGTATGCGGATGACCTTGCGGGACAACAACGCGTGTTTCATTGGCCGGTCGAGTTTCCTTCCGTCTTTCAGGCGGGAGGCTTTGACGTGGTGTTGGGCAATCCGCCGTGGGAAAAACAGGTCTTCAGCGACGAGGAGTTCTTCAAAGCGAGTGATCCCGCCATTGCTGCGGCTCCCAATCAGGTCGCTCGTAAGACGCTGATTGCGCAACTTGTCGTTAACAGACCAGAACTCTACCACCAATACGTACGTGCTCAGGAACAGGTCGAGGGAATGAACAACTTCACCAAATACGGCGGCCGCTTTCCACTAACAAGTGTAGGACAACAAAATACGTTTGCACTGTTTGCTGAAATGGCACGAAGCCTTCTTAAGCCATCGGGTGTGACAGGTCTCGTGGTCCCGACTGGGATCGCCACAGATTACACATACCGGCACTTCTTTAGGACGATTGTTGAGCAACAGAACCTGCTGTCCCTATACGATTTCGAAAATCGGGAGGGCCTGTTTCCCGCGGTGGACTCGCGTTACAAGTTTAGTTTGCTAACGCTAAGTCGGCGGTCCGTCGCGCGGGCCCGGTTTGGGTTCTTTCTTACTCGGGCATCCCAGACTCAAGACGCGGCGCGGACTTTTCCCATGGCTCCTGGCGACCTGCTCAGAGTTAACCCAAACACGGGGACTTGTCCCGTGTTTCGAACGACCTTTGATGCCCAGCTAACCTTCAAGATATACGGACGCGTTCCGGTGTTCGTGGACCGACAAACGGGAAAGAATCCGTGGGGAGTTCACTTCCGGCAGGGCCTCTTCAATATGTCCAGCGACAGCAGCCTGTTTTACTCGGAGCCGGGCCCGGGACGGCTGCCACTCTATGAGGGTAAAATGGTCGGGATGTACGACCATCGAGCAGCTAGCGTGGTTTTTCGAGAGCAGAATCGCATTCGCCAGAACCAACCGGTACCGACCACGCTAAATCAATATGTTGATCCAGTCTACGAGCCCCGCCCGCTATGGTGGGTCGACAAAACTGAAGTCGAAGCGCGACTAGACGGGTACCGAAATGACTGGCTAATCGGGTTCAAGGACGTCACTAGTACCACTAACACCCGAACTGTTATTTGCATGGTGCTGCCCCGAGTGGCTGTGGGTCACAAGGTGCCTCTATTGTTCAGTTCGTTAAAAAGTCATTATCGTGTTGCCTTGTTGGCCAACCTGAATTCGTTGGTGTTGGATTACTTAGCCCGACAAAAAGTCGGCGGTAACTCCTTGGGATTTTTCATTCTTGAGCAGTTACCGGTCTTTCCGCCCCAAAGATACAACGCGCCTGATCTGTCTTATATCACCGATCGCGTCTTGCAATTGAGCTACACCTCCAAGAGCCTAGCGGGTTTTGCCAAAGATTTAGGCTTTGTGGGTGAACCGTTTCGGTGGGACCCAGACGGTCGAGCTCGGATCCGCGCTGAGTTGGATGCATATTATGCTCACCTATACGGTCTGACGCGGGATGAGCTCCGGTATATCTTGGATCCGCAGGAAGTGATGGGTCCAGACTTTCCTGGACAGACATTTCGAGGTCTGAGGGACAGCGAACTGCGGGAATACGGCGAATTTCGGACCCGCCGACTGGTTCTCGATGCCTATGACGCTTTGGTACAAGATTTTCGGGACCGTCCGGTAGCATCACCTGCGGGCTAAGATGACTCGGCTTAATAGATTAAAGAAAGAGGCGAAGATACATGGATGCCTTTGGATTACGCGAGGCGGTTGTCGACCAGTACGCCCGCTATGTGAAAAGCTTCGTGCGGATTCGGGACGACCGGCTGGCCGCCTTTGTGGAGGAGCAATTGGCGTCCGGCGTGTTGTGGCCCGATGCGCTATTGCAGTTGAATCCAGCCTATGCCCCTGGCCCTACCCTCCAAGAGTTGGCCGAGACCGGGGTATTGCGTCCGGAGACCGCGCGGTTTTTCCGCAGCCCAGATGATGCGCCCTTGCGGCTTTATCAGCATCAGTATGAGGCCCTTCAGCAGGCCCAGACGGGACGCTCATATGTGGTGACCACGGGCACCGGATCCGGGAAGAGCCTCACCTACTTGGTGCCGGTCTACGATGCCATTGTCCGCCACGGGGCGCAGCCCCCGGGCATCCGGGCGATTATCGTGTATCCCATGAATGCGCTTATTAATAGCCAACATGACACCCTAAAGACGCTCCTCGAGCGTGAGCCCGACCCTGTACGGGTGGAACGGTATACCGGCGATGTCCGGGGAGATGAACGACAGAGCATCCTGGATAACCCGCCCCATATTTTGCTTACCAACTACG
>DAHWKG010000051.1:0-3409 GCA_027343765.1 Sulfobacillus sp.
GGGGTGGATCAAGTGGCGAATCGTTGAAGCCGCCGCGACCCGTTCGCTACGACAGGCAACGCATTGCATCATGGACACTCCCTTTCGCTTTATGGGTTAGTCACTCTCTTATTTGGCTTCCGTAGGCCGTTAGAACGCATAGGCCGCTCGGTGCACGGTAATGACTTGGCGCTGTACGATATCGACGACGGCGGTAACGCCGTGCTCACCATGGAGTACCCGCGCCGTCGATCCATCGTGTTGGGAATCACAGGTCCATCGAGGGTGGGCCAAGGTCTCTCGGATTTCTTGATGTGTAATGGCTCGCTCGCAGGCTCGAAGATAAGCATGGCGACTAATGGCCCATGGCGTGGCTCGTCGGGTGGAAAACACCAGCATTGCTCTCACCTCACTTCCTATTGGAGAAAGATGAGAGCGACATGCCGCCGCCAGAGGCGGTGGCACGATGGCGAGAGCATTACGAAGCAGATCGTCCTCTAGCCCATCGTGAGCACGAAAAAGTGTCGATACGGCCGCGTTTCCACCAACGTCGCAGATGAGGCACCGTGCGCGAGGAATAACCTTGCGTGATACACCACGGCCAGAGGCCGTGGTACCGTAGGAATCTATCGCACGGGCGGACTAAAGAAAACCCTTCTTCCAAACCGGGATGGCCGACTACCATGTGAACGCAATCCGTCTACGATAATGTCCCCCAACGATCAATCAATCACCATAGCGGGTACCAAGACATCTTCGATCCGACACCAATCAAATAGACATAACAACAGAACCTAGCGCTTCTTCAATCGGACGAAAAGCCTTCCGGAGAATCGTTAACCCCCCTCCCCTGATGCAATACCCCTCCTATAGACGTGTGACGACTTTAGGCGATCCCTGTTCACTATATGGCTCTAGGGCTCTAGCGGTTTTTTGCTCCGAAGTAAACGCACAACTATTGTCACAAGTTATGGTTTAGCGAACCGCCATGCACTAAGTTGCGGCGCGCTAACCACCTCAAACTAGCTCGTAATCACGCCATTAACGAACGACGTCCACCAGTCGATAAGGGGTGGGCGTCTCGTGTTATGCGGTAGTCATTGGCTTATCGAGCTTTTCCCGCTTTCGATGAGGAGGATACCGTATCCCAAAAATTCACCAACGTGCCGTCTCCGGTCATCGCGGTCCATGTTCCGTTCACCCAGGAATCCTCATCCAAGAGGAGATAATTGCGGGCCCCGGACAGTTCTGCCCGCAGTGCCATCCCCCCGAAACTTCCACCCACCACGCCTTGTGTACCGGTTCCGGCCGGAATGGCGTACACCACCCACGGCTCGCGTGGATAACGGGTTTGCCATTGACGACCTACTAAATAGGACCGCATGGCCCGTAACTTCTTGTGAAATTTCGTATCGCGCCCACTCCGTTCGTACTCAATCATGAGCGGCTGCGACTGGTCGAGCAGAATTACGGCGTCGGGATCAATGCGTTGCCACTCGTGCGTCACTTTGTTGGCTACAAACTTTTGACCAGCTTCGCGCGAGCCTTCCCAATCCACCACTGGACGCCCTAAAGCCTTTGCTGTTTCGCAAATCGCAATACATACGTCATTCAATCCGAGTTCATGTAGAGTGGAGACGCGTTGGCTTCCCGTTTCACTTTTTGGCCGCCAATCCTCGGTCCATTCACGAGCCAACGTGTGATCGGTCCGTACCAATACGTCAAAACCGCGTGCCGATAAGGCGTATGCCCAATGTGGGCGACCACCGTGGGAGGCTGGAATCGAGCCGCGATCCACCAATCCCCATTGATAAAGCCGAGCCATGCGTTTTTCGGCCATACGCAAGGATATGAGCCAGAGGCGACTCACTTGTTCGGTCGTGAAAAAGTTATACCGAAGCAATCCTTCTAAAATTTGCATATCCTGTTCGCTGAGCACCTTTTGTCGTCGTGTTAGGCCCATAATATCTTCGATCGAAAACTCCGGCATGTCGTTGTAGTACCAGCGAATCACACCACTCTGTGCCATTCTGTACCCTCCCCCGGGAAGCTGTATGATGTCACGCTCAAACCCGCGTGATTCTTACCTTGCACTATCTTTTTGGCGCATTTGTGACATCAGTCCCCGGTTGTGCTTGCGAAGATGATGTCACGTTGGGCCGAAAAACACCGCCAAACGGCAGGGTGATGCCGCTTTGCACCTGACGTCACTCGTAGGCGTAGGCGATCCGAGGCATCCCACCCTGGCGAATCCACCGCGCGTAGAACCAAAGCGTAGCGTCTGCGTGGCTTTCGCAATACCGGTACGCGGTGCCCATCAGCACGCTCCGCGCCTTGGCCCCGCAGAAACAGAGCCACTTGGGTTGTTGGTGTGTTTTCATCGTCACTGGGCTAGTCGTGTTCGTCACCTGTCATCTCACCTCCTCTCGCTCTCGCCAACAACAAAAATACCCGGTGCCTAGGGTTCGGCTCCGGGATGTTCCCGATTGTTCCAAGAATCTGCCGTTGAAGATGTATACTGATCGCGGCGTCCGCATGGTTGGAGCCACCACGAAGTGGGTTCCGGGGGTCGGAATCACCAGAGCTCGGCCCACAGGTAATGCGCCACCAGCTTGTTGGCGTATGGCAGCCGCCTCGTAGGCCAGCCGGATGGGTCAATCCAATCCGCCGTCTATTCAGCCAAAGGGATTGGCGGGAGAAACCCAGGCGCCCCCAACACTGCCGGCCACAAAATCCTCTTGGGCAACCCGTATCGGCGTGCCCCGAAAGGCCTGAGCCCAAGCCCGTGTGAGTGCTGCCTTGCGATCAATCAGCACAATATCCATCAGGTACCTCCTCGTGTCGGTACTAAGTGCCATTTAACGAAGCGATTTCGAGCGTCCAGGCTTGCGCCGTGGCCCATGTTTGAATCGCTGTCTGAACCGGGCTGGGAAGCGGAGGAATGACGATCCGAGGGGTATGCGGTTCCCGATGGAGCCAATACCACATCCACCCGTTTGACCGCTGAAACGCCAGTACGGCGGATAAGAGTGGATCCACGGTCTCCGCTGGCCCAACCGACCAACTACCGGTCAATCCAGACTCTTCGTCGACCCATTGGAGCGCGGCGACCAAACCGTCCGGGTCAGGAATAATAGTTACGGTGGGAATCCAAGCTAGATCCAACGACATACCATTCCTCCTCTTGCGGGTATAGGCTACATGGTCCTGGCCTTGGTCACCTTGGTCAGAGAGTGGGCAAGATGCCCATAAAAAAGCCCCCGCAGCGCGGGGGCTCGGTTCCTATCTGGGCCGGACCAGCGGCTCGGGTTCCCCTACGCCTCGGCCACCGCCTGGGTATCACGCCGTACGACTTCGCGGAACATTTCGAGCGATCGCACTTCGGCATGGGCCTTTAACCATTGGCTCCAGTATTTCGTGGAACGCTCGC
>DAHWKG010000061.1:0-2037 GCA_027343765.1 Sulfobacillus sp.
AGGTCCGCTTGGCGGTTTCCATTTTATTCCCCCTCCCGCTTTGGGCGGCCATGGTCAAAATATTTGTTGGGGTCGGGCCCCGATGGTGGACCAATCCGTGGATTGAGTTGGCAGCGGCGACGATTGTCCAGTGGGGCCCCGGATATTCTTTCACGAAGCGGGCATGGCTCAATGTTCGGCATGGAAACGCCAACATGGATGTGCTGGTCGCCACTGGCACTCTCGCCGCCTGGACGGTATCAGTCTACGGGGTATTGGCCCATGCGCCGCTCTACTTTGACACCTCTGCCACGGTCATTACTTTGATCCTGGTGGGAAAATACTTGGAGGCGGTGGCCAAGGGCAAAACCTCGGAAGCCATTCGAGAGCTCCTGGCACTTCGACCCAAGACCACCCGATTGGTGACCGCCGAGGGTGAAATGGTGGAAGTGCCAGTGGAGTCGGTGACGGTGGGCCAGCGGCTCGAAATTCGTACCGGGGATCGCATCCCCGTCGATGGGCGGGTCGTGAGCGGACAAGGGCTCTTGGATGAATCGATGCTCACCGGTGAGCCGGAGTGGCAAACCAAGTCGGTGGGAGCAGAGGTGGCGGCGGGGACCGTGCACCGCGGAGACCGGGCTTTTCAAATGGAAACTATTCGCGTCGGCAAAGACACCGTGCTCGCTCATATTGTTGAGGCTGTCGAGGAGGCGCAAGCGGCCAAGGCCCCGATTCAGCAGTTTGCCGATCGCGTTGCCAATGTGTTTGTCCCTATCGTCTTAGGGATTGCGTTGGTGACCTTTGTGGGGACGGGATTGGTCACGGGAGACTACCGCGCCGCTCTTCTACGCGCCGTGGCGGTTTTGGTCGTGGCTTGCCCGTGCTCGTTGGGGTTAGCCACCCCAACGGCGGTAATGGTGGGAAGCGGCATCGGGGCCAGGCGGGGGGTGCTGTTCCGGAATGGCGAGGCGCTCGAACGGGTGGCGAAAGTCAACGTGGTGGCGCTGGACAAAACCGGCACCATTACCGAAGGGCATCCGGAAGTGGAACGTGTTGTCACGAATGGAGATGCCGAAACGGATGACGTTTTGGGAATGGCCAAGGGTTTAGAGGCGAGTTCGGCCCATCCCCTAGCGCGGGCCGTCCTGAAGGCTGGGGAATCTACCCGGGCCTTGCCGGTGGAAGATGTGTACACCGAAGAAGGCCTGGGCATGGCCGGATTTCTTGATGGTCAGCAGGTTCTCTTAGGTAACGCAAAATTGATGGCCAATTACGGGGTTGATTTGCCGAGGTCATTGGCTACATCATTAGACTCGGAGGCTGAGGCCGGTCGCACTGTGGTGTGGGTGGCCGAAAACGAGCGGGTCATCGGTGCGCTCGTCATTGCTGACCGGATTCGCGCGGATGCGCGTGAGGCGGTGGCGGCGCTGCGTCAGCGAGGCGTTGAGACGGTGATGCTCACCGGAGATCGCCAGCCGACCGCCGTGCGGGTGGCCGAAGAGGTGGGCATTTCAGAGGTCCATGCGGAACTCTCCCCAAAAGATAAGGCTACGTTTGTGGCCGAAAAGGAAGAGATCGGAAAGTATATAGCGATGGTTGGAGATGGCATTAACGACGCTCCCGCATTGGCCCGCGCATCCGTCGGGATGGCGGTCGCGAGCGGGAGCGATGTAGCCACGGAAACGGCCGAAGTGACGCTTATGCGCTCAGAAGTGGGTGCGGTTCTTCAAGCCTTGACGATCGGTCAAAAGACCCTTGCCAAGATACGACAGAACCTCTTCTGGGCGCTGTTTTACAACGTGTTAATGATTCCCTTGGCCGCGTTCGGCGTGTTGTCGCCGATGATCGCGGGAGCGGCAATGGCCTTCAGCTCGGTCACGGTGGTCACAAACTCGTTGCTCTTGAAATTTTCCGTGAAGGAGGTATAAGGATTGGAACGAACAGAGTTCTCAGTTAAGGGAATGACCTGCGACAACTGCGTCAACAGTGTCACCCAGGCCCTGAAGCAGGTCGACGGGGTGAAGGTGGCCAAAGTCACACTGGCCGACGAAAAAGCCC
>DAHWKG010000087.1:0-20722 GCA_027343765.1 Sulfobacillus sp.
CGCACCGCTCCACCACGTCAACTTCGCATCCGTCAATCGCTTGCAACAAGTCCTTCCCAGCCCGCTTGAGACCCTGCGCCTTGGTATGGCAGGAGAGGTGATAGGTGACCGCCCCCGGGCTCTCGCGAAACTCTTTTTTCAGTTTTCCCCGCCGCATCAAGCCAGCCAGGTACTCGGTGAGGTCGCGCGTCTTCTCGGCCACTAGGCGGGCATCCTCACCGTCCACCAAGGTCGGATAGTCTTGTTTCAAGAGCAGCGCGCAGGTCGGCTGCAGGGCCAAAATCGTTTTGCCAGCGCGTGCATAGGGAGCGAGCAACTCGACGTTGATCCGTGCCCGCGAGAGCGCACCCTCCATGTCGCCGCCGTCTAAGGCGGGCATCCCGCAGCAGACCTGACCCGAGGGGACGACGGCCCGAATACCATTATGGCGTAACACCTCTAGTGCCGCCTGCCCAATCCCCGGCTCATGATATTCCACCGTGCAAGTGGAAAAGAGGACCACGTCCACGTCCTCCAGCGGAGGCATGGGGCTCCTGGCATGGCGCTTCACCCAATCCGAAAAACGCACCGCCGCAAAACGTGGCAAGTGGCGGCGATGGTCAATCCCATAAATCCGCTCCATCACCCGACGGAGGCCGGCATTCTTAACCGACCAGTTGGCGAGGCCGGGAGCCCATTGGCCCATCCGCCCCACCTTCTCGGGATTGCCTAAAAACCGGTCGGCGCGCCCAATGCCATGCTTTTTCGCACGGATGGCCCTGGATCGCAGCATCAACCGGGGAAAGTCCAAGTCAAAGCGATGCGGTGGAATGTAGGGGCACTTCATGTAGCAGAGTTTGCACTGAAAGCAGAGATCCGCCACCCGGTCCATGTCCTCCTGATTGACACGACTGGCGTCGTCGTCATACCCTTCCACGATTTGAAACAGCGCCGGAAAAGACGGGCAGAGATTATAGCACAGCCGGCAGCCATTACAGATATCGAATGCCTGCTGCATGTCTTGGGCGAGGGCCGTTTCGTCCCAATATTGCTCGCGATGCGGATTGTATTCCATGTGGCTCCCCTTTCAGAAGGGGCGGGGGCTTTCGCCCCCGCTCCCACCGCTAATCCTCTAAGTTCTCCAGTCCCTTGGTAAACCGCCCCGCGTGGCTCTTCTCGGCCCTCGCCAGCGTCTCAAACCACTCCGCGATCTCGTCAAATCCTTCATCGCGAGCGGTCTTAGCAAATCCCGGATACATCTGCGTGTATTCGTATGTTTCGCCTTCGATGGCGCTCTTGAGGTTCTCTTCCGTCGTCCCGACCGGCACCCCGGTTACTGGGTCGCCCACCTCTTCCAAAAACTCAAAGTGTCCGAACGCGTGGCCGGTTTCGCCCTCGGCGACATCCCGGAACAAGCCGGAAACCTCTGGTCGACCTTCCACATCGGCTTTTTGTGCGAAGTACAGATAGCGCCGGTTGGCTTGCGACTCACCCGCGAAGGCTTCTTTAAGATTTTGGTGCGTCTTGGAGTTCAGCAACTTTGGCATAAATAATCCCCTTCCCTATCTAAGCTTAGTTATTTTCTAACAATCATTCTAATCTCTATGCAAAAAATATCAACACCATGCCGAGGAAAAGCGACGGTGTCCTTAGGTCAAAGAACCAGGTCCGCCTACACTGGGTCCTCCTCCGGTGCCACCCGCACAGTCAAAACGGGACCGGGTGAAGCGTCGGATGCGGGCCCACGTGCATCCGAAGGCCTTAAGCCAAAACCCTAAATGTACCCCGGCCAACGACCGGAGACACTTGCGCTTGGCCCATATGCGTACCGGGAACTTTTCAACCAAACTCATCATATTTTGCCAGTGAATGGTAGGGAGCGCCTTGATTCGCCCGGTCAGTTTTCGGGCAGCAGGCTGTCCCCCGTCGCGACACTATACTTAGTCCCGCGGCACCTGCCCCAGGGATGCGTGAGTACCGAACGAAGGTCGTGCCCGTCCATGATCCGGGATTCACGCATAACGCGTCCGTGGCTGACCCATAGAAAGTGAGGACAAATGACCGATGGATATGGTGCTAACAAATATCCAGGAGACCGGGTGGGAGGCGCGTGCTCCTGGTCTTCTAACGCGACCCGTGTGGGGATCCCTTAGGCTTTATCAGGCCGAGGCCCCCTCCACTTTCGTGCTCCCCTCAAGCGGGGAGGTTCGCCTGCTATGCTTGCGCGGAGAAGGGGTTTTACGCATTGAAGCCGCCCCCGACCGAGAAATCCTGGTGACGGGCGGGACGATGCTCAATGCGAAAACGCCAGTATGCCTTTCCCTGACTCCCCATCCAGGACTATCCGTGCTTGTGCTTGTCGACCAAAGTCAAAAAACACTCTTATCCCCCGAAGGTCCCGAAGGTCCCGAGGAGATTCCGAGCGACCCTGAGGTTCAACCGGACGACGCGCCCATGGCTCAGTCGACAACCCCTCCGCCAGCGCAGAATCCGCCCTCATCACCCCCGGAAGTGGCGCCTGCGATCGATACTGGTCCGCCCCCGGTCATTCGCTGGCGATTTCCCGAAGGCGATAGTAGCAAAAATTTCCAACAGCCATAGGATATAGCGCCTAGGACGTTCCTAGAGCAACGAGGAGGAGGGCAATCACGTGAGTGACATTAGCGAAATCCGCGGCTATGAAAACCGCGGAGAAAGCGGGTTTTGGCGCCTCTTGGTGCATCTGACCGGCAACACGGTAAGGATCCACACGAATAGTACCCACTGGACAGGAAAATTGGCCAACGTCGAATCCTGCTATATCTCTTTGGCCTCGACAAGCTCCAACGGAGGCTGCTCGGCACGACTCGTGTACTTCCCCATCCGGCAAATTCGCGCAGTCTCCGATATTTAGGCAGTGCGGCAACCTTGGGAGAGCCCCATCGGGAGATGTCGGCTCCCCCCAACATACCCGGGCTCGGACACCCGGTGGAAAGGAGCACCCCATGGAAGGTCGATTACTATTGGGATTAGGGCAGCCGGAGGATGCGATCAAATTCCTGGTTCGTCAGACTCGCGAACCGGTCGACCCGGACGTAATTCTCGCGCGAGATCAGGCGGCGCGTGAGGCCCGCCGAGTCCGCGGATCCCTGCTGGCCCCGGAGGTGACTCCCCCACCACCGGAGAGTCAGTCCCATTGGGAAGCTGTGAAAGCAAGACCGCTCTTTCAACGGCTGTTTTCAGGAATCACCCCCACGTTGGCACTCATCACCATTGCCCCCCTTATTCCCGTACAGCCCCATGTTCATTTTGGGTATGCAATTGAGCGAGTTCGTCCGGCCGTTCCCGATTTTTCGGCATGCCTCGAACTTTGCGTACCGTCCCAACCGGGCACGGTGGATTACTGGGGCGGTGTCACGCCAGATGATCACGGATCCGTGTCGGTAACAATTGGAACTAGGGACCTAAACCTCGGGATTGTTGAGGCTACCTTCGCCCCAGAGACGCTGACCGCGACATTCCGCTTCGGGCGCACGGCAGTCTTCTCACAGGTCGTGCGCTATCACGATCGCTATTACCTTAAAGATGGTACCCATCGCGCCGTGGGCCTGCTGGCACAGGGCGTACAAACGATGCCGGTGCTTCTCTGGGACGCCCACGATACCACGGATCTGCCCGACTATTTGCCGCCCGGTACGCTTTTGGGAGCGGCCCCCCCGCGCCTGGCCGATTTCTTGGACCCTGCCTTGTTCTACCCGCACGCATGGGTTTCCCGCATGCGGCTCTTGCGCATGAGGGTGGATGACTATCTTGCCCCGCTCGACCAGTCCGACTCAACAACTGGCGGGACCGACCAAGGGTAATCACCAACGGGCGCGCAATATACGACGGGTCCGGCACCTCGGGTATTGGGCGAAAGCCATCGTTGTAGCGAGGCCCTTGGAAATAAGGAATGATCTCGAGGCCGAGGACGGCACGGGTTTCCTCCCCATATGTGCTATCTTTTAACAAAACACTGAATCCGTGACAAGTCTGGGGAGCCCCCACACATAAGCCAGTCAGCCCTCCATCGAGGCTTTATAGGCGGCTATCGGCCTTCACGGGCCTTTTTCTGGCTGGAATTACTGGCCCGAGCACCGGCCAACGGTGGTGGAGGTCCGCATCCTCTTTCTTCGTGGTGGCCGCCATTGTCGCGGGTACCGGCGCGGGCACCCTGATCGCATCCTATTCGGTGGCTAAGAACCCTGGCAAAGATAATTTGTGTCGCGTTGTACAAGAGTTGCCCACTTAATCGTTATAGGTATGGGGAAACATCACCCGTCCATTCTGAGTCCACTCAAGGAGTGTATACATTGACCCATCATTTTCTGATACCTGCCCTTATTGCTGGCATCATTCAAGGAATTGTCGAATGGCTACCAGTCAGCAGCAAAACCATGATTACCATCTATTTCACCGTCATCGGGATTAAGGTGCAAAACGCCTACGACCTCGGCCTTATCGCCAACTTCGGATCTTTTTTTGCCGCGCTCTATTATTTTCGGGTGGAGGTCGTAAAGACCATCAAGGCTTTACGCCACCCTCTTAGTCAGGACTATTACTCGCGCTTACTCCGCTTTCTTTTTATTGCCACGCTCGCGACTGGAGCCACCGGCATGCCGGCCTATATTATTGTGCGCCACACCTTCAGCGCTATTGGTGGCTCGGCCGCAATGGTCGTGATTGGTATTCTTCTACTTTTCACCGCTTTTGTGGTACGCAACAAAGAAAAAATGGTCGCCCGCAGCCAAGAGAGCGCCATGGCCTCCGAAGCCCCTACCGATGACACCGGGCGGATTCCGGGAGTGGGCGCTGCGATTGTCACGGGCGCCATGCAGGGACTTGCCGGGCTTCCCGGAATCAGCCGGAGTGGCATGACCATTACCCCGCTATTGTGGAATGGCTTTGACGCCCGCGACGCCATTCGCTTTTCATTTATGTTGGACGTGCTAGCGCTCGTCGGCGCCGGGCTCGTGCCACTTCTAATCGGTCACGGTGGAACGGCGGCTGTGGCGCAGCTGGGGCTAACCACGACCATCCTCATGGTCGCCGTGGCAAGCGTTGTGTCCTTTGTCGCCATTAGCGGCGTACTCAGACTCGCGAGTCGCTGGCGTACGTCCACAGCCACTTTTGTGATCGCGGGGAT
Source organism: Sulfobacillus sp. (assembly GCA_027343765.1). Classification (GTDB taxonomy): domain Bacteria; phylum Bacillota; class Sulfobacillia; order Sulfobacillales; family Sulfobacillaceae; genus Sulfobacillus_B. The sequence continues at coordinate 5,144 of DAHWKG010000087.1, forward strand.
CACGCTGGTGGTGGCGGTCCTGGCTTTATTAGGCGTCTAACACCGACGTCCCCGCCATTGGCCGTCTCGCCCCGCGTGCCGGTCTGATACCTGGGGTGGGCCGGCCCGGGCGAGAGAGGCCGTGGTCCCACATCGGTCCAGGTAATTCGCCTGCCAAGGACAATCCCCTCGAAAGGACAGGGATTGTCTTGATTGTGACCGACATGCGGCTTTTAATTGAGCCGTCACACCGGCGTCCCACCCCCAACCCTTCAATCCCACCCTAATAAGTCCCCTAAAAAGCGAGCACACTAGCCCCGAAAGGGGTGGAGGAAATTCATGGCTGACCAGCCTGTGGTCGCACTCTTAAATGAGGCCTTTTTGGCAAACATGATGCGATTTTGTACTATTTAACCCATGCGTGGCCGTGGCGCAACAATATGGCCACGAAATTCTTGAGACTTCGGCTGCAATGCGGAAACATTGCACGGTACGCCGTGGTCGGCGCTGGATGCCTCGCTGGGCGAATGGTGGGTACAAATCCCCGGCGCGAAAGACCGCCCATGCCAAAAGGTGCGGATCGTCGCCATCCGGAAGTCTCCAGCGGCTTCAAGGCGCGCCGAAAAGTCCGCAAGGACGCTCGGAATCACGGCTATAGAGGAGACTGGTCTCGTGCGTCTCCCTGACTGGGAGCCGAGCGTTCGGCTTTGGACTAAGGCGCTCCCTGAGGGGCCACGTAAACAACAACGGCCATTAGGCCAAGCACCTTAGGTTAGCGCGTATGGTTTTACTTTGGAGCCATTCCCTAGATCCCCGCGTTAACATTCGGCCGACCATTCGCCGGGGCGGAAGCAAACCCTTCGCGCTGGCCGGACATCGGCGACGACCACCAAGAGTGGCGGAAGAAGTTTTCCTGGCGAGCGGCTTTAGTTCCCTCATTGACAACGTACAGGATGCGGCTCGGCGTTAGCCCCTGGGGTTGCAATAGACCGACCGGTCTGTTTATATCAGTGTCAAAGGCTCAGCGAGGAGGGACCCTGGTGAACCCAGTGCAGCAACGCCTATTGGATACCGCCTGCCAGCTATTTTATGAGCAGGGCATCGCCCACGTGGGCGTCGACCGGATAGTCCACGATGCCAACGTTGCGAAGATGACACTTTACCACTGTTATGGGTCCAAAGATGGACTTGTGGTCGCGTTTTTGGAGGAATCGCATCGGCGGTGGCGGCAGTGGTTTCGGGAACGGTTGGACCATGGGCAGCCGGAGCCGGGATCGGCCGTGGCCGGTTTTTTTGCCATCTTGCAGGAATGGCTTCGTGAGAACGCTCAGCGAGGATGTCCCTTAATCAATGCGGCCGTGGAATTAGCCGATGCCACCCATCCTGGCATGGAGGTCGTACGGGCGCACCGCGGGTATCTTCGCCGCCTGATCCGTGAGCTCATCGCTGCGGATGGGGCGATTCCCCACGAATCATTAATTGAACAAATCCTCATCCTGATGGATGGCGCGATTATCGGTGCCCTCATGGGTCAACCGGAGGCTCCGATCGCGGCGGGGAACGCCGCCGTGACTCTCATTCAAAGCCAGGTCACACCGGGGAAAGTTTGTCGATGACGCGGGCTGGCATGTTGCCGTCGCTCCCGGTCAGTCTCTTTGGCTCGGTCATGGGGCTATCCGGGTTGACATTGGGCTGGCGTCTTGCGCACGTAAACTTTGGTGCACCGAAGTGGATAGCCACCATCGTAGCCCTGCTGGCGGTCCTAGATTTTATCGTTCTGCTGGTGGCTTACACCTTCAAATGCTGGCGTTACTGGCCCCAGGTCGTGGACGAATTTCGCCATCCGGTATCGGGGAACTTTTTTGGCACGTTTCCTATCGCCGTGCTCTTGATTAGCGTGGTCCTCCGCCCATTGGGCTTGGGGATGTCGGAGACGCTCTGGATCATCGGCACCCTTTTAACATTGGCGATGGCCTACTGGTCGGTCACCGGATTCTTTGCGCAAGCCCGATCCTTAGACCATGCCACCCCCGCTTGGATCATTCCCGGGGTTGGTGTCTTGGACATTCCCGTGACCAGTGCGGGTCTCCCCTGGGGTGCCATTCCCCAGATCGACCGGCTGGGGTTTGCCATTGGGGCGGTTTGGGCCCTCATTCTAATCGTCCTGATTATCGGCCGCCATGTCGTCCGAGGGCCCGTCGCGCCTCCTCTCGTGCCCTCCTTAGCGATACTCTTTGCCCCATTCCCGGTGGCGTTTTTAGGCTACGAAACGGGGCTCGCTGGCCCGAGACCCGATGACTTTGCGGCCACGTTATTTTACTTTGGCCTCTTTCTGTTCTTGGGTCTGGTGCCTCATCTGGCGCGACGGGGACTCCCGTTTGGGCCAAGTTGGTGGGCCCTCAGCTTTCCCATGGCCGCCATGGCCAATAGTGCGCTGATCTATTCCCGCCTCACGCCGGGATGGGGTCTCGCCGCGCTCGCGACCGCTCTCTTGATCGGTGTGACCCTCGCCATCTGGTGGATCTTGGTGAAGAGCCTCGCTCACCCGTTCTGGACCGTGGGGCGTGCGCAATGACGAGAATCAGTTACTTTGGGGGCATCCTTGCAACGACCGTGCTTATGGGCAGTTCCTTCTCGGTCGGTAAGATCGGGCTTCATGATGTGTCTCCCTTGCTGTTGGTCGGCATCCGCTTCACGCTGGCTGGCCTGCTTATGGCCGTGGCAGTGTGGCGACGGCCGCGACCGCGCACCGTCCGCCAATGGGTGCAGGTCGCCCTGGTGGGCCTCTTCCAGACCACGGGAGTCATGGGGGCGATTTTCGTGAGTCTCCGAACCATCACCGCGGGAGAATCGTCCATCCTTACCTTTACCAATCCCCTCATGGTGGTAGTGCTCGCCACGATTTTCTTAGGTGCCCGTTATCGTCTCATCCAATGGGTTGGCGTGGCCTTGGGATTTTTGGGCATCGTCGTCACCCTGGGCTTCCACCTGGACCTCCGTTTCGGTACGATTCTGGGGCTCCTTGGGGCAGTATCTTGGTCGGTTGCGACGGTCCTCATCAAGCGCTGGGGACCCACATTCGATACCTGGACGTTGACCGCCTATCAAATGCTTATCGGCGGAATTCTGTTGTTGGGGCTATCCACACTTTTGGAACACCCTACCTTTATTGTGACCTGGACGTCCGCAGCGGTGGTCCTCTGGCTCGCTATCATGGCCTCCATCGTCCAATTCACCCTCTGGTTTTGGCTTTTACAACATGGGGATGCCGCCAAAACCAGCGCCTATCTATTTTTGGCCCCATTTTTTGGCGTGCTGTCAGGCTGGCTGATGCTAGGGGAACCGCTGACCCGCGCGGTCGCCGTTGGTGGTCTCTTCATTGCTGCCGGAATCGTCCTGGTCAACCGGCCTAGCCTTGTACGTTCCACAGAGCCCTCCTCCTGAATGCGTGAAAATCCAACGGTCTGTGGTACCCGCTCTTGCAACTATAGCCAAAGTCCTGCAAAACGTTGTCGGACCGGACTATCCTCCACAACTTTCATGGGGATGATTTAGCCGCCCTCACAACGCTACCGCTGGTACTTCCCCCAGGGCATCACATGGGAGACGCCGCACCGCCGATACACCCTCGTACAATGTGCCGGCACATCACCCCGGCCTCACCTCCGGGCCTCTGCATCTTCTTGGCACCGCCCACATCCCGCTTATTGGAACATTGTCCGAGCAAAAGGTAACAAACATTTCCAATAACCGTAGAATGTAGCGCCTGGGAGATCCCCACGGCTATTAAAAAAGGAGGTTGATCACGTGAGTGACCTGACCGACTGGAGGGGCCACGAGAACCGGGGAGAAAGCGGGTTCCGTCGCCTATTGGTCCACCTGACCGGAAACACGGTGCGAATCCACACCAATAGCACCCATTGGACCGGCAAGCTGGCCAACATCGAATCCTGCTATGTCTCTCTGGCCTCGACAAGCGCCAACGGAGGCTGCTCGGCACGGCTCGTATATTTCCCAATCCGGCAAATTCGTGCTGTCTCAGACCTATAAATAGCACCGCGACAGGGGGAGCCGATATGATTTGTGGCTCCCCATACATAGCATGGCTACCCGTGGTCGTGAAGCGGGACAACATCGAACCATGCGAGGGAGCCCACCATAAACCGGGGCGGATTACCCAAAAACCAACGTCCCCCAATTCGCCTGAAACGTTGGGCGGACCGCGGGACCTTGAGCACCGGGATCACGCCGCACACACGATTCAAAGTACAGGCAACACCTGAGAAAGTTCTGGCGCGTCCCATCCACTATGCGCGGCGTGCGCGGCCGGCTCCCGACATGAACGCTCCTCCAAGAACGGGCAACCGTTCACGGCTGCACCCCAAAGTGAGGGGATCAGCGCTCGCTTCGAGCACATAAGCTGTTATAGACAATCGGCTTTTTGGGCGCGCCTGGGTGGTCTTGGGCCATTTCCTCCAGCAAATGCGCGCCAGCGACACCGTCAACTTTCTGGCCTTTAAGAGCGGCATTAACAATCGCCTTTGGCGTCACCCCACACCGGCGGAGACTAGCCGGCGCAACAGGAGAGTTTGCTCACATCCTTATGAAACGTAATGGCGGCCAGCTTGACCCCTTCCACCATGGTCAAATAGGGGAAGAAGAGGCTAGTCAGTTCGGTGAGGCTCATCTGATATTTTACCGCCAGCGTCCCCACTTGGATGATCTCGCCCGCTTCGGGCGCGACCACATGCATCCCGACAATGCGGTCGGTCCCTTGTTCCACCACGAGCTTGATGAACCCGCGCGTGTCCCGATTGGCGAGAGCGCGGGGGACGTAACTTAGGGGTAAGCTCGAGCAGGTACAGTCGAGCCCTGCCGGTCCCGTCTCATCGTCCGTCAAGCCCACGCTAGCCACTTGAGGATCGGTAAACGTAACTTTGGGGAGGGCCGTCAGATCCAGCGCGCGATCACCCAGTCCCAGCGCATTGGTCGCGGCAATGGTCCCGGCTTCGGCCGCCACATAGACGAACATCGCTTGGCCGGTGACATCGCCCGCTGCATAGATGCTCGGCACCGACGACTGTTGGCGGTCGTTAACGACAATGCCTCCCCGGGTATCGAGCGTGACGCCCACTTCTTCCAGGCCGAACCCCGACGTATTGGGCCGCCGTCCAGTCCCCACGAGGAGCCGCTCGGCGTCGAACAGGCGGGACTGGCCCTCGACGAGCGCCTGGACCTGAAACCGGCCGGCCTGGTAGTCCACCTGTTGGACTTGAACGCCCTCACGGACGTCCAGACCGTCCTCGCGGAGGTACTGCAAGAGCGCGTCGCTGACCTCGTTGTCCTCTGGGGCCACAATGCGGTCCAAGCCCTCGAGGACGGTGACGTGGCTACCCATCCGCTGATACAATTGCCCGATTTCCAGGCCCACCGCGCTCCCACCAATCACCAGCAGCGTCTCGGGTAAGACCTCGCTCGCCAACGCCTCCGTCGAGGTCCAATAGGGCGTGTCGGCCAGCCCCGGAATCGGTGCCGCCCAGGGGTGCGCCCCGGTGGTCACAACTAGCCGCGGCCCCTACAACGTTTCGGCACCGACCTGGACCGTCACCGGTTCGGTCGAGCGAATGACCCCATGACCCGGGTACCAGTCAATCTGCGGATAGGCGGCTAGAACATCGGCATATTTCGTCTGCCGCAACTCCTCGACCAATGCGGTCTTTTGCCCCATGACGGCAGGCCAGTCGACAGCGGTTCCGCCCACGTTCAATCCCGCAAAGGTGGGCTGAAGAGCCGTGTGGCGGGTATTCGCCGCTGCAATGAGTGTTTTGGATGGCACGCATCCGATATTCACGCAGGTCCCGCCCATCGTCCCTTCCTCTATCATCGCGACCCGCTTGTCCGCTTCCGCCGCGCGGATGGCGGCGGCAAACCCAGCGGATCCGCCCCCTAACACAAGTAGATCGTACGATTTCATCCTAGAATCCTCCCCGTATGGTATGTGCCCGCGTGATTGCGCCAACCAGGGGCGTCACGATGTCATTACGGAGCCCGTTCGCCAACATGGTGGGGAAATGGGTCCCGTTGGCCGCAGTTCTGCTTATCGTACCCCACGGCATCGTCGTTAAACCCACCGTGCGCACCGCCGCTCAGACGGCGCCCCTGCTATCGCGGCGCACTACCGTCGGATCGCATCCGTCGCCAGCGAACCGACCCGGCGATGCCCACCGCAGTCGCCAGCGCTGAAGGGAGCATGACCCCAATGGCCTGCCCCGGTCCACTAAGCGCCTACCACCGCCAATACGCCCACCGAAGCTAGCCAGGCGCCCATAAAGGACCCGGACAACAGATCAAGGCCCCGATGATCGGGAGCGCCATAAGCCATCCACGCCAACCCTTTTGCGCCGCTGATTCCAGTGTACTGCAAGCCTCCCCTGCGGTATCGTCCCCGTTTCGCGATATCGCCATCGTTCTCGCCTCCTTGTGTAGTCGGGTTCGTTGATGTCTCATATCTGCCAGGTGTCGCGACACGTGGGACTGAACCCGGCCACCGGGCTAAAGGCCCTTGTTTGCGCCTTATTCATGGGTCGGCACCCCCGGGCGCCCGACGATGGCGCAGGTAGCGACCCCCGCCCAATGGTCACGGAAGATCGCGTCGCCTAAATCCAGCAGGGCCGGCACCCGGTCATCGGCGATCTGATAGTATACATAGCGCCCCTGCGCCTCGGTCGTGACGAGTCCACACGTTTTGAGGCAGGCAAGATGATTAGACAGGTGGCCCTGCCCAATCCCTAGGCGGTCCACCAACTGTCCCACATTTAACGCGCCCTCCTGGCGCAAGGCCGTGAGCACACGTAACCGAATGGGATGACCGAGCGCCTGCCAGAAATCCGCCCATAAGGCATACGTCTCCCGCGTTGGAGTAGCCATCGTGTCATCATCCTTTCAGACTGTGATATTCCAATATGTCAAATTGGGATTCGTCTTCCTTAGGTTTCTGCCTCATGAGTCAACTGACGAAGTTGACGCGACGCAGGCAACGCCCCGTCATAAACCAAGGTCCCGTTTTTGGCAATGACGGCCACCGTGTCCAACTGGGTCACGTGATAAGCGTTGATGATGGCGTTTGTCGCGAAAGCTTGCGGCCAGTGGGCCCTGGTGTCCCGGGCCATTTTCAAGACCGCCGCCGACGTATCGTAGCCGGGTTCCACATCTAGCGATAGCCACTGCACGGTGGCCGGCGTTTGAGCCGCCACCCGGGCCAACTGTTGTTCCCCACTGATGCAACTACCGCAGCTCGCCGACATAAAGTAGACGACGGTGGGCCTTGCGCCCGGAACATGAACCGTTCCGGCATTGAGGGTCACCACCCGAAACACTGGGGCGTGCCTTCCCGTGAGTAACGGCGAGTGTGTTTCAGTCGGCACCGGCGCCGCGCTAGCCGCGGACGAGACAGATTGCACGGGGGCCTCGGATAGCCCTGACCGCGATGGCCGCTGCTGGAGATGAACGCCAATACCTATAATCGCGGACGCAGTAAGTAGTCCGCCCGCCATCCACAGGACTTTTCTGGTCACTGAATCTCCTCCTCTAGCTATGACCCTACGCGAGAAAATGCCCAGGCCCCCAAACCCAATAGTATGCCAAGTAGCCCCCGGCGCCGACGATGATAACACCGAGAGCCAGGTTTAGCCACGGACCGACCTTACCGATTGCACGCAGTAAGCCGTCGCGGGCAAAGATTGTCACCAACCCGAACCCCACCAGCACGACGGCAGTTCCCAACCCGAAGGAGCTCACCACCCGGACCACGGCGGCCCATCCTCCCGCTAACGTGGGGGCCAACGCGGCCAGAAATAGCGGTAAGGTGCAACTCAATGCCGCCACGCCGTAGACCATCCCCGCCACGAATAGGGTCCACCCCGTCCGGGATGACAGCGGAATGCGACCGATCCCAGCCCAGCGGTCAATCGGAAAGTGAAACAGTCCTCCAGCGACGGTGATCCCCCCAAGAATGAGCACCCCGCTCAAGACCAGCATGACGGTATGGAGGACCGACGACAAGGCCGCGCCCAGGCTGTGCGTAATCAAGGCCATGACGGCCATAACGACGGTAAAGCCCACGGCCATCAGCAACCCTGATTGGATGCCGCGGGCCACGCGAGCGCGCACGGTGGGGGTTCCCCCAAAGGTGCCACCGATCCAGGCCAACGAGGCCGGTAACATCGCAATGCCGCACGGGTTAAAGACCGCCGCAATCCCCATATAAAAGGCCAGATTCATGCTTCACCTCCGAGCGCCGATATATTCCAATAACACAATATCAATATGCGAAAACCCCCGTCAATTAAGCGGCCCGGTTCCCTGCGCCGCCAACGCTTGTTCGCCATTCCATGCCTCGCACGTGACCTGACGAGGTCGTCAACAGGGCCACATCGATAGCTGGGCCACAGCCATCCGTTATGCGTAGCCACACACAAATCCGAAAATCGAGGCCATCACGGTCAGAGAGGAGCAAAGCGGGCGACATCATTTGACTGTCGGAACTGCTCCATTGCCAAACCCGTCAGTGGACGCGGTGTTCTCGCTCGGCGGTCGAGTGATGCCGGAATCCAGCGGACACGTGGGGAGTGTCACCTCCCGGGTTGGGCCCGCCCACCCACTCGGGGCCAAGGCTCTGGGCTAGGTCCCGCTTCCGGGCCACCAGGTCATGAGGCTGAAGTTGCCGCACGCTCGTCCTACCCATCGCCCGTAGGGCCAAATCGAATTCCTCGTGCCATGCTTGGACGAGGCGTACCACGTTGTCCGCCGACCGATCCCGCTCGAACTCATCGTTGAGGTATTGGGTACTTTGCAAGATCAGTGCATAGGGTGGCGCCATCGCCACGGCGGCGCGGTCGAGTTGATCGGATAGGAGGGCCATGACGTTCGCCGAGGCGCTGTAGCAGGCGGTCGCTCCCAGCGCGATCGCCTTCAAAAAGTCCCCAGGTTCCACGAGCCCCCCGGCGGCTAATATCGAAATGTCTTCGGCCATGCCCCGTTGAGCCGCCAAGTCCGGGCAATTGCCCACAAGGTCGGTAGGCCCATCGCGTCTTGCAGGACGGGCGGGCCCCCGTGGGTTCCGCCTTCGGTGCCATCCAGGGTTAAAGAGTCGACCCCCGCCTCAATATAGAACGGGACCTCCCGTTCGAGTTGGTTCGTCGCGGCAAACTTAATCCCGACGGGCACCGAAAACCGCCCCTTGAGTCGGTACACTAGATCGATGAGATCCTCGGGTTGGTTGACCCCATCTAAGCGGGCCGCTATTTTGGCCTCGCCCTCCGGTTTCAGCCCAAAGCGCCGCCGCATTTCCGGAAGAATGGCGTGGGGGTGATCGGTCATGGGTGCCGCCCCCTGGGCTCCCTGGCTAATCTGGATTTCGATCGCGTCGGCCTGTTCGAATACCTCCCAATGGTATTGGGGCGACGTGGGCCACGTGCCCCGGTGGTACTGGATGATATAGTGACGCGCCAGTTCCCGCTCCTCGGGGATATAGACCCCCTCCCCGCTATTGGTAGCGGTGCCGACGGTCGCCGACGCCTGAGCCAATGCCAGTCGCGCCTGGAGCGACATGGCCCCCCGTATGACATGGCGCTAATCAACACGGGGCTTTCTAGATCCAAGGGTCGTTTTGCCCGCGGACCGATACGGAGACCTTCGCCTCGTCCGCCGTGGGCAGAGGGTCCACATTGGCAAATATGAGGAGGAGCTCGTCCCACGGAGAAAAGTGGATCGGACTTCCCAGGGGACGCGATGGCGGCTTGCCGGTTTCCGCGCGGATGCGTGTTTCAATCAATCAAGCCCAGGGGCGTCAGCTTTTCCATAACCGGTACAAGTCCCAAGGGATTTTTCCCGTACGACTGGCGGGTTCGCTCGAATGCCCGACCGAGACCCGCTGCGACCGCCGGCTCCAGCGCCCCCAACACTGATTTCATCAAAGGTTTTGCCAACAGAAAAACCACACCACCCAACACCACCATGGCGGCAAGAACGGCTAAGGCTGTGCCTACGAATGTCATCCCATCATCTCCTTACAACGTGGGGGCACGGCCTCCGACATTGCCCGGCCGGTGGCCCCTAAGTATACGAACCGGGGGGTCCCGATTCGCGTGTTCCCTAGTGCGATCCTTCTCCCGGTACGTTGCCCTGCCCCAGGGCCTTCCCCGTTTCGCGAAGAAACACCAACAAGACCCGCAGGGCCCGGGAGACAGTGGGGTAGGTCCTTAAGTTCCTTCAAGAGCCCGAACGGCCCCAAGGGTTTTGCGCGTCAGGGGATTGGTCGAAGTGAGCCACCGCCTCCATGCACTGGCCGACGGCCTCAGCCAGGCGCTCCATCATGCCCGGGGGGATGGCGCCCAGGACGCGCAGCAGCCCCTCCAGGTTATTGATGGCATTCTTCGGCCCGTCCTGGTTGACTTGGCCCACAAGAATATGGAGAATTTCTGCTCCAGAATGCCTTCGAGAAGGTCAAACACCCCTGCGCGGGCTAAGATCTCGCTAAATTTAAGCAGCGCTTCCAGCCCCTCGTCTTGTCCTTGAACGATTGCCTCCCATGAAACGGTCGGCTCCGCGCGTTCCACGGTGCGGATAGGTTTGGCCACGTGAACCCTCCTCTACGACGGATTGGTTGGACTGGACTCAACGATACGCCCCGGTTCGTTGGGCTGGTTAGTCGGGGTGAGCGGGCGATAGTCGTCGCGAGCCCACTTTTGCGGGTGGCGCCTCTGGTAGCGCCAGTTGCGTCGGGGAAGTGGGCTCCGAGGCGGTCGATTCAAAGGCGCTGTGCGGCCTCGAGCTGGGCATCGGCCGCGGAATCCGATTGGATTTTCACCGTCGCCCCCTCCTGGACAGGGTGGCGCAGGCTCGGACGAGTACGCCATCCCTCTCAACCATGCAGGTATTACAGGTCTGCAACGGTCCTACACGGCGTAGGTCAGTACATGACCCCCAGGGCACCGGCAAAAACCGCCACAGTCCGACGGTTCGTCCCCCGAGACTTCCCGCGAACAGGCGCGTGGGGATTGCTGTCAAATAAGTGAGGGATAGAAAGAGAATCGCGACGGGGTGATCGCCGGCCGACCAAAATACACCGAGCCCCAGTAGCGAGAGCGCCGCAAAGGCTAACGCCATCCACCCTTCAGGAGCCGCGCTGGATCGCATATTGCGCCGCCATCGTAAACCAAACCAGTGAACCTCGAAGGCCGTAAATGGGAGCCAGGTACCCCACCATCAAGTAGACCCCACTAATGAATTGCATAAAACCGCCCATCCACAGTCCCTGCAAGCCGAGTGCCCGGTCCGACTCCGGGGAGCATAGTGGGACCTGGAACAACGCCTGCCCGCCCCATGTAAAGTAGGCAGTCCCAAGTCCAAAAAACCCGATTGCCACCGGTAGGAAATCCGACGGGGGGACCACGCGTACCAAGGGAAACCCTCCTGTTCGCGGATAAAATTCCCGTTGCCGTTCGGATTATGCGGGCCATCCCACTCTATCCGACAAAAGTACACACCTCCGGAGGACATGGTGAAGCGCGAACGGAGTGCCCCCTTCGCGGACATGAGAATGGGGCCAGCGCCGTAGCCTATGTTTCGTGGGACCACTGAAAAAGGGGCCAAGGGCTGTCCGTTTGCCAACCCCGCGCTCAAGCGGCATAGTACCTTCAGGGTTCCTGCCATCGGAGGGAGCGTTAAAGCGGGCGCCAATACACTGTTCACGCCAACCATGTGCGGCGGGGAACGGGGATCCGTTCTGGGACTGCCCCGCCATAAGGACGCCTCGTAGAAAAATTCCCCGGCGCCGGGCTCCTTTAGCAAAATGCACCCGCAACCTCACAAACAGGGTGCGGATGGATATCTTGGATAGGCGGGAATCGCGCCAGGAGCCGCTTAGCATGTCCGACTACCAACGCTTTTGGATCGGCGAATTGCTACGGGGCCCCTTTGATGGCAATGGCAACACGTTTCTCCGAGCTTGGAAGCCGTTCGCCATTGGCAGGAGGCCCTGGGCCGAGCGCGGTTTCCACCGCTAATGCAATGCGACCTGATGGCCCGACCCGTCTGACCAACTAGCCACCATCCTTCACGCGGAGGCGGGCCAAGTCCTAACGCACAGGGCCGCGCTGGTTTTCTGATGAAGCCTCAAGACGAACTTCTTGCACCAGTCCATGGCCGACAAAGGTAAAAAGACGCCATGGAAACGTCCAATGGTCGTCGGCAGCGCGCTACGGGCACACGTGCTTAACGATCTAACTTAAGCGTGGCCTTGAAAGATGGCACAAGCCAATACGCCTCCCAGATGAGTTCAGGCAAGGGCCACTCATCATAAGGAGGCGTATTAATAGGTAAATTCTCTGATCAGGGACCTTCTGGAGAACAAAAGCAGGTCGGCAACTATGCCAGTCGTCCGGACTTAAGTTCCATCACCGGGCGAATCTCTCCCACGAGGGTTCCTGCATGGTTCCGAATCTCCGGATGAATCTCGGATTGGAGTTTGACCCGCTCCGCCATGCCGAGTACGCCCATCTGGTCCAACACTGAGGTGACCAAAGTCGGGATGACCCGGCTGTTGCCGTCGTCGACCTTGACGGCGATACCCAAGCCCTTGTCCGGAATCCCGAGGCAGAATACCGCCTCTGCCCCGCCCTTAGACACGAACCGGTGGTCGGACGCCTCCGCCAGCACGACTTCGAGTCGGCCAGTTCCGGAAACGAGTTCCGGATGCATACGCATGGCTTCACTAATGATTAGGGCGGCACCGGCATGGGCACCGTCCAAGCCCCGAGGATCCACGAGACGGGCATAGCTGTACGCCATGCGGGAGAGGGGGAGATAAAAGGTGGGGACGCCACAACCGTCGGTGCCGGTGTGAAGACTTTCGCGGTCGACTCCCGTCATATAGGCAACATTATCCCGAATAGTCCGCTGCACAGGGTGGTCAGGTTTCTCATAGCCATCCAAGGGCGCGTTTAATGCCCGCGCAAGGGTTAGCATGCCGGTATGCTTGCCGCTGCAATTGTTGTGCAAGACGTAGGGATCCTCACCTCGCGCGTAGAGAGCACGGGCGCTTTCCCGATCCGACGGCGGATGCACACCGCAGATGAGGTTGTCCGGAGAGGCATCAATGCGCTTTAGCAAATTTTGCACCAGCTCCACGTGCATCGGTTGCCCCCCATGCGAGGCGCACACCATCGCCACTTCCCGGGGGCCAAAACGATAAGTTTCGGCGGCACCACTCATAATAATGGGCATGGCCTGAAATGGTTTGGCGCTGGAGCGCCAAAACGTTTCCCGATCCGGATTGCCAAACCAATATCGTACAGTCCCCACGCTGTCGACCACGGCCACATCAGCCCGCACGCAACTTTCCATGCGGCCTCCCCGCCAAAGCTCAATGGCTGTCTCAGACACGGCTCTCTCTCCTCGCTTGATATTCCTGGCACGCTTCGACAAAGCCGCGAAACAGTCGAGAAGCCGTTTGGTGCTGGACTTCCAGATCCTCCGGATGCCACTGCACGCCTACTAAGAACCGGCCGCCAGGCCGTTCAATGGCCTCAATGACCCCGTCGGGTGCCGTGGCCGACACTCGGAATCCGTCGGGTACCCGGTCGACGGCTTGATGGTGAAAGGAGTTGACCATAAAACGGGTCTCTCCGGTTAGGTCGTGAATGCGGGTACCCGGCTCGACCGATACCGGATGGGTTACTTCCACGCGTTCCGCCTTTTGGCTATGTGGCAATAATTCCGGGTCCGGGCGAGCCGTGGGCAGATCTTGAATTAACGAACCACCGAAACCGATGGCCATCGCCTGGGCACCGCGACAAATCCCAAAAATCGGCATATCCAAACGGTTAGCCTCCCGAATAAAGGCCATTTCGCTCTGATCCCGCTCCCGCGACACGCCCGACCAATCGGTACCCCGATCCACCTCGCCGAAGAGTTCCGGGTCAAAGTCCCCACCGCCGGTCAGGAGAAGTCCACTTAACAACGGAAATAAGGCCAAACTTTCCTCGAGGTTCACAAGCGCGAGCGGGATTCCCCCGGCTCGCGCCACCGCGTCCAGATAGGTGGCGCGGATAAAGTCACGTGCAGTGTTTTGATAGCGATAGTCGCGCGACATTGATATTCCAATCATCGGTTTCATCGACGGTTCCCCCATTTCCCATGCACGATATCAGTGTATCTGACGTCATGGAAACCTTAAAGCTCTGTCAGTCCTAAGCTAATGACAATCGCCTGATTCACCCGAGACATAACCTCAGGAGTCAAATGCGCGATGCGCTCCCGAAGGCGCCGCTTGTCAATCGTCCGAATTTGCTCCAACAAAATGACCGAGTCCCGGTCAAGATGCGATTCCTCGGCCTTCACTTCGACATGAATAGGTAGCCGAGCCTTCAGAACCTGTGACGTGACCGCGCACACGATGGTCGTTGGACTGTAGCGATTACCAATATCGTTTTGCAAAATTAAAACAGGGCGCACACCGCCCTGTTCCGATCCCACGACCGGAGAAAGATCCGCAAAAAAAATATCGCCCCGGCGCACTGTCACATCTGTACCGGCCACGACTACTCCTTTGGCACTCCCACCAGATCCCATCGCTCCTCGGCGAGCGCCGAGTTCAGAAAGCCCATTTCTTGATACCCTTGAATCAATGCTTGACGAATTTCCTGGCGCCGTTGCTCCGCGAGATAAAATTCGACACTCTCACGAATCAGTTCACTACGGTGTCGGCCTTCACCGGACGCCACCTGGTCCAAAGCATCGACGAGATGATGCGGCAACCTGACCACCACGCGGCGGTTATCTGTCAAAACGCCCACCTCTTTTTCCCGTATCTCTCTCGTATTATAGCTTTCGCCGGAAATAGGGTCAACGACCGTATTTCCCTAATTATTCCATTTCCGACCCGCGATAAACCCGTCGAACGCGGCCAGAAATCCCTGTCAACACCTCATAGGAAATGGTGTCCGCCCAACGCGCCCAATCATGGACGCTGACCGTCGCAGTCGTATCCGGGCCCAGCAACACCACCCGGTCGCCAATTTTGACAGACATGCCTTCCGGGACCAGCACGGTTATCTGATCCATGGACACTCGCCCCACCACCGGACAGTACGCACCGGCGAGCAACACTGAGGCGCGGTTTGAAAAAGCCCGTCGATATCCGTCGGCATATCCAACAGGAATGGTAGCAATGGTCGAATCCCGATCCGTGATGAAGGTGCCACCGTAGCCAATCGCTGTGCCTGCCGGCACGCGTTTAACCAAGCTTACTTCGCTCCACATCTCCATCGCTGGGTGCAACGCCCCGGCCTCAGGAATGTCAAGCGCCCCATACATCCCAATTCCCACCCGCACCAGAGTGAAGTGGGTCCCGGGAAACCGCAAGGCCGCAGCCGAGTTCGCAAGGTGTAAGACGGGCGGAAGCGGCACACCGGACGTGCGAATGGCCTCAATCACGTCCAAAAACACCTGCAACTGCTGTCTGGTGGTGTCCACCTCCGGCTCGTCGCTGGCCGCTAAGTGCGACATGAGCCCTTGAAACTCTACAACCCCGGAGGTTAA
>DAHWKG010000129.1:0-9634 GCA_027343765.1 Sulfobacillus sp.
TGTGTGTTCAAATCGAGCCAGTCCTGATGGCGTGGGATGCCCCTCTTGATCAAGGACTGTTCGCAACGCGACCAATAGGCTCATCATATGCGAAATTTGCGCGCCCCGGCCCATCACCCCGACCCGCCAAATCTTTCCGGCCCAAGGTCCCAAGCCTCCGGCAATTTCGATCTGGTGTTCCTCCAAGAGTCGTTGGCGCACGCGAGCCTCATCCACTCCCTCAGGGACGCGAATGGTCGCCACCGTGGGCAGGCGGTGGGAACGCGGCACCATCAGCGAAAGGCCCATCGCTTCAAGTCCTTCCCATAAAGCCTCGGCCACCCGTTGGTGCCGCTGAAATACGTTCTCGAGTCCTTCCTCGAGTATCTCATCGAGGGCCCGATCCAAGGCATAAATCATGCTAACCGGCGCGGTGTGGTGGTATGCGCGGGCGTTCCCAAGATACTGAGCAATCGCTGGCAAGTCAAAATACCAACTGGGGTTTGGCGTCGAACGTTCTTGGAGTCGATGAAGCGCACGTTCGCCCACCGTCATTGGTGCAAGTCCAGGTGGTGCCCCAAGGCACTTTTGGGTTCCGGAAAATACCACGTCGAAACCCTGAACGTCCACATCAACAGGCAATCCCCCCAATGCGGTGACGGCGTCTACTAAAATGAGGGCCCCTCGTTGGTGGGCTACCTCGGCCCAACCTTCAAGGGGCTGCAGGACACCAGTAGATGTTTCGGCCTTAACCACCGCAACCAGCCGGGTCTCTGGATGGCGATCCAGCGCGTTATCCAATTGGTCTCGCGTCACAATCTCGCCGAACGGCACAGAAATCGTTGCGACTTTGGCTCCTAGCCGGCGGGCCGCTTCCGCCATGCGTCCACCGAAAACCCCTTGCTCGATGACCAATATGGCATCGCCGGGTTCAACAAAGTTGACCAAGCTCATTTGCATGCCAGCACTTCCGGTTCCCGACACGGGAAAAGTGAGGCGATTTTTCGTACCGAACACTTGGCGAAGCTTCGCCTGCAGCCCATCAACCAACGCCAAGAATTCTGGATCGAGGTGGCCCAATACAGGTTTCGCCATGGCTTGACGCACGGCCTCGGATACGGGAGAGGGACCCGGGGCCAACAGCAATCGTTCCGGCAACACTGGCGCCATCCATCCATCTCCCTTCAGCCATTAATGGTCCCATTTTACCATGACTCCCGAAAACGCGGGGTTCAGGACGAAACCGGTATAATGGCATCAAGGAGATGATAGTCGTGAAACGGCAAGAACTGGCACGCTATTTGGATCACACGCTCTTAAAGCCGGATGCCACCATATCGGATATTGAAAGGCTTGTCTCGGAGGCCCTCTCCTGGAACACCTATGCCGTCTGTGTGAATAGCGCATATGTTCCCACCGTGAACCAGTTGCGCGGAGACCATCGGTCGCTCCATATTGCCGCCACGGTCGGCTTTCCCTTCGGTCAATCGTTGACCCCCGCCAAGGTGGCCGAAACGCGTGAGGCCATAATGGCTGGCGCCGATGAGATTGACGTGGTCTGGAATCTCGGATGGTTTCTGTCCCATGAAGAAGCACGGGTCGAAGAGGATATCCGTGCCGTGGTGAATGCCGCCGCGTCTATTGCCGTCAAAGTCATTCTCGAAACCGGCCGTCTATCCCCAGAAGACATCCAACGAGGCGCGAAACTGGCCGTCAACGCGGGTGCCCGCACGGTGAAAACGTCCACAGGATTTGGCTTTGGAGGAGCCACCGTCGAGGCTGTTCGCCTCCTGCGGGACGCCGTCGGACCCACCATCGGGGTAAAAGCTTCGGGCGGCGTTACGAACTATGCCGACGCGTTGGCCATGATTGAAGCCGGCGCGAGTCGCATCGGCCTATCCAAAACCAAACAGGTCCTCGCCGAAGCCCCTGAAAATTAACGCTCCGGGCACCTTCCAATATCGAGTATCGCATCGCTACCGTCATTGGCACGCTTGGGAGCATGGGGCAACAATAGAAATATCCCCGCCCCCACGAGAGCCACCTGGGCCAAACTTAATCCCAAGCTCACCGTTGACGAAGCAGCACCGACTGGCGTGGACCCGCCAGGAAAAAGCAGGGTGGCGACCAACCGCCCACTTAGCGCGATAAAGAGAGAAAGCACGGCGCCAACCCAGCCAGTTCCGCCCCTGTTCCACTACGGAGCCATCGGTCACCTCGTGCAGCCCTCACCACCACCATCCGATTCCCCCTCTTCGTCCGACGAATGCCCTGTTCGGCTTAGATCCCCTGGTCATAGTGAACGGCGGTCGGTCGGTGGAGACGGCCATAAGGATTCCACAAGGCCCCGAGATAGAGGCCCCTGTGGAGAAAAGGAATTAAGGTGACCGCGACCGGCGCGATCGATCCCTTGACAATATTGGTGAACACTCCATGAAATCCCCGCGGCCGTAGCGTTCCCGCATGGAAATTTCCCCCGCTAAAAACGAACCGCGACCAAATCTCCAAATAACGCCGCGGCTGCTTGCGAAAGCGGCACATCAGGTTTTTGAATGAGTCCCACCCGGTGAGGAGGCAGGGCGGGATGGAGAGTTATCGGGAAAAGCTCTCTGGCTTCCAATTGGTCTTCAAAGAACTCGCGGACGACCGCCGCGACACCGAATCCGGCCCGGGCGAAAGCCGCCAGCAAATCCATGCTGCCGAGCTCAATTTCCGGGTCCAGAGAAACCTGGAGCGACGCAAAATACGCGTCGATGCGCTGTCTTGTCACGCTTCCCCGTTCTAGCAGCATCACGGGATGTCGCACCAGCTCAGCGGGCGTGAGTACCCGATTAATCAGATGACGATAGCGCTCGCCCGCCACAAAGCAATCATGGAGCACGGGCCCTGTGTGCACGACTAACCCGTCGTCTTCGATGGGTAGATTCACCACCCCAAAGTCCACACGCCCCTGCCGAAGCAACTCGACCGTTTCCCTCGATGTTCGGTTGGTGACTTGCAGATGGACCTCGGGGTGAAGCTCGTGAAATTGTGCCAGCCGCGGTAGCAGATAATGGCGGCAAAGGTTGTCGCTGGCCCCGATGCGAATTTCTCCGCGAGCAAGTTGTTGCATGGCGGCCACGTGCCGTTCGCCAGCTTCGATGAGATCGAAGGCACCGCGGAGGTGGCGCCATAGCACTTCTCCCTCCGGTGTCACGCGCACGCCGCGAGAACCCCGGATTAAAAGCGGACTTCCCACTTCCTCCTCGAGTTTCTTCATGGCTTGGCTCACGGCCGGTTGGGATAAATAGAGCCGGTTGCCCGCTTGCGTAAAGCTTCCCGTTTCTGCCACCATCACGAAGATTCGGTAGCGGTCTAACGGACTATTAACATTCACTGAGATTATACCTCCTCAAACAAATATTAATTTCTATTATAGCTTGCCATGCCCTACACTAAAGCGTGGGAGGAGAAACAATGAGCGCAACGGCCGTAGTAGGTGCAAACTGGGGCGATGAGGGCAAGGGCAAAATGACCGATTATTTGGCCCAGGAGGCTGACATCGTCGTCCGATTTCAAGGAGGGAACAATGCGGGGCATACCATTTTGAACCCGCTAGGAAAGTTTGCCCTCCATCTTTTGCCTTCGGGCGTCTTTTACCCGCAGGTCCTCAATGTCATCGGACCGGGCGTGGCGGTGAACCCGAAGGCGCTCGTCACCGAGTTAAATAGCCTAAGGGCACGCGGCGTGCCTGCCCCGACCCTGGCCATTTCTGACCGCGCCCAAGTGGTGCTGGAGGCCCACATATTGCTCGACGTGGCCGAAGAGGAAAGATTAGGGACCCGCCAGTTTGGCTCGACACGATCGGGCATCGCACCCTTTTACGCCGACAAGGCGCTCAAGGTCGGCGTCCGCGTGTCTGATTTGTGGGACCCCGCCCTATTGCGCGAGCGGCTTGCCCGGACACTCGAACTCAAGAATGTTCTCTTAGAATCGGCCTATCAGCGCCCACGATTGGACGTGGACACCGTCGCGCGGGATCTGGAATATTGGGCGGAATACCTGAGCCCCTACGTGCGCAACACCACCGAGCTTCTTCATGAGGCAATCCAAGAGAGACGCTCCATCCTACTGGAAGGCCAGCTCGGCGCCCTAAGGGACCCCGACCATGGCATTTACCCTTTCACCACCTCGTCATCCACGCTAGCAGGCTACGCGACCGTGGGAGCAGGTATCCCACCTAGCGCGATTGACCGAGTGATCGCGGTGACCAAAGCCTATTCAAGTTGTGTGGGTGCGGGACCCTTTGTCACCGAACTCTTTGGCGAGTCCGCCCATATTCTCAGAGAACGGGGCGGAGACGCTGGCGAGTATGGGGCGACCACAGGAAGACCCCGACGAGTCGGTTGGTTTGATGCGGTGGCGACCCGCTACGGGGCTGAAATTCAAGGAGCCACCGAATTAGCTCTGACCAATCTAGACGTCTTAAGCCATTGGGACGCCATTCCCGTGGCCGTGGCCTACGCCAAGGCTGGCCGAGAAACGACCCTCTTCCCGTCTCGCCAGGTGGATAGCTACGAACCCGTTTATGAAACGCTGGCTGGATGGAAGACGGACATTACCGGGGTTCGTCGTTATGAAGATTTGCCCCAAAACGCCCGTGCGTACGTCGAGCGGCTGGAAGAGCTCGTCGCGGTTCCCATCTTGTGGATCTCGGTGGGCCCCAATCGTGAACAGCTGATCCGGCGCGGGTGAAACGTTCGTCACGTGAAGGGGCCACGTCTCAATGAGGATAGAGCCGTCTCAAATGTGGCATCCTTCTCGGGGTGATATCATGCTCTTCATTCTGGCGTTCTTCAGCCTAGGAATTGTTGTCTTAGGCTACGTGGCCCTACGCCATTTGTTTGGCTATCGCCGGAAGCGTTGATTGCCTTATTCATCGCCACGGCAGGAAGCAGAACTCCATTCCATTTCAGGGTCAGATCCTCGGCGGCTTGGAACCCGTTACGGAGCCAAAAATCCAATACGCGATTATCGTATCCCTTCAGGACGTCAATGCGAAGAGTTCGTCCATGATGGTCCCGGGCATATGACTCAATCCCATTTAAGACTTGTTGGCCGATCCCTCGACCAGCGTGGTCCTGATGAATCATTAGTAGCGAAAGGTAGCTCTCCTCGTCGAAGCGGACATCCGCCAATCCCATCACCTGTCCCGCGGCTTTACCTACCACCTTACAGGACCAGAAGCCGGCATCCCTCATGGCATTGAGTTCTTTGATAAGCCATTCGCTTGACACCACCTGGCGACGGAGATGTCGGCGAATGAACGCCGATTGAGAGTTGAACACCGTGACCAGGCTATCAAGATCGGCCCGTTGCGCATGGTCCACATAAACATCGCCCGTTTCGAAAATCATGGACTTCCCTCCCGAGGATGAGGCTATCTTCCTATTAACCCATCGGACCTTACCGTATGCTCTATGATTTTTGAGGACGAATCATGGTGACCGTTCCTTGATTGCCATCAACCCGAACAATGTCGCCATCCTTAAGCTCTTCTGTGGCATGGCGAGCGGCGACCACACAGGGCACCCGATATTCGCGGGCTACCGTGGCGGCATGGGACAACACCCCGCCCGAATCAGTGACCACGGCACCTGCGGTGGAAAACAACCCCGACCAACTCGGAGTGGTAGTCCGGGCGGCCAGCACCTCCCCCGTCTTCAATCGGGCAAAGTCGTTCACTCCCCGAATAATTCGTACCGCACCTTCCCACACCCCTCCGGAAGCGGCCAGTCCATGAATCACCCCAGATTCCCCCGATGGTTCGCCCTTGGACCACTCTCCCGCCGAATGGTTGCCCAGTGTCAGCGGCGGGGTTTCTTGGCAATATTGAAAATAAAGTGCTCGTCGCGACTCGAGATGCGTGGTGTCTACTGGATACGTCCCCGATAGCATGTTTTTTAGTTCATCACGGTACAAGAAGAAAATTTGCTCGGATGTCGCCAGCGTGCCCTCCTCCCGGAGAATCTCCCCAATTCGTACCAGTAGCGAACGAGCCTTTGCCGGCAACATCGCATCAATGTAAAAATGATGGTCTTCATCGATCGGTCGGGCCTCCCAAGCTACGCGGAAAGCCTCTTCAAATCGTGTCCGCTGATCAGGATTTAATTGATTAAGCACGTCCTCCAGCAATCTGTGGTGCCGAGCCACCGTCTCTTGCCAATGTTGTTCAAATGGTCGGTCAGACTCCAAAAACTGCCGTATGGTGGCCAACGCTGGGGTGGGATCCTCCCGCCAAGTCTTTTGATAAAAATCGTGGCCGGCACCCACGCGCCATCCAAAACGCTCCAGGGTGCTTTCCAGTTCGTAGAAGAACGCTTTCCCTTCAGGCGTCTCCGACAACGCTGAGATTGGGTCCGGACCAAGTAGGGCCTTGCGTACATAAGGAACGTCCCGGGCCCCATCCGCCAATTGCGCAAACGCCCGGTCCGCCTCGACGAACTGGTTCGACGCTCCCACCAATAAATCGTGGGCATCGGTGGCGGTCTTGTTGGGGAAAAGCTCAAGAAACACCTTTTCATAAAGCTCTTGCGAGGCAAATACCGGCATGACAATCTGCATATGGAGCGTCCAAATAGTCTCGTAGAGATCCACCAGTTTTTCGAGGGCGTGAGACGCATCCTCGCGGCTCTTAAGCCCATAGGTTAAGCGGTCCAATTCATCGTATGCGGGTAGCAACTCCTCTCGGACAATGCGCTCGAAATCCTTGCGGATGTTCGGAAAGGCCGGCCGCATAGCCTCAAGCGCCGCCCGCCTTTGTTCCCCATCGGGCCCATCTGCGTCCCCCATCGATGCGTTGTAGGCGTAGCCATGGTAGATGCGAAGCTCATGATCTCTGGGCGGACGCTCGCTGGTTCGCGCAAGCTTCGCCATGGCCTTGCCAACTGCCGGAATCATGAAAGATTGAAAGAGGGGCGTCATGGCAAACCCTAAGTGGGTAGGGTCATGAACCCAAAGTCGTGTGGCTAAATCTTCGTCCGATATTGTGAGTTGATTTTTCATGGAAGCCAATCTATTTCCACCTTTCTATTGGGCATGCGAACCATATCCGCTGCGCCATTCGGCAGCAAGTCTTTACCTCGTCCCAAAGTCCGGATGACCTGTTTCATTTCCTGAGCGTATCACACCTAAACGTGTCGCGACGCGTGTGGAGGACCATTTTAAATCCCTTGAACCATCCGGCAAGAAGTCCTAAGCGCCGAAGGACGGGGAGATAGTCTTGCCGACTCCGACCTGGCTAGTCCCCCAGCAATACCCCATTGACGTCTTGCATCTCTCGTGCCGAAAGACGGGCTTCGGGGACGGTTTTTGACCAAGCCCGCCCACCATCGCCAGGGTGGTGGCGGAAGTGGCGGCGACAAAGCCACACTGGGCGCCACGGAACGTCACCCTGGGGTCGATGAAATCGGTCGGCAACCCCTTGGGTGTCCCAACGCCCAGGAATGGCCCCGGCAGAGGCCAATCCGGATCATGTGATTGATTCGGCCGCCTGCTTGGCTGATGTCACGAATCCGAGGATAGCAATCCTTGATGCACATACGGGCCGGTTAGTCCGCCATTCGCATCGTTAAGTAATTATCCAGTAGACAGGTGTCTCCTTGCGAGCATACGCCGCGCTTTCAGACCGCGAAGCTGGCGCTGCTAAGATGAGCCCCAAGACCATCGGAGGCATGCTGCCAGTCCTTCTGTTCCGCTCGCGAATGGCGGCATCGCAATAGCAGTGACCTGCCCCGTATTCACGACGTTTTTATGGTTAGCATGCAACGGATGGCGAAGGAGTGGGGTTTCTTGCAGAGGTTTGTAGCGGCGGCAGCCGCATTGCTGTCAGGTCTGATTTTCTGCGGATGTGGTGTCGCCGCGGCGGGTCCTCCGTCGTCCACGATGGCCCTCATTAAACCAGGCCACACGGTGGAAGCGCAGGTGCAGCCGGCGTCACAGCCCCCGTCCGGATCACCCATGGCTGTGCAAGCCCTGTCGCCCACCACTGCGGTTGCGCTGGTCATGCACGGAACCTCCGCCCAACTGGCGGTCACCACGAATGGGGGACGGGACTGGTCCCGGCGTGCGGGCCATTTCGTGGCGGGTTATCCAGATCCTGCGATGGACTTTGTTACTCGCTCGACGGGGTTCGTGTTGGATAACGCGACTCTGTGGAAGACCAGCAATGGCGGCAACAGTTGGCAGACGTTGAACCACCGGGGATTGACCGCCGTGTCTTTCGCGACCCCGACGCAGGGATTGGCAATTCAGCAGAATGGCGCGGTGTTGTGGTCCCGGGATGGCGGGCTGCACTGGACGACGGGACTCCAGGAACAGGGCCTGACCATGACCGGGGTCGATTGGGTGAATTCGGGGCTTGCGTACGCCTCTGGCGTGACCCAGTCCGGTCCCATCTTATGGCGGAGTGTGAATGGCGGGCAAACCTGGCAGGTGGTGTTCTCGGGAATCCAGTCTCTTGCAATGGCCACGGCTTACGCGGCGTATGACCGGGCGATGGGCTTTACGGGCACGCTACGTCCCACCTTCAATACTTCGGCTCACGTGACGTTCACCACTCCGCAGGACGGGTGGCTGGACATCGTTGACGGCGGCTTTCTGGCCACGGCCATTTTCCGCACCACCGATGGGGGTGCGCAGTGGTCCTATGCTTGGGGCAACGGCGGCTGCGCGATGGGGTGCAACAGCATGGGCGGCGGCCTGTATCCGGCGGCATATTTTGGACCTCAAAATGTCTGGCGGTTCAACGGCACTGGGATTGATTACTCGGCAAACGCTGGTGCCTCATGGACCAAAGGGCCCGCCTTGCCGTTCGGTGGCGAAGGTGCTAGCCAGGCGGTGCGCCAAGTGTCGTTTGCCACCGCGCGGATTGGGTGGTTCGCCTCGACTGGAGCGATTTACGGCACCACCGACGGCGGACGGCATTGGACCCGAGAATGGCCGGTCGGTCCGCATTCGGCCGCTTTGGCGGCCTTTGCCGCCCATGGGTACGGTTGGCTGGTCACGCAAGGCGGCAGCACGTTATGGGTCACGACCAACGAAGGGAAGTCGTGGCACCCCTTGGCCAAGAGCTTTGGTTCCGTCGTCGCGTTAGATCTTTGGAGTCCCCGAGCCGGCCTGGTGTTGTCCAACGGGGGCACCGGGTGGGTCACGAACAATGGGGGCCGCACATGGACCTCGTGGCACGTGCCGGCGCAATTTCAATCCGGTCTGCAGCAGGAGAACTGGATTCAGATGCTAAACCCGCGCGACGGGTGGATGGAAGCGGGGTTCGCGCTATGGACGACGCATAATGGGGGGGAGCGTTGGCACAAAAGCTCTTCGGTGCTCGTGGGGCCGTTCGGCGCGGACTTCATCTCGCCGTCAACGGGATGGGCGCTTTGCGGACTCAAGAAAGGAAAGCCAACGACCTGGCACTACCGGGTGATGTCTACCGCCGACGGTGGTCGCCAGTGGATTACGCATGGGACATGGCCCATGTTGGGCACGCCCGCGGAGATTGCCTTTGAGAGTTCGTCGCGGGGTTGGATCGTCATTCCGCATGGGTTGCTTTCCACGACTGATGGCTGCGCCCGGTGGACGCAGATTCTCTTGCCCCGTGTGGAGCCCGCCTCGG
>DAHWKG010000131.1:0-11573 GCA_027343765.1 Sulfobacillus sp.
AGGTAATCTATGTACCCCACAAAATTGCGCATATACATGGCAGCGGTTTGTGGCGTTGGTGCGATTTTGTTGGTTCGGTATTGGGCTACTTTTATGCATCCGACGGTAGCGCTTGGGGTGTTTGGTTTTGCGGTTTTTGCGGGGGCATTCTTTGCCATTGAGATGATGCGCGGACAGGGTGCCGTGTCAATTAATTTGCCGGTAATTTTGGCGGCAGGAGTCGTGCTAGGGCCTGGCCCGGGGTTTTTCATCGCGGCGGTTGGTAGCTTAACTTTGTTTGAACTGACCGGTAAGGTTCGCTGGCCTTCGGTAGTGTTCAACAGGGCGCAATTTGGTATCACAGGATGGATTGCCGCTGAAGTCTTTCGAGTACTAGGTGGAAATCCTGGACACCTATCCATTGCCCGGGCCAGTGGGCCCCTCGCTGTCGCTGCGGTTGCGGCGTTCGTCGTAAATCTACTGTTCGTGATCATTGCAGTGGTACTCCGCGAAGACCGCTCCCTCGTTGAAATCACCCGAGTGTATTTCAAGTGGATGTTGCCGAGTTTCTTCGTGATGTTGCCCATCGGATACCTGATGGCGGCGGTGTATCGGATTTCAGGACCATGGCCCGAACTTATCTTCTTATTACCCCTCATTGCTGTCCGCGCTTGGATGGTACTGGTTAAGCGGTTGCGGGATATGTACAACCACTCCATTCGGGTGCTGCTGGTGGGGTTGGATGCCAAGGATCCCTATACATTTGGCCATTCCATGCGGGTCGGTCAATATGGAGCGGTGCTGGCCCGCTATATGAAGTTACCGGAGGATGTGGTGGAGCAAATCCGCCACGCAGGGATGTTGCATGATATCGGCAAGATGGCCATCCCCGACAACATTTTAAATAAGCGGGGCCGGCTCTCCATTCGAGAAACCTATACGATTCAGCGTCACCCGGTATTAGGAAGCTCCATGTTAACGCAGGTCCAGCTCGGTGGATGCGCCCGCGATTGGGTCTTGCACCATCATGAACGGTGGGATGGCACCGGGTACCCTGACGGGATGGTGGGCGAGGAGATTCCCTTGGAAACACGGATCGTTTCCGTAGTTGATGCCTATGATGCCATGACCTCGGACCGTCCATATCGTAAGGCGATGCCGCATGAGGCGGCGGTGGCTGAAATTGTCGAGGAGTCGGGCACTCAATTTGATCCCATTGTGGTGGAGCAATTTATCGCCCTCTGTAGCGAAGTCAATTTGGCCGCTGAAGAAGGCGCTGGTCACGGTTGGGACCGAACTCCCAATATTGCTATCGAGGAGCTTCAAGCGGAGCACGAACGCGAGCTGCAGGAGTACCTTTCGCGACAGAATCTGACCGATTAGGTCCGGTTGATGTCGACTAGGGTCCATGCTACACTTAGTTGATAGGTCTATTTCAGGGAACCTGGCCTAGGTTCCTTTTTTCCGTCCGCCATGCTCCGAAATTTGGCGGCGGCTCACAACAATGAACGTTGAGGTTATGGCCATTGGCCGTTGATTGGAGGAAGTTTCAATATGCTTAAGGCGCTCTCGAGTTGGGTGAACCGATTCAGCGAAAAAGAGGTCCGGCGATATCGCAGCGTTGTTGCACAAGTCAATGCGTTCGAACCCACCCTCGAGGCTTTGTCGGATGAGGATCTCCGCAAGAAGACTCCCGAGTTCCGTCAGCGGTGGCATGACGGTGAATCGTTGCAAGACTTGCTGCCGGAGGCGTTTGCGGTTGTCCGGGAAGGCTCGAAACGGGTCCTTGGGATGCGGCATTTTGACGTTCAGTTAGTCGGCGGCATGGTTCTCAATGACGGGCGTATTGCCGAAATGAAAACAGGTGAAGGGAAAACCTTGGTGGCCACGCTGGCCGCCTACTTGAACGCCATTCCGGGTAAAGGCGTTCATGTGGTTACCGTCAACGATTATCTTGCTCGTCGCGACTCGCAGTGGATGGGCAAGCTTTACGAATTTCTTGGACTCACGACCGGTCTGATTCAACATGACCTGGAGGCGCCGGAACGGCGTCAAGCCTATGCGGCTGACATTACCTACGGGACCAACAACGAGTTTGGCTTTGACTATTTGCGGGACAATATGGTCCTAACCATGGACGAAATGGTGCAACGCGGTCTCTCCTATGCCATCGTCGACGAGGTGGACAGTATCCTCATTGACGAAGCGCGGACCCCGCTTATCATTTCCGGTCAGGCGGACCGGTCCACCGACTTATACTACACTTTTGCTCGGATTGCCAAGAACCTCAAAGAGGACCGCGATTACACCATTGATGAAAAGATGAAGGCGGTCGCCCCGACGGAAGTAGGAATCGCCAAGGTGGAGCGGATGTTAGGGGTGTCGAACCTCTATGACGACGCGCACATGGATTATGCCCACTACTTGAATGGGGCGCTGCGGGCCAAAGCGCTCATGAAGCGGGACCGAGACTACGTGGTCAAAGATGGCGAAGTCATCATTGTCGACGAGTTTACGGGTCGGCTCATGTTTGGCCGTCGATATTCGGACGGGTTGCATCAGGCGATCGAGGCTAAAGAGGGCGTCAAAATCGAGGATGAAACACAGACCCTCGCCACCATCACCTTTCAAAATTACTTCCGGATGTATGACAAACTCTCCGGAATGACCGGCACGGCAATTACTGAGGAAGAAGAGTTCCGTAAGATCTATGGCCTCGATGTCATTGTCGTTCCGACCCACCGGCCCATGGTACGAAAAGATTATCCGGACGTGGTCTATAAGACCGAGGCAGCAAAGTTCCGTGCGGTGGTGCGGGAGATTGTCGAGCTCCATCAAACAGGTCGTCCGGTGTTGGTGGGTACCGTGTCCATCGACAAATCGGAGCGGCTGTCAGCCATGCTTCAGGAGCAGGGGATTCCCCACACCGTTTTGAATGCCAAGTTTCACGAGCAAGAAGCGGAGATTATCGCTAAAGCGGGCCAAAAGGGTGCGGTGACCATTGCCACCAATATGGCTGGACGTGGGACCGACATTGTGCTTGGTGAGGGTGTGGCCGAAATGGGCGGGCTCCATATTATCGGAACCGAGCGCCATGAGTCGCGGCGAATTGACAACCAGCTGCGCGGACGGGCTGGACGTCAAGGAGACCCCGGCTCTTCGCGTTTCTATCTTTCGTTAGAGGACGATTTTCTCCGCCTCTTTGCCGCCCCGACCTTGTCGGCATTGATGGATCGCCTCGGAGTGGACGAAGATGAACCCATCGAGAGCCCAACCCTTACCCGGGCCATTGAAGGGGCGCAGAAGAAGGTAGAAAACCGGAACTTCGATGCTCGTAAGCATGTGCTCCAATATGACGACGTGATGAACTTGCAGCGCGAAGTGGTATATAAGCAGCGGCGCGATATCCTGACCAAAGAGAGCTTGTACGAGGACGTCATGCACATGCTCACCGGGGTTGTGGAGGATGCCGTTACCACGCATTGCCCCGCGCAGCTCCACCGCGAAGAGTGGGATTTGGAAACGCTTTTGGCGAGCTTGGCAGAGGTGTTCTTGCCACCCGGCACGGTGCCCTTGGAAGAGATTCAGGGGATGTCCCACGAAGAGCTGGTGGAGACCTTGGTTGGCTATGGAACCCGGCTCTACGGAGAGCGTGAAGAGGAAATTGGCTCTGAATCGATGCGCGAGTTAGAGCGGATGATTATGCTGCGGGTGGTGGATGCCAAGTGGATGGAGCATTTGGATGCCATGGACAATCTTCGCGAGGGCGTGGGTCTTCGGGCTTATGGGCAACGAGACCCGTTGGTCGAGTACAAGACCGAGGCCTATGACATGTATCAGAACATGGTCGGAGCGATCCGAGAAGAGGTCATCCGCATCATGTTCCATCTACAGGTGGCGCCGCCGGATGAGGAGCCGGGTGACGCGCCATCCCCCGACGATGGGAATCAGCCGCGACCTTTTCAAGTGATTGCCGGGGGCCGAGGGGATCAAGAGGCGTAAGGCTCCGATCCCCCAACCCGAAAATCAAGGAGGACGCTATGCTGCAGGATGACATGACTCAATATCGCGAGACGATGACCGGATTAATCGACCGGATTAGGGGGTCTCTTTGACCCGGCTAATCGGGCCATCGAAAAAGAGCATCTAGAAACCTCAATGGCAGAGCCTGATTTCTGGGCGGATCCTGCCCGGGCTGAACGGATTTCGAAGCAACTCAGGGTGGTGGCAGGTCCTTTAGACGAATTCTCCCGCCTCTCTCGGAGTGTGGAAGAGTGGGTCGACTTATCTCAACTGGCGTTGTTGGAAGGCGATCTGGATCTGTTAGGAAACCAAGTGAAAGAGGCGGAAAGCCTCGTCCGTGATCTACGGGCACTGGAGCTGACGTTGATTCTGCAAGGTCCCTATGACCATGAGTCAGCATTGCTGACGCTCCATGCCGGGGCGGGGGGAACCGAGGCACAAGACTGGGTGGAAATGCTACTCAGGATGTATCTCAGGTGGGCAGAAAAACGGGGATTTTCCACCCGCATCATCGACCAGTTGCCTGGGGAAGAAGCGGGACTGAAGAGCGTCTCGGTCGAAGTTCGCGGCGAAAACGCCTTCGGTTTTCTTCGTGCAGAACGTGGGGTGCATCGCTTAGTCCGGATTTCACCCTTTGATGCCTCTGGTCGGCGCCATACCTCCTTTGCATCCGTGGAGGTGGTTCCCGACATCGAGGACGATGAGAGCATTGAGATTCGACCTGAAGATTTGCGCGTCGATACTTTTCGGGCATCGGGTGCGGGCGGACAGCATATTAACAAAACCGAGTCTGCCGTCCGTATTACTCACCTGCCGACGGGTATCGTGGTCTCATGTCAGAGTGAACGGTCGCAGCACTCCAATCGTGAGACGGCCATGAAGATGTTGCTCGGGAAGCTTGCGGAGCTCAAAGAGCGCGAGTGGGAACAAAAGATGGCGGAGGTGAGGGGCATCCAGACCGACATCGGTTGGGGATCGCAGATCCGGTCTTATGTCTTCCAGCCTTATACGGTGGTGCGCGATCATCGCACCCGCTTCGAGATGGGGAACGTGCAGGCAGTCATGGACGGAGAATTGGACGGCTTTATCGAAGCCTATCTGCAGGGCGAAGCCCGGGGTTCGTTGATGCCTGAGGAGGCCGATTCGTGAGCCGACTGATAAAAGGATTGGTGGCCTTGGTCGTGGTGGTGGGCCTATTGCAGTGGTTTGTCCCGCGCTGGGCGGGATCGCTACTCGCTAAGGAGCTGGGTCGTTACGACCACGGACCAAAACCTCAGGTGGCTGTTTCGGCGGTACCATTCTGGGAACTCTTGGGCGGCCATTTTCAAGACATTTATATTAATGCCTACGATCTGGAATTGGGTTCCTCGTTAACCGTGAGCCACGCCAAGCTCAATTGGGCCAACGGGGCTATCGCCCTGGGGTCCCTGGAAAAAGGTCACCTGACGGTGACCCAGCCGGGGCACGCGACGATGAGCATTCTTGTCACGGCGAGCGAACTATCGACGTTTCTGGCCCATCAGGGCACCTTGTCTAAGCCTCAGGTCAGCATCACCCCCAAATCGGTGGCCTTGAATGGGCGCCTGCTGTTGAGCGGCGCCTATGTGCCCTTGGATACCAAGGGTAAACTCAGCGTTTCCGGGAACCGTCAGCAACTCATTTTTCATCCCACGAGCATTGATGGGTTGACCCTTCCGGTATTGACAGACATCCAATTGGTGAATTTGGCCACCCTGAAGGCTTTACCCATGGCGCTTCACATTGAGCAGGTGAAGCTCGAAGCGGGCCGAATGCTTCTCACGGTTGGTAACTAGGGCATCCCCATGACCATCAGCCGGCGGCAAGTGTTCGAATATCTACAGATCACCGTGGGAACCGCCATCACCGCCTCCGGCATTAATGGTTTTTATTCCCCTAACCATATTGCCGACGGCGGGGTTTCCGGAGTGGGCATTATTTTGCAATACTTGTTGCATGTGCCCATTTGGCTGACGCTCGCGGTGGTCAACCTACCGCTTTTGTGGTTAAGCCACAAACTC
Organism: Sulfobacillus sp.; assembly: GCA_027343765.1. Classification (GTDB taxonomy): domain Bacteria; phylum Bacillota; class Sulfobacillia; order Sulfobacillales; family Sulfobacillaceae; genus Sulfobacillus_B. Next base: position 6,042 of record DAHWKG010000131.1, read on the forward strand.
TGGGGCGGTCGGGTCGGAATCCGCACCATTGTGGGCACCGTGCTGTTATCCGTCTGGGTCGGGGTGCTCCATTGGCACCCGTTTTCCCATAACGTGCTGTTGGCTGCCATATACGGTGGCATCCTTTCCGGTGTCGGCTTAGGGCTGGTATTCCGAGCCCGCGGCACCACCGGGGGCACGGACGTGGTGGCTCGCTTCTTGTCTCACATTTTCCCCGTTAGCATGGGACAAGCCATGATGGTTATCGATTTCTTTGTCATCGCTGGGTTCGCGGTGACCTTTGACCCCACCAAAGCCATGTATTCACTGATCGCCCTGTTTATTTCCGCTCGCGCCATCGACTTGGTTCAAGAGGGCACAGCCTTCGCCCGCGCCTTTACCATTATCACCAGCCACCCGAACGATGTGGCATCTCGCATTATGGTCGAGATTGGACGGGGGGTGACACACATGGGCGGGCACGGGGCCTACACCGGCAAGGCTCGCCGCATGTTATACGTGGTCGTCATCCGATCCGAAGTCACCCGCGTCAAGGCCCTCATCTATGAGGTGGACCCGGATGCTTTTGTGGTCGTGGCTAGTGTCCACGAGGTGGTGGGTGAAGGATTTCGGCGCCCACCACTGGAAGAGTAGCCTAGAAAACGGCTGGGACATCGTGTGATACCAGAAGTCCGCCAACGCTTTTGGGGGATATCCACTATCACCGGTGGCTCAGAAGAGGTGTCGCAGAACATGGATTCGTTCGTCGTGGATAGTGGCCCTATGCCGGTCCAGGCATAGGGCGCTCGCCTGTGCGTGGTGTTTGGCCTCCCGTTGTGTTGCTACCAATCGCATGAGCTCCCATTAGACGGCTTGAGATGACTCTTGGCGCCGGGTTTCTTGTTGGCCGAAGCGCAGGAAACCGAGCGATACACCACCGGCACCAAGAGCCACGACCGAAAGCCAGAAGGTAGCCCCGGCCGTGAGTAGCGCCCCACCCACGGTAGGCCCCAGAGCCGATCCGGTGCGGTTGGCCAAACCAAAAAGCCCCATGTAGCGGCCGCGCAGCTCTTCCGGGGCTCGATGCGCCACCCAGGTTGAGGCGGCGGGGTTGATGACGTTTTCCCCAAGCGTAATGATGAAGACGGACAGAGCAAAAACGGCGAAGGTATGCCCGGCTAGCATGGTGAAAAAACCGAGACCGTACAAGAGGCTTCCGGCTGCCATGAGCGTGGGGGGCTTAAAACGCTGGGCGATACGAGCCACGGGCCACTGCAACACCAAGACCAAGAGCGCGTTTTCTGCGGCCAGATATCCGAACGTGGAGGTGGGGTCATGCAAGTCGAGGTGGAGATAGGCGGGGACCACCTGGTATAACTGGGCGTAGACCATGCCGGTGAGGCCCCAGAAGAGCGAGAAGCGCAAGAAGGGGCCATCGCGTGCCACATCCAGGAGTCCCCGTGGCGCTACCGAACTGGTACGGGGCTTACGATGGGGGACGCCCAGTTGAATAATGACGGCATAAATAGCCATAGAGAGAGCATCCAGGCCGAATACGGCGAGAAACGAGTGATTCGCTAAAAATCCGCCAATCATGGGGCCAATGATAATGCCGGCGTTCGACGCCATGCGCATAAAGCTGTATGCCTGAGTCAATTTCGCTTGCGGGACTAAGTCGCCCACCATAGCCATGGAAGCGGGTTGGAACAAGGGGACGGAAAGCCCCATCAACACCAGGGCTCCGATGAGAAAGGCGGGCGTCGGAGCCAGGCCGACGGCAAGCGTGCAAAGCGCCCCAACGCTTAAGGAGAGCAACATCACCGGCCGACGTCCCCAGGAGTCACTAAGCACGCCCCCGATCAGCTGAGCCACTACCTGGGAAAGTCCATAAAGTGTCATCACCAAGCCCACAACGGTCATGGAGGCATGGAGGCGGTCTGCCAAATAGATGGTCATGAAAGGGAACACCAGAGAGTTGCCAACCAGGTTCACAAATCGGCCCAACATCAATATGTAAAAGGTATCCGGGATATCCGGATCCCGCCACCGGTCAAACCGGCCCATGTGGATCCCCCTCGATAACCGACGAAAAATGGCTGATAAACCCACTCATTTTATCAAAGGCAGAGTAAACTGGGAATGGGAAGGATTGGTGGGTTGACCGATAGGAGGGGTGTGGGTGATTGCGCAAGAAATGATGACAACAGACGTAATCAAGATTGAGTCCACGGCCAGCATTGGTGAGGCGGTCAAGCTGCTTCGCCGCCACACCATTAGTGGACTTCCGGTTGTGGACAAGAATGGACGACTCATTGGTGCCATCACTGGTGGGGACGTGTTGCGGGCGTTTCAACAACGGGCTCACAAGGTTTATCATAGTCTAATTGGATCAACCCATGTGATGACGGACAATGCTGTATTTACCCGCGATCGCGATCAACTACTCGCCTTGCCGGTGCAAAAGATGATGAGTCGGGGCGCCGTGACAGTGGGGCCCGAGACCCCTATCGGCGAGATTACCGACATCATGTTGCGGCAAAATGTGCGTCGCGTCTTTGTCTGCAAGCAGGATCGTCTCCTCGGGATCATTACCCGAAACGACATTGTCCGCTATCTGGTCTCTCATCTTGAGCCCTAACGAAGGATGCGATAGAGTTCTCGACCGAGACGGGTAATATTTTTCAAAAGCACCGACTCGGGCGCCCCTTGGCTCATGATGGTGGCGACATAGGCGCCGCCCATCCAAGAGACAATCCCGCTGTCGTGGCGCGCCTCATTTAAACTCCCCGTCTTGTGGGCGATGGTTCGCTGTGGTAGAGCGCCGGGCACGGAAGACATCGGGGGAAGGGGCGCAATGGAGACCGGCCCTTGGCACCGGCCGAGGATGTCTACCATCTGAAGAGAGACGCGGGCGGAAATCACCTCACCTCGGGCCAAAAGCTCCATCAGGCGTGTCATATCATGGGCGGAGGTCCGGTTCATGCGCGGACGCTCGGTGGGTACCCGTTGCAGGCGGCGTTCCAACACCGTTTGGTTGAGCCCCAGCCGCCGCATTAACTGGTTGACGGTGTCGACGCCCAGATAGTCGATGAGGAGATTCGTGGCGGTATTATCAGACACGGTGATCATCAGAGTGGTTAGGTCGCGAAGGGAAAGCCGAAGCCCCGGCGTCAAATCCATCAAGACGCCGGAACCCGAGACTTGATCCTCCTGGGTCATCACCAGCGTTTCATTTAAGTCGAGATGTTCTTCTTCAACCCGGCGAAAAATCTCTGCCATGATGGGGACCTTAATAAGGCTAGCGGAGGGCATGACCTCGTGTTCGCGCCAGGCTACATGGTCTCCCGTTTTGAGGTTGGTTGCAGAAATGCTATACGCGCCGTCCCAACTTTTTACCAAGGTTTCGATGGGCATGGAGGTTCCTCCCGAAGAGATGTCGGCGTAATCATACACTCTAATAGCCAAGAAGGAAATGGGCGCCTAGTCGCGAAGCTTACATAGGTCAAGGGGGGGTGTCGGGTGGCGGTAGTGGTTTTGGGCAGTATTAATTTGGATTTGATTGCCCGGATCAAGCGGGTGCCCAAAGCGGGCGAAACGGGACTTGCCCAAGATTTCATGACCAGCCCTGGCGGGAAAGGGGCGAATCAGGCCTTGGCAGCCCGCCGTATGGGTGCTGAGACATCGCTCTTAGGCATGGTTGGGGAGGATGCCTTTGCCGTCCAAGCTCTCAAATTTTTGCGTCAAGACAACGTCGATTTGAGCCGCATTGGGGTCAGCAAAGACCGCTCGACGGGTCTCGCCATGATAGTGGTGGAGCAGTCGGGGCAAAATGCCATTACGGTAGTTCCGGGGGCTAATGCCGCGATTGGGCAGGACGTTCTGGCCGACTTAGAGGCTCGTCTAACGTCGCGGGACCTCTTGGTGCTGCAGTTGGAAGTACCGTTGGACGTGGTTGAGGAGGCCATTCGCATCGCCCATCAAATTAGGGCGCGGGTGATGCTGGACCCGGCACCAGCTGTGCCGAATTTACCCAAGTCCTTTTATCGTGTGGATATCATGCTACCGAACCAATTTGAGGCAGAAGCCTTAGTCGGGGAGGAAATTACCGACGTCCGTACGGCCAAGGCCGCGGCCCGGCAGATTCGTAGCCGGGGCGTGGAGGTGGCGATCGTTAAACTCGGGGAAATGGGTGTGGTGTGGGCCACGGCCCGTGGCCTCTTCTACCTTCCGGGGGAGTCGGTAAAAGCCATCGATGCGGTCGGGGCGGGCGATGCGTTTGCGGGAGCGTTGGCGGCGCGGTTAGACGCGGGCGACGCCTTGTCCGATGCGATCCGCATGGCTAATCACGCGGCCGCCTTATCCACGACTAAAGAGGGTGCGCAAGCCTCATTCGTGCGCCTAGAAGAGGTGCGTCAACATCTATCCAACTAATTCCGTGCCCGTCTATTTAGATATGGATCCAGGCATCGACGACGCACTTGCGCTCTATGTGGCGTTAGGGTCGTTACCGGTGAGCGGCGTTGCCGCCGTGGCCGGCAATGTGGAACTGGAGAAGACCTACGAAAATGCCCGGTTGTTGCTCGAAGCGGCTCACCGGAACGATATTACTGTCGCGCGGGGAAGTTCCAGGCCGCTGGTCCGGCGCTTAGTCACGGCTCCCCATGTTCACGGCACCAGTGGGCTGGACGGCTGGGTGAAGCCGACCCTACAAGGGTATTCGGGACCCACGGATCCGCCCTGGCTTTCTTGGCCCCTCCTTTGGCGGGACGAGGTGAGCCTTATTGCGACCGGTCCTTTAACGAATGTGGCCAAGCTTCTTTGGTGTCTTCCGGAGGACAGAGCGGGGAATTTGAAGGGCATTACGGTTATGGGTGGGGCCATTCATGGAGGAAACGTCACGCCGACCGCGGAGTTTAATTTTTATGTCGACCCGGATGCGGCGGATTGGGTGCTCGGAGGGCCCGTGCCTGTCCGTCTGGTCGGTCTCGATGTGACCCATCGGGCTCGCATGCCCTGGGACGCCGTTGAACGGTTGGGGCAATTGGGCTCCTTGGGGCGCATTCTCCAGGACACCTTGACGTGGTATGGGAACCACATCGAAAGGAATCCGGAGGGTCTGGCTGTACACGACGCCGTGGCGGTGGCGGCTTACGCCCGGCCGGACTTATTTCGCTTCGAATCCCAAAAGCTTCAGGTGCTCACCGCGGGAGACGGGCGGGGTACCGTGGTGCGCTTGCCCGAGAGCGCTGACCGGCCCGCCGTTCAGGTCGCCATGGACGTGGACCAGGAGGCACTCCTCGAGTGGCTCTGGCAGCGTCTTGTGCGTCTTCAGGAAAAGTTTAACCAAAGCCCGTAACCTTCCTCGGACTCCTTGCGTTATACCTAGCAAAGGGAGGGGATGACGATGCCCAAAGCTGATCAAAAGCGGGCGGACTACTATCTTTATACCTGGCAGATTAAAGCGGTGCAGCGGATTTCCCGCGAAACCCGAACGCCGCCCTCCGAGGTGATGCGGACACTGCTGCAGCAAGCACTGTCTGAACGAGCGATGGA
>DAHWKG010000155.1:0-1904 GCA_027343765.1 Sulfobacillus sp.
TCGTTCCCGATCGCCAACGACCGGGTCACTCCTGTTTGCGCGTCAGGGAGTCGTTCTCGGCTGACCTCGCGGGGCGCTCTGATCAAAGGTCCGACTCCCGAGAATCGCCAGGGCTTAAGTTGCGACTTTGCCGTTACCTTGGTCGAACTGGTCGTTGTACTTGACATGCAGAGCTCTCCTTTCACTTTCGGCGCTAGCGCCACCGCAGACACATAGTGCTGTCCGTCAAGTGGGATATTTTCCCCTCACTTATTTAGATTTAGATCGCTGCAACCATCGCATTTGATTCAGGAAAACAGAGCTTTTGCGCACGACATTGCGCAGCAATGTATAAGCCAACGGGTACCGAAGGCCCTGACGATGGACGAGTTGGAATGGCTACGCGATGCTTGTCGCACCACCCTGGAACACGCGGTGGTCGAGTTTTTCTTTGCCACCGGGTGCCGGGTGGGCGAAGCCGTGCGGTTGAACCGCCGGGATGTGGATTGGCAACGGGCCAGCGTCGTCGTGGTGGGAAAGGGAAACAAGGAACGCGAAGTCTATCTCGGGTCCAAAGCCCGGATTTGGCTCACCCGGTATTTTGCCGAGCGTCAGGATGCGGATCCCGCTCTCTGGGTGACGGAGCGGGCCCCCCATCGGCTGTCCATTCATGGCCTGCAAGGGGTCTTTAAGCGGGTGGCCGCGCGTTGCGGCTTAGCGGAGAAAGTGCATCCGCATACCATGCGGCATACCCTGGCCACCACGCTGTTGAACCAAGGGGTGCCGCTGGTGGCGGTGCAATCCATCTTGGATCATGAGAAACCCGAAACGACCCAGCCCTACGCCGTATTGAGCGGGGAGACACGACACCAAGCCTATCAACGGTACTTCGTTCAATAGGATCTCGACCGCCGGACTATCGGCAGTCCCGGCGGTTTCATGCCTGCTGTTAAGGAGTTCTTGGGGGCGAGTGCATGTACGTGAGGGTCGTGAGCTGCACGGCACCATGATACTTGAGCTCGACTTGGTATAATAACGGTGAGCGCGTGTGAAACGGAAATAGGAGCGTGGGAGGGACAATTATGACAGACCAGCACCGGCGCATTCTGACCGAGGCGATGGCCTTACCACCCATGGACCGTGCTGAATTGGTCGAGCAATTGCTGGCCAGTTTTGATTTCCCGGCGCGGGCCGAGATTGATGCGGCGTGGAGCACGGAGGCCGAAGATCGTTTGCGGGCGTACGAACAGGGAGACATGGAGGCCCTGTCGGCCGAAGTGGTATTTCGTCGGATTCAACGGCCGCCCAGCAAATGACGGTCGAATTTCTCCGGACGGCCGCGGCCGAGTTGGAGGCCGCGGTGGCCTATTACAACGGGCAAAGCGAAGGACTCGGGTACCAATTGGCGGTCGAGGTGCAAAAGACATTGAACCGCATCGCCGAATTCCCCGAGGCCTGGCCGCTCTTGTCGGCGCGGACGCGGCGATGCCGGTTGCGCCGCTTTCCCTATGGCGTAATTTACCGCGTTACCGATGACACCCTGCTGGTGATCGCCGTTATGCACATGCATCGACACCCGGACACGTGGAGAGACCGGGTGTCGCCGCGCCATGACGACCCCAAGGGCTAAGACTAAGACCGGGGACTACTGCTTGCATCGCCATCCTCGGGTGCTTTTTGGCTGCTCCTGCCGAACACGTTCGTGTAGGATTGCGGAACTAAAGTAGCTCGTTTGCTGTAATGGCATATCGGTTGGCCATAGACCCAATACGTTGCTCACAACAATAATTCGCGACACAAATGAGGGACTCTTGGGGGGCGAATGCGGGATAACCCGGGGCTGTTCTTCGGACGTCATGCTCCTTCGTGTCGCCAGACGGAACGCCGCGCTGCGGCAGGACTCCCCGCGACCCATGGCGAACCCA
>DAHWKG010000161.1:0-11652 GCA_027343765.1 Sulfobacillus sp.
ACAATTTGATGTCGGTGATTCCAGAGCTCTTGCCTGCAACCCGAATCAAGGATGACGAGTATGTCGACGTCTGAGTACGCATCGGCCGTTCCGCGGGCCAAGGATCCTTCCAAATAAATGGCACGGACCCCGGCTGCGCGCGTGAGATTTCGAATGACGCCTACTGCCACCTCCCGGTGAGGCTCGAGAACTGGCCCCTCTAGGCCCGGTAGTGTCAGGTTGATGTCCAATGTAGTCACCTCGCAGACCAGCTGATGCGAACCTATTCGCCGAGCCACGAATGATGTCCTGCCCCGGGTTAAGGCGCCCGAAGAATCGATGGGTCAATGTGATAAAGGAATGGGGAGATGGCATGAAGAATGAAAGCAATTATGGATCGTCTGCCGGGACGACATTGATGGGAACAGTGGCCGACGGCGGTTTTTGGGCTTGGTATTCGTCGGAGGTTTCTAGCATCGCGTGTGGTTCCATGATTGAGATGGCCACGAAGACAGGGATAACGAGGGTATGTTAGTGAAATGATTCGGGGGCGTCTACGGCACTGCCTGCCTGCCTGCTAGATTAACATGGGTTTCAGTCGCAAGCTAGAAGAAAAAAGTGAAAGCGAGGTAACACGTCGGATTCGCACATGGTGCGTCGTCCGCTTAGAATTTGGCAATCTCCGGGTATTTGATGAGCTTCGGGAGCTTGATGGTTCCCCGAACCATCAATTTGCCGGACGAGATGTAGGCCTCGGGGATCCATTCCAGGTCCGTAAATCGATCTGGGCAAAAGTCTAGCACCACCGAAGACAAGGATGTCTCGCCGACCGCTTGGACAATCTCGGCCATCGATGGACGCTCCAGCGCCAGAATTGAATTAACCGCAGAAAGTGGCCAAAAAGTCGTGGCTGCCTCTCTAGGGGAGAGTACATCCTGGGATTGGGTCACGTTGCGCTGGACGATCTGACGAAAAGGCATGCTATACTCAAAATATCGATAAGTATGAGAATAGGCGATGGATTCCGCCGCGGATACCACTGGCATCCGAAACCACCCCCGGGGGTTGATGACTCCTAACACGAGATGACGGGAGTACGCACTATAGCTCTCGACATCGAGATTCGGCGTCGGAGGTGGTTTTGTGTGAACCTTTACGTTGTCCAGGGCTTTCAAGTGTTCTTCGTGTTAGGATTTGCCCCCCTTCTTAGAGGCGTCATGGAGCGGTATCGTGCACGGTTGGCGGCGCGCCACGGTCCGCCAATCGTGCAGCCTTACCGCGATTTGTGGAAATGGCTTCATAAAGAGACCGTGCGTAGCCAACATAGCAGTGCCGTGTCTGAATGGGCGCCGGTGGTGTATTTTGTTGCCCCGATTTTAGTCACCATGCTCATTCCCGTGCTCACGAGCTTCCCGCTACCCTTTGCGTGGATGGGCGATATGTTGGGTGGGGGAATGATCCTGGCAGGTGGAGGCTTGGCGTTGCTGTTTGCCGCACTCGATAGCGGTAGCGTATATCCAGCCCTCGGTGTCAGCCGCATTCGACTTATTGCCACCTTTACCGAACCCCTCTCCCTCTTGCTGGTGTTTGTGGCGGCCTCAGCGGCCAAAGCGACGATTCCCTTTGTGGTGAATCAGACGTTCGCCTCTCGTTTATGGTTCGCCAGCCCGGCTCATCTTCTGATTGTGGTGGGATGGTTTCTGCTCTTGATTGCGGAAGCCGGCCGCATTCCCATCGACAATCCGTCCACCTCCCAGGAACTGTCCATGATCGATCCGTCGCGCACATTCGAATCCAGCGGTCCGGACCTGGCGCTGTACGAATGGGGCGGATGGATGAAATTCCTCGTTTTAAGTGTAATTCTGTCCAATGTCTTGGCAACGCCGTGGGGCTTAGCGACATCTCCGGCCGTGAGTGCGGTTGTCCTGGCTGCCTTGGCTGTCGCCCTGAAAGTGACGGTCTTAGGGTTGGTATTGGTCAGTATCGAGGCCGGCTTCGCCAAGTTGCGACTCATCCGTAACGTCGACTTTCTCATGGCGGCCATTGTTATCGCCGCCCTTGGTGGGTTGGTATCAAACCTATAGACGAAAGGAGAAAACCGGCATGTCCACGTGGCTCTTGCTGTCGGCGACAGTGCTATGGGTGGGTGCGGTAGCCATGATGATTGTTAAAACACCGCACACCATGGCCGTAATGTATCGAATGCAAGCGGTGGCGGAGGCGGGTGTGGCGTCGCTATTAGCCATCTTCGGCCATCGGCCGGCATACTGGTCCGTTGTCGCTCTCATTATTGTGCTGAAGATTTTTGTGATCCCCGGCGTGATGAATCGCGGGTTAAAACCGATGCGCCAAGCATACGGAACTCATGGCCCTTTCGGGATGAGCGCCCTGTTACTGTTGGCGCTCCTGCTAAGCGCGGGCGGCATCGTGGTGGGGCACTTGGGACTGCCCTATCCCTTGCCCATGGGATTGGTGGTGGCTGCCATGCTAGTGACGTTCGTGCATCTCTCAGGCCGATATGAAGTGTGGAGCCTTCTCTGGGGAATCTTGAGTCTGGAGACGGTGATGGACGTCGGTGTGCTCACCTGGGGAACCAGCATACCCGCGATCGGCGAAGTGGGGATCGACATGACCGGGTTAGCCTTGGCTCTCGTGCTGGGCTATGTGGCAGCGGAAGTCTGGAGGGTTAAGCATGGTTTAGATGTCCGCGATCGCGAGGAGCTGATCGGATGACGACGGATGCCTTGTGGATTATCCCGCTTGGGCTTGCTGCCACTGGGCTCGGGTATGGGATTGTGCCAGTCAATCGCCTGGGGTGGGTGAGCGGGATTGCAGGGGCATTTCTTCTCTTCTGGCTGGTCGCATTGCCGCTGCGCTTGTGGCAGGGAACCGGTCCCTTAACGACATGGTTTTTCGTGATCGTGGCGATCTTGTCAATCTTTGGGATTTGGTACTCGGGTCCGTACATCACACGCGAGGCGCGAGAGCATCACTGGTCGGAAAGACGCGTGAAGGGGTACTATGTCTTCTTTATGCTCTTTATCGGGTCCCTTTCCGCGTTGGCCATTTGGACAAACTTCATCTTTCTATGGATGGCGATTGAAGCGGCGACGTTAACGAGCACGGTGCTGACCGCGCATCCAGCCAGTCGCGGGGCGGTTGAAGCCGCATGGCAATACATTGTTGTGACCGAGTTGGGTGGTCTGGTTGCACTGCTGGGAACCCTTTTATCGTTGACGGCCGTGGGCATCCCGCTATTCGCATGGTCTTTCGTGCCCGCGCATCAGACCTTGTCCGGAGTGCACCAGCACTGGGCGCTTATCGGAGCCTACATGGCCTTGGTCGGCTATGGCACGAAGGCGGGCTTGGCCCCCTTTCACACCTGGCTTCCCGATGCCCACAGCGAAGCGCCAGCACCGGTTTCGGCTTTATTGTCCGGATTAAAACTGGCGGGGGCGATGTTCATCGTGTACCGACTGTTCCACGTGCTCGCCTTGAGTCTTCCGCCTGCCTATCTAAAAGACGCTCTAATCGTGCTCGGCTTGCTGTCATTGGTCATTGCCGCGGGTTCGTTGGCGGTCCAGCGCGATCTCAAGCGCCTTTGGGCATACTCCAGCATTGAACATATTGGGCTTATCAGTCTTGGGATGGGATTCGGCGGCATTGCGTTGGTGGGAGCGTTTTTGCACATCTGGACGCATGCGGCGAGCAAGACGCTATTGTTTCACAACGCCGGTACCGTTCGAATTCTGTATCACAGTTCCCATTCCGATCATGGGGCCCGTGGCATTCTGCATCGCACGCCCTGGACTGGTGCGCTGTTGGCACTCGGATCGGCGGCGATCGTCGGGCTTCCGCCGTTTGCCCCGTTTTGGAGCGAGTGGCTAATTCTCGCGGGGGGGCTGCGCCAGGTGGGCGACCGTCCAGCCGCAATTGCGGCCGGAGCCCTAATTGTCCTCATTTTCATCGCCATTGCGCGACGTGTCCCGGGCTGGTTGTTCACTCCGGGGCAGGTCGGCACCTCTTTACCCAATACCATTCAGGAACCCCTGGGGTTAATTCTACCCAACGCGGTGTTGGGAGTGTTTGTGTTGGGCGGTGGCATTGGATTTCCCTTGCTGGTCCACCCCTTATGGCACCATGTGGTGTTGCAGTTGGTCTCTCAACAGGGAGGAGGATGATGACGGAATGGAATGGGGGAACATGGTACACACCATCCCAACAGCTCCGACGGCTCGGGACTGGATCAATGCTTGGCGTGTCGCGCGTTCGGGGGACTCGGACAGCATTCTGCTTACGGCCGATGGCCCCATTCTCACGACGCTACTGATGAACCATAAAACGGGCGCCCTCACCCGGCTATGCTGGGACATGCGGGACAGCAACGGGGGGGATGCGTGGCAACCGTCCTGGTCGGGTATTGGGGAGACGATGGTGGTCGAATATCGCTTAGCCCGGGAACGCCCGGAATTATCGTGGCAATTGCCCGATCATCTCCACGTCCGTGGCAAGGGCCTCTTTACCTATCCCCTGGGCCCAGTCCGAGCGGATGTCGCCGAATCCCTTCTCTATCGCTTGCATGTGATGGGGGACGAAATTATCCGTTTGACGCTCCAAAATGGATTTAAGGAACGGCATATCCGTAGCCTGGTTTCCGGAAAGACGATCCAGGAGGCACTGCCCGTGATTGCTCGGTTCACGACCACCTCAAATGTTCACCATACGTTGGCGATGGTCATGGCGGTGGAGGAGGCGTGGGGAATCCAGCTTTCGCAGCAAGTGCAGATAACCCGGGTGCTATTGGCGGAATTAGAGAGGGCGTACAGTCACTTGGGAGATCTGGCCATGCTCGCCGTCTCCACCGGACTTCCCGTACCCCAAATGGAGTACTTGCACCTGAAAGAGACCGTGCTACGGATCAATTTCGCGCTCTTTGGGCATCGATATCTCCGCGCCGCCATTGTTCCCGGTGGTGTGGCTGCTCGAGGGTGGCACCAAGACGTGGACCCGGTCGGGGCCGCCGGCATGATCTCGGATGTGTTGGATCAAGCGGAGCGCATGCAGATGGGATTGGAACGCACGTCATCGTTTATGGACCGGTTGCATGGAGCAGGGCGCGTGCCGCCTGCCGCCATCCAATGGGGAAGACCTGTGGGCCCCGTAGGCCGCGCGGCGGGACTGGGGTTGGATGTGCGTCGGGTTCGGCCTTATGCGGCATATAGCGATTTTGATCTGAATACGCCGATGGAGACGGACGGCGATGCCTACGCGCGCTTTCGCATTCGCGTAGAAGAGCTCGGCGAAAGTCTCAGAGTGGTGCGGCGGATCTTAGGGGGATGGAATCCCCGGGAGCTATCCCCGAACCAGGCGCTGGAGGTCCTTAACGGACCACCGTTGCAAGCATCGGGGGTCGGGATTGTTGAGGCGCCCCGCGGGCTCTTGGGATATTGGCTGCGGTTTGACCCGAAAGATGGCCGCATTGCACACGCCGCCATCGCGACGCCCTCCGAGCGCAATTGGGCGGTGGTTCCCGATGCGATGGCGAACGGCAACATTTTGCAAGACTTCCCCATCATTGACGCGAGCTTCGCCCTGTCTGTTGCGGGATGGGACGGTTAGCCCAGAAGGAGGACCAGGGATGTACTATTGGCATTGGTTGAAAAATATCGTCCGGCGGCCCGAAACGACCGGATTTCCCACCGATCCCGATGGGATCGCGAAAACGATGTCCAATTCAGACGCGATCCAAACAAGGGCTCGCCCCGTGGAGGGGTTTCTTCGCCGATCTTTGGCCATCCGGCACATTGACGGCGGATCGTGCAACGGATGCGAATCGGAGTTGGGGTTGTTGTCGAGCCCGGATTACGACTTAACCCGCTACGGATTTAGCTTTACGCCTTCGCCTAAGCATGCGGATATTTTGGTGATAACCGGCGTCATCACGGATGCTATGGTTCCGGTCATCGCGGACGTGTTTGAACAAATGACGGCACCTAAGCGCGTCGTCGCACTCGGGTCATGCGCCATCGACGGATGGGTATTTCGGGGAGCTCCGGGGGTTCGGGGGGGCCTTGAGGGAATCGTGCCCGTCGCGACCCGTATCGCCGGGTGTCCGCCAACCCCGGGCGACATTTTGCGTGGACTTTTGGCGACAGTTGACGGCGTCGATCCGCTAAGCGGGCTCAGGGAGATATGGCCATGAACGGCTCCGATTGGATCTTGACATGGACGGTGTATCTTATTGTGGTGCTTGCCGGTGGGGCGGTAGTGTCGCGCCGGGGATCACGCGGCGTTCACATCTGGTTGTCGGTCTCTGGACTGGTGGGCTCGCTGGGGCTCTTGGCGATGTCTTTCTTCTTGGTCCCCCAATATGCCCGTCGAATTCCGTTACCCGCGCCATGGCCGACCTTGGTAGCCTCGCCATTGCCGCTGGCTAGTCTCTGGTCCGTGGTGGCCGGGATCCTGTTCTTGGCAGCCATCCTCTTGACCTTATCGCGCCGGGATGGCCATCGCATACTGTATGCGCTTTTGCCGCTTTTGTCGGGCGTCGGGGTGTTTTTGTGGAGTGGTGATGGATTGTTGCTCTTAATCAGTTGGGAGTTCATCTCGGCCGTCACCTACTTGGGTTTGGTGACCACTCGACGTTCACGCCCCGTCTGGAACGCGGGATGGGTTTTGCTTTCCCTGTCTGAACTTGGCGGCATGATGCTGTTGGTGGCCTTAGTCTGGTTGATGCCCATACATGCCAAATGGTTGCAAGACACGTTGGCGGTGCATCAGCTTGGCGGTATCCCGGCATTGTGGGGAAATGTGATTATGCTACTTACGGTGCTTGCCTTCGGGGTGAAAGCCGGGCTGTTTCCGGTCATGATCTGGATGCCCATGGCGGAACCGGAGGCTCCTGGCATGGTGGCAGGCATTTTTTCCGGATTGCTGCCGGCGCTCGCCTTAAGCGGCATCTTGGCCGTGGAAATCATGGTTGGGGCGAGTTTGGCATGGGCCGTGGTGTTGGTGGTGCTCGGCGTGTTAGGGGCGTTGTCGGGGTCTTTGTATAGTATCGTATCGCGGCATGCCAAACGAGTCTTGGCCTATTCGACGCTGGAAATTCTAGGTTTAGTGTTCACGGCGTTGGGCATTTGGCGGCTGGTGTCTTTAATGACACCCAATAGTGTGGCGTCCACCATGGTCCTGGATGCCGCCGTGGTACTTTTGGTTATGCATGCCGGCGCCAAATTCGTGCTGTTCTCCGCCACAGATTTTACGGGTCGCTGGGGTCAGACGCTCGACCGACTTGGAGGATTGGTCCGCGGGTCCGGATGGGTTGCCGGGTTGAGCTTATTGGCAACGGCGACCTTGGGAGCTTTTCCTCCGCTGGGTGGCTTCGTCGGGGAATGGCTACTGCTGGAAGGCATCTTGATGCCCATGGGAGAGGGCACCGGTGTGGCTCAGCATCTGGGGTTGATGGTGGCTGGTGCCGGTCTGGCGTTGGCGGTAGCTATCGGTGTGGCCGCCTATCTGCGATGGTACGGATTTATCTTTTTAGGTGTTCACCGTGGCATGAAACCGGTGAGCGGGGAGCAGCCACGGCGGTCCTTCGTCGTTGCATTGGCGATGCCACTGGCGTTGGTGATAGTCGCTGGCCCCGGCGTGCCATGGTTCCTGCCTTGGATCAACCATGCCCTGGCACCCTATCTCACCTCAGGGAGTCCTGTGGTCGCGCCCACCTTTATCAATCCCCAAAGCGCGGCCCCCTTGCTCCCCATCGGGGCAAACTTAGTCCCAGCCCCCGGAGCGCACGGCACCGTGTTCTTTCCTCAGGCGTTTAACGTGGGTAACCCCTATGTCTTGTTCTGGATGGCGCTTCTACTCACCCTGGTGGTGGCCCTATTACGGAAACTATTTCGCCGCGGGAAGGGAACCCGGTTGGTGAGTCCCTGGAATGGGGGAGCGGAACCCTTTGCCGCACGCACCAGTTGGTCGGCGGAAGGCTTCGTCCATCCCTTGAGGCTCGCCTTCGCAAAGTTTTACGGCTTGTCGCGCACCCGCACACACTCGGAGGGTGCCCACTTCTATCGCCACACCATTATCAATCGGCTTGAGGAGCAAGTATACGCTCCTCTGATTGCTGGGGGGCGTTGGGCTTCGAGCCACATTCGGCGAATTCAATCGGGCCGCCTGAACCAATACGTTACCTATGTTTGGATTTTTGTGGTCCTCGGCATCGTCGTGGGCATGTGGCGCTAGTGGTAGAAGGCGCTACCACATCGTCCATTTAGAGTTTTTGAACGGGACTCCCTCTTGGTGAAATCCATCGCGTAGCGGCTTCTGGATCAAGGGGCCTATACTCACGCGGCATGTGGGTTTGAATGACGCGATTGGATGAATGTCGTCCGCTATAATATGAATATGACAAAGGATGAGACATACCCCCTAACGATAGTAGGAACCCGTATTACGCTCCGCGATTTCACGCGGGACGATGGTGAAGCGGTGGATGCCTATGCCTCGGATCCGCTGGTGACCCGTCACCTTGACTGGGGCCCCAACACGAAGGCCCAAACCGAGGAGTTTCTGTGGCATGTCATTGATTTGGCTCACATCGTGCCTCGTCAGCACTTTGAACTCGGCATTATGGAAAACGCCACCCATCGTCTCATCGGTGGTGCCCGCATCACCGTAAGAAGCCCCATTCACCGGATGGGAGACATCGGCTACGTTCTTCGTCGCGATTCTTGGGGTCAGGGATATGGGACCGACGTAGCTCGGCTACTCATCCGATTTGGCCTTGCCTCTTTGGGTCTCCATCGCATCGAAGCGACATGCGACCCGGAGAATCAGGCCTCCAGAAGAATCCTCGAGACGTGTGGCATGGTGATCGAAGGGCGCCGGAGGGAGCACCTTTGGATTCGCGGCCACTGGCGCGATTCCCTGCTTTTTGCCGTGCTGGAGCCTAACAGGCCGGGTGGCGCACCTAGTGAGAATGGCTGACACGTCCCGCCTCATTTTCACGGTGTCCCCAAGAGCTCGCCGTTTTCGGGTGCGGCCGCCGGCCTAATTACTCGGAAGCCCGCCCACTCGGAATTTACCCCTCAGGTTATTGAGACATGGACACTCGGGCGTTACAATAGGACCCTTACGTCGGGGGTTAGAGGAGATCGGTCATCATGCTCAATGTCCTTAGTGTTGTGGGTAGCGTGGCCTTTGCCGTGAGCGGTGCTATGGTGGCCATCGAGGAAGATTATGACCTCTTTGGCATTTTAGTGCTTGGCTTCATCACTGCCTTCGCTGGGGGGATGATTCGAAATCTCATCGTGGGTCTTCCCGTAGCCCCCGTCTGGCATCAGACGGGGCCCTTCTTGGCTGCCTTGGGCGCCATGCTCGTGGCCATTGTTGTGCCGTCCTCATGGATGGCCTCGACCCGATGGCTCATCGCCTTGTTCGACGCGGCCGGTCTCTCCACGTTCGCTGTTCAGGGCGCGCTTTATGCCGCGGGAGCACACCTCCCGGTGGGGGCGGTCATCATCGCCGCCATGATGACGGGCATCGGCGGGGGCATCATTCGTGACCTTCTCGCCCAACGAAAGCCCTTGGTGTTGAGGGCGGATGCCTATGCCGTCTGGACCCTATTGGCAGGCGCGGTCATCGCGTTCGGATGGGTGAACTCCCATGTCGCTTGGCAAATTTACGCCCTCCTGACGGGAACATTCGTACTTCGCTGCCTGTCGATGATACTTCATTGGAAACTCCCGCACGTGAAGCGTTCTGGGGAAGGGGATATTGGCCTCCAGCATCCAATCGACGGCTAAGGTGGCTTAGGGGAATTCCTATGGGATCCACAGGAGTTCACCATGCATCGCGAAAGTGGAGCTGAAAAACTGGGGGGATTTGGATGGAGGGATTGTCGCGTTGTCAAATTTTATCCTTTCGGCGCAAAGTCGGTGCCCTGGATGAGCGACTTCCCGCCGGAGAGACGTCCCTTCGGCAAGCCGCGTGGGCCGGACTTCAAGACAGCGTGCCTCGGGCGGCACTACTTTCTATCCACGCGCGCGTCAAAGACACTAAGCCCACAACCTCGGAGGATCCCGCTTTGGTCCAATTTGGGTCCTCGCTTTAGCGTGTTTGTGGTCCCCGCCTGCGCTCGGGCCGTATTTTCCTTAGGGACGCTTCCGGTGAGTCGGGCACGGCGGAAGCGGGCCGAGACTCTCACTCGGCGTCTAGAGACTCTTCTTGGCGAGGACCGGCTTCCCTATGCCGAGGAGGCCGAGAGAATCGGTGTACACCATCAAATAGTTCGTTATGCGGCGGCAACCGGAACCGTGCTCATTCGATGGGAGGGCGCGCGACAACCGATCATGTGGACGGTCCCGGCGCCCTCGATGAGCCCCGAGGAAGCTCGGCTAATTGAGAAGGAGGCGGCCTCGCTCCCGCTTCCCGGGCTCCAGGGAGAGGTTCGTGGCCGCTTTGAAGATTAGTGAGATCCTCGTTGCGATATTGGCGAAGATGCACCTTGGGGTTTGTCTGAGCAGCGGTCTACATCCGGTTGCCCATTCTCCGTTTAATTGAAGGGTGGTCATAGCCGATGCCATAGCATCCACCGGTCTCTTTCCCATGGAGGAGTACGAGGTCTTCCCGGTAATCATGCCCGACAAGAGGGCCGATTGGGCTTCACCAGCAACCCGGCGCGGAGGCTCCCGTCCTTCAGGGCGGGGAAGAAGCGCGTGCGGGCTCGTTGACTAAAGGTGCAAGACCAGGGCGTTTTTGTACAGCATATAAAAGGCCACAGCGATAATCACGGCCGAAAAAATATAGTTTAAGGCGGCCCGACGCTGACTGAGCCGTGTGGCCAAGCGCGCCCCGAGAATTCCCCCTAAGGCTCCACCGAGGATGAATTCGCCAAATGCGAGCCAATTGATGAGTCCTGCTAGCGAGTAGTTTACGGCCGTTGTGAGTCCGAATACGCCTACCGCGAAAAGTGAGCTGCCAATGGCTTCAATGAAACTGAAGTCAGCGGCAAAAATGAGGGCCGGTACGATTAAAAATCCGCCGCCGATGCCAAAGAAACCCGATAACGCACCGACGAGAAATCCTGCCATAACGACCCTGCCCCAGTGTACCCGAATGGGGATGAGAGCGGCTGTGCCGTCTTCATTTTCAGCGACTCCCGACACCGCCGGGTGTATCCGCGGCGCGGGACGAGCCGCCCGTTTGAGCATGAGCCCGGCAATCACAAACATTAATAGCGCAAACAAAAAGAGGAGTGTGCTCCCATGGAGGCGCTTTCCAAGCTCGGAACCCAGAAAGGCGCCCAGAATTCCGGGGACGGAAAACCCGATGGCTGGCTTCCAGCGGACATGACCGTGTCGAGCGTGAGTGAACAGATTAAAGAATGCATTGACCGATACTGCTAAGGCACTGGTTCCGATGACGACGTGGGCGTTTTTAAGCCGTACCAGATACAACAAAAAAGGGACGGCCAGGATGGAGCCTCCGCCGCCGAGAAGCCCCAGGCTTAATCCCACAATGCCCCCGGATAGAAGAGACAACACCGACTGTTCCATCGACACGCGAATCCCCTCCGTGGTTTAGTATGAAGTGAGGTCCATCCGCACATCCTCAGGACAAGCGGCTTGACATCATATACCCCAATGGGTATCAATATACGTATAAGGTGTG
>DAHWKG010000197.1:0-5064 GCA_027343765.1 Sulfobacillus sp.
GGGGGTCGGGAGAAGGTTCCCCAGATGGGCGTCGCCATGGGCGGGGAATAGCTGGTGATCCTTCATTCGTCGCGTAACGTATTCCACCTCCCTGATGACATCGCGCACCCGAGTGTCTCGAGCCGCCATGGGACGAAGCCGTTCCACTGCCTCCTCCACGTGCCTCCAGGGACCCCAGCGAGGTAATGGCTCGGGAAAAGTGCCCATTGCGCGCGTCAGTTCGCTCACCATGGCCAATCCATCCATTCCGAGGGGAGGGCATTCGACGGCCTGCGCATAGTCCCAAAGGGTCATCCAGGTTCCCGCCACTCGGTGAGGGCCCGCCGGAACGGCCGTGGTGGGTGCTACAATGGGAACGTTCTGGTGCGTCAAATGCGCCGCCACCCGAAGCTCCCGTTGCCAGACCGCGCCCCAAAAATCGGCGTCATCGCCGGAAAATAGCGTGGCGACACGGGCCACGATAGGATACGGTCGCAACCATAAAGTGAGATTGCCCGCGTCGCTCAAGATAAGCGGGTCGTCAAGCGGCAAGCCCCAATCTGACAAGAGTTTCTGCGATTCCGCGATGACCTCGTGTGTTTGAGTCATCCGCTGCAATGTTGGGTCCCCCTCGACGGAACATGGAGACGAATGCAATTTCAGATCTCAGGCGGAGGATAGAGCAGAAAGATGTCAAAGCGGTCCAGTGCCGTCTGGATCGGCTCAAGCCAGGCGTGCTCACGATCTTTCGCCCGAAACCGAAAGTACAGGCTCCGGAGAAAGTGTTCGGCATTGGCACCAGCAAGCGTCTCCGCCTGGTCGTCGGGCCCCGTCAATCGTTGAAAGCCATCGAGCCAGGCCTGAATTGCATCCGTACTTAAACGCCCCGACTGCATGAGCTGGTAAGCGGCAAACGCCAGGCGATCGTCCTCCAGGTAGCCCAGCGGATAGGGAATGGTCGCCAGATGATGGATCGCGGATAGCACGTCCGACATCCGCGCCGCCGGGGTCTTGGGATGACGGCCGGCAATCCCGAGCGCATCGGCCGAGTGCGCCACGGCGTGTGCCCAACCCTTGCCCGCCACGTAGCCCCGCCAGTCCCGCTCCGCCCGCGCGTACGCCAGGACCCGATCCAGCGCCCACACCACCAGATCCTCCGGCAGCTCCCCAGCGCCGAGGTCCGACCCGAGGACCATGGGCACTACCAGCACTGAGAAGCTCCGCCGAAACACCCTGTCTGTGCCGCTCTCGCCGATTCCCGCAAAGAGATGGCGATCATCCAGGGCCGCTTGCAACAGCGCCACACGCTCTCCCCGGGTCAGTAGGCCTTCCTCGAAGAGGCGGTCCATCAGGGTGAATGACAGCGTGTCCCGCAGCTGAGGGTCCGTACTGCCGAAATTTTCAAGAAGCGCCTCCGCCAGAGGCCATGCATGAGACGGGGGCCAGCCTGCCCGGCCGGCTAGCTGTTCCAACTCCTCGATTCGAATCGTCATGGGATTATCTTCTCCTCGTTGGCCATATGCCGCAGACATGGCGCTCTCATCCGTCATCGCCTGGATGGGAGACGTGTCATTGGGTCCCCATAAAAACGCTCACTCCTGCACAATAGTTCGGTATCTTCGGGATGGATTCCTGTATCCCAACCGTGCTCCCGTAGCGAGGCTTCCTGCGCTCTCGCCCCCGTTTGTGCCGCAAGCGGGATTCAATCCGGACCTTACCAGCCGAACGTTGAAAAGCTCGTCCCGGCCCGAATATGATTCAGCGCGACGCGGGCGTATGGGACCATCGGATCTGGCAAGTCGTCCCAGCCAAACCAGGCGATCTCGATACACTTGTTCGGTTCTTGGTTGATGGGCGTCCCGACCCAATCGTCCGCAACAAAGAAGAACGCTACCCGCCCGGCACCCGACGCCGCGTGCATCACATGAGCAAAGCGGACGGTGTGGGGATTGAGCCGCACTCCAAGTTCTTCACGGACTTCGCGGACCAGTCCTTCCACTACCGACTCGCCGGCTTCGAGGTGCCCCGCTGGGAGATGATAGCAGCCGTCCGCAAACCCCGTGTTCTGCCGGCATCCCAACAAAATTTGGCCGTCTCTAGCGAGCACCGCATGGACGTCCACAATCGCCGTATGGCGCTCGGTTTTCTGAGCATCTATCATGATGCTCCCTCCTTGACTTCATCTATTCGGTATTCGCCGAGCGGCTCGCGGCTGGTGAACGGCTCGCTGGCGGCGTCTAAGCGTCGCCGCGCGTCATCGGACAAGGTGACCGTGAGGGCGCCCAGGTTTTCCTGCAGTTGCCCCACGAGGCGGGCTCCGGCAATGGCCGAGGCCCCTTCGGCATGATGCCATAACCAAACCAACGCCACCTGGGCCGGACGCGCGGGGATTTCCTCCGCGACCGCTGCCACCTCGGTGGCCAAGCCCAGCAGGCCGGGGTCCTGATATGGAAATGCCCCGTTGACCCGGGCGCCGCGAGAGCCGGGAGGCGCGGGCTCACCCGGACGATACTTCCCCGTCAACAGACCCGAGCCCAAGGGAAAGTAGGCAATGAGGCCCAGTCTTTGGTCGCGTAACAACGGCACCATCTCGCGTTCCGCGGTCCGATCCGCGAGGGAATAGCTACACTGGTGGGAGACAAACGATCCCACATGCAGACGTTGACTAATTCCCAAGGCCTTCATTAGCTCCCACGCCCGGTAATTGGAAGCACCCACGTACCGCACCTTGCCCTGTTGCACGAAGTCCTGCAAGGTTTGGAGTGTTTCCTCGAGGGGCGTCCACGGATCGAAGCTATGCACCTGGTACAGGTCAAGGTAATCGGTGCCTAGACGTCTCAGGCTACCTTCCAACTCCCGCGTCAGGTGGCTCCGCGAAGCCCCACGGTCGGCCGACGTGTCGCCGACGGGGAGCCCTGCTTTGGTCGCGATGATCATCTCGGAGCGATGCCCCGGCAACCATGTGCCAATCGCCGATTCGGAGGCGCCCTTACCATAGACATTGGCCGTGTCAATGAGGTTCACACCAGCGTCCCGTGCGCAATCTAGAATTCGATGCGATCCACGGAGATCCGATCGGGTCCCGAGGCCACTCGCTCCTAGCCCCAAGATTGAAACCCGTAAGTCCGAGTGTCCGAGTTGCCGATATTCCATGCATCCACCGCCTTTTACATCATTCATAAGAATTCGCCTGCAGCTGCGCACGAGTCTGCTCTGGCCCGCAGTGGGCCGTGGCATGTCCCCCTCGGTTGACTTGGTTGTTCCAGAGCAGCTCGTTCATGGAAATCCACTACCAACGATGATAACGAATTATACTGGGAAAGCCGCCGCAGGCTGGCTTACAGCGTACGTTCAGGGCAATGCCACGCGTCTGGTACGCGGAGCGCTACGGGTTCTCATCGTTCCGCACTGGCACCCTCGACTTTGGGGGCCACCAACTCCACCTAAGAGCGCATAATGGTCGGGGCCCCCGGCATAGGGATGGCGATCCTCGTAGAGAACCGGAAGCCCGCGCGCACGGACCTGCTCGGTCAACGCATTGACCTGGTCTCGCGACTCGGCCCAAAAGGCCAAGTGGTTCAGGCCTACCCGACGCCGGTGGTACGGCTCATCCACATGCCGGTCCAGCGCCTGCACAAACACCAAGTAGGACTCATTTAACCGCCAACTACGTCCGGCGTCCCATGCTTGGAACGGGACATACCCAAGCTGTGGGAGAAACCATCCCCAGAATTCCGTAGAACGGGCAAGGTCGGCGACATACATTTCGACATGATGAAGACCCTTCAAGAAATTTTCCTCCTGTTCTCGTTAATCCCTCCAGCAGAGCCGTCTCACATGGACACAGCAAAGGAGACCGCCCCCTTACGCGGTGAACGACGACTTAGAACTGAGCTAGCGACTAGTTGTTGCAGCGCGGAGCAAGCCCCTGAAAACCGGATGCGGTTGTTCGTCCGACAGTTGAGGCACAAACAGCGTCGCTAGAAAAAAGGGATGATCCGTGCGCTCGACCGCACGGATTTCGCCGTCCTCATCGATGCCGGCGGCCACCAGCCCGTGCGTCAACACGATGTCGCGGTAAACCGGGTTCAAGCTATAATGACACCGGTAAGGCTCGCGGGTGGCGCCGCGGCCATATACCGCGTGGATCCGTGTACCCTCTACCAGGCTCACGGTCCCGGTCTCCCCGAACACGGAGCACGCCATCGGCGTGACGACCAAGTCGTCGCCGTCGGGGGTGACTTCAGCCGTGACGGCTGCGCGAAGGCCGACGCAATGACGGGCATGCTCTAACAGAGCATATTGGAAGCCGCCTCATGTCCCTAGAAAGGGCCGTTGCTGTTCACGGGCATAGCGAATGCCGGCCAACGCCCCGTGAAAGTCCACGTACGGCGTGCCCGGACTCGCCACAATCGCATCATAGGCGTCTAAGAGGCCCGCGTCATGGGCCAAGAGACCGGTACTGATCCAAGTGGAGCGGGTCGATTCCCCGAGGTCCTCTCCGGCCTGTTCAATGGCTACCTCGGTCGCCAAATGTGTGGGTTTGGATGCATCATAATCACCAATGATCCCGACGTGTAACATAGCGATACTCCTCTCTCCATCCGTGCTTGGCTCCCGACGGGCCTGGACGGCGCCGTAGTACGAGAGCACCTCACAAAACCTTTTGACCCTTTTCGCTACCGATCGAGGACATTCCTTTTGGCGCATACGCCCCCTAGAGTTCCTTAAGCGGATCCTGGATTCGTTTGACCCAGACCCGGAAGTGAGGCCGGTCACCGCCAAACTCGTTGTGGGCAAATATAAAAAAGGTAGGCCCTTGGGACGTATTAAACCGCGTGAGCTCATACACCAATGCGTGGGCCATTTTTTCATCGGCGGTCCGGTATCCGTCGTACAAAATGCCGATTTCATTGTAAATTCCCGACGAGACCCACTCCCATGCCTCGCGCATGGTGTCGAACACCGTCTCCTCTTCGTACCACCGGAGGTTGTCCGGATACGGTGGCCGTTGGCCACGCTCAAACGCTTGAGCACCGTAAAGGATATGGGCTTCATCGCGGGGCGTCACGGTGGTGGACGGAT
>DAHWKG010000204.1:0-38007 GCA_027343765.1 Sulfobacillus sp.
GTGAGAGTTGACCCGTTCCCATGCCGAACACGGTCGTCCCCCTCGCGTACGCTGAGACTACTGGTCCCGCAGGGGACTGGGATCATCAGGCCGTGCCGACCCATTTTTTGCATCCCGCCACACGTGCGGGATTTTTCTACATAGGAGGAGAATCTAGTGGCTTGGTCTCATCGTAACCACAAGGAAGCCATTGAAGAACGACAACAGGTCCTTCGTCAGCTTCCTGGATGGCAGAGCGAGGATGAGCGCATTTTTGACTGGAGCGTGGAGCCGTCCCGCCTGGCAAATTTTCAAGAATCCCTTACGGGACAGATGGTTATGCCCGTGTCCGTGGTGGGGCCTGCCCACATCAGCCTGGGACGGTATCGTTGGGAGACCGGACGATTGGTGGAAACCGAACGATACCAAGACAATCAGGTTTATATCCCTCTGGCTCATACCGAGGGCGGACTGTCCATGTCGATGCAACGGGGATTTCATGTGCTCAATCGCGCTGGCGGGGTGAAAACCTACGTTCTGAACGACATGATGACCCGAGATTGTGCCTTTGTGTTTGATTCGGGCGATGAGTCTAAAGCGTTTTACGATTGGATTCTCGCCTCACGCCAGAGTTTAAAGGAGTGGCTGAATGATCCCGACCATCCTGACAAGCTTCTAAAACCGAATCAGACAGTGGCCGATGTTTCTCGCCATGCTATTTTGCTGGAAATTGACGCCCAACTTGTGGGATCCGTCTGCCATCTGCTTTATCGATTCTACACCGGTGAGGCCTGCGGGCCCAATATGATTACGCGCAATGCTTATGCACTGAACCGCGAAATCGTGCGCCGGATCGAGGATCAGCCCTGGCACTTAGTGAACATCTTCCTCGAGGCGAATATGGGTGGCGACAAAAAGCCGAGCCACGAACACTACAACGGAGGACACGGCAAGACTGTAATGGCTTCTGCCAAACTTAGCCATCAGCAATTGAAGCGATACCTCAACACGACCGTCGATGAGTTAAAGCGGTTGGAATGGACTGGATTACACGGTTCCAATGCCAGCGGCATGCAATCGTTTGCTTTTACTCCGGCGTCGGCCGTGGCCGCCATGTTCCTCACCACCGGCCAGGACTTAGGTATGGTGGCAACCAGCAGCATGGCGCATGCGACCATTCAAGCGTTACCGGACGGGGCCGCATTTGGCTTGCAACTGGGGGGAATCGAGGTGGGTACCGTGGGGGGGGGGACGTCGTTGCCGCACGCCCAGAGCTACCTGCGGTTATTGGGCTGTCAGGGTCCCGGCTCTGCACAAAGGCTGGCCCAGATTATTGCGGCCGCTGCCCTTGCCTTGGAAATTTCAGCGTCCGCATCTATGGCCAGCCATGGAAGCGAGAATTTCTTCCGCGCTCACTTGGAGCGCGGAGGCCACCGCTCAACTTAAACGCAACGGGAGGCCGTGACGAGTCGGGTTCGGCATAGAAGCGCTACGAAGCAGGTATCGCAACGGGATGCCTTCAACGCTTGGAACTTGGAAGACAAGTCTCGGGTGGCGCTTTTCACACCCTCGCCTACCCCCTGAAATACGCGCTTCATGGAGCCATCGTCATCACCATGGGGTTGGTCTAATCCGATACGATGTGCTTTGTGCTCAATCTCCCCCCGCAAGTCGTCCAAAAACTGTCGACCGTCAATATTAAGACGCTTGGCGTCATCCAACAAGTGGTCGTACATATTGTCCATGGTGTCCAGCAGGTCGTCTTTCATCTTAACCAATGCGGCCAATCGGTCCTGGTCAAGTTTTGGCACGGCACCCTTTAGGTAATGTTCCGCAAACGCTTGGTGACGTGACTCATCTTGGAGAATTCGGCCCGACAGACTACCGAACAGCGCTTCCGGCTGCGAACGGGAGAAAATTTGGTAGAAATTCTTGGCGAATACGTCCGAAATGAGAATGCCCCAGACCCAATCAATGCGATCCCCCTTGCGCAGCCGATTGTGGTACCGCAACATGGCGGGCATCTGCCGCACATTGAGAGGGTCCTCTTCGAGGCGCTTATACAAACGTGTCAAAACCTCAAAGTGCCGTGCCTCATCCATCAAAAAACTGCTGAGGTAGATCTGTGATGTGGTTTCTCCCGCCATCGCCATTTGGGGCAACACCACACTGGCCCCGATCATCGCCGACTGTTCTCCCAGATATACGGGTGTCAACATGTGGGCGAGGGCACGCGCCTGGGCGTCTTCCATCATCAGCGGTTGTTCCCATTCGACGTCGGAAACCGTCCATTGGGCTTTGACCCCTTTATGAAACAACCGGATCAATAAATCCTCTTCAAACTGAGGGAAAATCTTTAGCACGGACAATTCCTCCAATAGTCAACCGAAATCTAGCCATGGGGACGAGTTTGGCACCTATACATACGTATTAGCATAGATCAAGTCGGCTCGGGGTGCAAACGCCAATTTGCCCAGAAGAGCCTCCGCCAGGGCGGAAGCTCCGGGATATCCACAATAAAGGAATCTATTTGGATTGGGCGACCATGACGGTGACAGCCGTCAATCCAGAATTCGGCTCGTGGTTAGGAACCACCCAAACGCGAACCGGCACCCCTTCCTTAAGGGTGCTGACGTCTCCATTGGGCACGAAGTATGCCGTATGGGACGTCAAGGCGATGACCGCTGGCGCTGGTTGGCCTGCAACCGATACCGTCATCTGGGAGCCGTTCAACTTTTGAACCGTTCCGTTGATGGGCGGAAAGTTGACTTGCACCACCTGAGCATCGATGCCGTTTTGCTCGGTAACCTGGCCGCTTAAGGAGACGCGATAGCCAGTCTTAAGGTAGTTGAAACCGGACTGTCCCGTAGCCTGGGGCTTTCCCGGCGCTAAAAACCGTGTGTTGTTGGTGAGTGTGACGGTCCGCGATAGATTGGTTAAATCTCCGTGGGTATCCTCAACCGTCACCGTCATTTTATCGGTATTCAACTGCGTGATTTCGCCCCGTAAGGCGATCGCCGCAGCCGGCTTGCCCATGACTGTCTCAGCTAAATTTTTTGCGCTGGTATGGTAGGCGTAGTGGATTACAACCAGCGCCGCGAAAATGGCCACCAGCCAGCCAGCCGTACGGCGCGACATGTTGAAGCGCTTTTCCATGCCGATCCCTCCCCGTAGGACATATTCCAACTTGGCTCTATATAGTCCAAGTTATGTCGAAGTGGGGACGCTGCCCTTTGATTACGAAGCAGGGAAAGCCATCTCGGGTCTCGAATAGATCTCGCAATCAATAACGGATTGGAATCCGAACAATGGAGGATGACGAATGTTTACGGTACTGTTATCTGAGGGGCCGCATCCCGTAAATCTGGTGGGGGGCAAGGCGGCGCAGTTGAGCGATCTTCTGTCGGAGCGGGTGGACGTCCCGCCTGGGTTTGTGGTGACGACGGACAGTCATCGGGCTTTTCTTGAGAGACAGGAGTCGGATCGAGAGGAACTTCCCGCGGCGGTCGCGGACGCTATCGAACACCGGCTTTCGGTGTTTGCCGCCGACGCTCGATTCGCCGTCCGGTCATCCGCCATTTTCGAAGATTTAGCGGACGCCTCATTTGCGGGTCAATACGAAACCTTTCTCGATGTGCCCAAGGATGGGGTAAAAGATGCAGTGCTTCGCTGTTGGGCTTCGGCGCGCACAAGCCATGCGCGCCAATATGCGCGCGGGCGAGGCCTCGTACTCGACCAAAGTCTCATGGGGGTTTTAATCCAACGGTTAGTTCCCGCGGAGGCGGCTGGGGTGGCCTTCAGTATCCATCCGGTTACCCGTGAGGATCAGGTGGTGGTGAATGCCGCATACGGGCTCGGGGAAGGGGTTGTTTCGGGCTTGGTGACGCCTGACGCCTTCGAAATTGATAAGGCAACGGGCCAGGTGCTCTCCCGGTTTCTTGGTTTCAAGGAAGTGATGATTCGTCCCCGTAGCCAGGGCGGCACCGAAACGATTGATACGCCCGAGGAGTTGGCTGGCCGGTTTTGCCTCTCCGATCAAGATGTCGCTCGAATCAGCTCTTTGACGGTTCAGTTAGAGCGTCTAAAGGGCGTCCCGGTGGACATTGAATGGGCCATTGCTGACGGTGCCCTCTATTGCTTGCAAATGCGTGCCATCACCGCCTGAAAATGGGGGGCTCGGCCGTCCACGATTTTTCGGTACAATAGAGCAAACAACAATGGAGGGAGGCTGTCCCGATGGACACTCCCCTGATAGACATGCTGTATGAATACCGTGCCCGTCAGCGTGAGCGATGGCACACCCCGGGCCACAAGGGGATTAAACCGCCGCACGGTAATTTTCTCGATTGGTCTTTCGACGTTACCGAAATCAGTCCCATGCATGAAACGCCCAATCCTCTGGAGAGGTCAGAGCGTCTGATGGCGGAAGCGTTTGGGGTAGAGAGGACCTGGTATTCCGTTCAAGGGGCGACGCTAGGGGTGATGGCGGCTATTTTGGCCGCGAACCCGCCGGGCAGCACCCTTTGGATTGATCGGTCCATGCACCGGTCTGTGCTTGGGGCGTTAATGATCGGCGGCTACCACGTGCGGTGGCTGTGGCCATCGGTCTTGCCAGCCGGTTTATCGTTACCCCTCGATCAGTTCCCAGAAACGTTGAAGCCCGCATCGGGTTTGGTATTGGCACGCCCCACGTATGACGGTTTGGCCGGTTCCATTGAAAGGGTAGTGGCCCGCGCCCATCAACAAGGACTCACCGTGGTCGTCGACGAAGCCCACGGGAGTCACTGGCCGGTTGGCGGGGGATTTCCTACCTCCGCCCTTCACCAAGGCGCGGATTTGGTGGTTCATGGCGTGCATAAGAGTGAAGCCGCGTTAACCCAAACGGGACTCCTTCATTTGCAGGGAACGCGTGTCGACGAAGGCGCAGTCGACCAGTGGATGAGCCTCTTATCTACCTCTAGTCCATCGTTCCTGTTGTTGGCATCCCTGGATCGGTTGCAATGGGAGCGTCGTCAACCCGGCCGCGACCCGATCTGGCACGCGTTTTCGGCGCGCATGCAGGAACTTTGGAATACTCTAGAGAAACGGGGCGTAGGGGTGCTGCAAGCTTGGGCGCATAGGTCAGGATGGCAGGTCGATCCGGCTCGCCTGACTGTTCTTGGGCCGGGTCGTGAAATTGAAAATAGGGTGAAGCTCATCGGGGAACTCGAGAAAATTTCACCTGGTAGTGCAACCTTTTTCCTTGCGCCCGGACAGGATTTGGAAAACCTCACCCGAGCGCTCATCGACACTCCATGGCCAGAGGATCGGGGAGCATGGGAACCACTGCCGTGGCCGCGCTTGGAGGCTTTCATGTCGGTACGGGAGACGTGGGGACGAGCTCGTCGCTGGATACCTCTTGAGGAATCCGTGGACCACGTGTTGGCGGCGGCCGTCACCCCGTACCCGCCAGGCGTGCCGGTCGGAGTGCCGGGCGAAATCGTTTCGGTGGAAACCCGGGACTGGATTCGCGAGTGGCAACGGCGAGGCGGTGGGCATGTGGAAGGCCTTAGGCAGGAGGATGGGCAATCGTGGCTGTTGGTGGTGGCGTAACAGAAGGCCTCTTGGTGACGTTGGAAGGTTTGGACGGGGTGGGAAAGACGACCCAGCTTGAACGGTTGAAGACCTGGCTCTTGCCTCAGCGGGAGGTCTTGGCAGTTCGCGAGCCGGGAGGCACGGAGTTGGGGGAATCGCTCCGCGAGGTCATTTTACATCGCATCGAGGTGAAAAGCGCGGTAGCTGAGTTGCTGGTGTTTGCGGCCGCCCGGGCAGAATTGATGGATGAGGTCGTGGGGCCAGCGCTAAGTCGGGGGGCAGTGGTGCTCATGGACCGGTTCATCGACTCGAGCGTTGCCTATCAGGCCTTCGGTCTGGGTATTCCCGTGGAGACAGTGATGGTGATCAATCGTGTCGCTACCAAAGGAAGGCGCCCCGACTTAACCGTGTGGCTGAAGGGTGACAGCTACCTCATAGACCAGACCGACCGTCTAGAAAAGCGAGATCGTCAGTACTTCAGGCGAGTTCATGCGGGCTACGATTGGCTAAGTCACGAAGAACCCGAACGGTGGCTGGTCATTGACTGCCGTCAATCGGTGGATGCCATTTTTCATCAGATTGCGGCGTCGATCGCGGGGCGTTTGAATCATGAGGGGAGAGGGGAATTGCAATGAAGCTAATCATCGCCATATTGCAGGATAAGGATGCGGGTCGTGCGGTCACGGAAATCAATCGACGTGGATTTCGGGCGACCAAGCTCGCCAGCACCGGCGGTTTTTTGCGGGAAGGTAACACCACCATTTTGGTGGGGGTAGAAGAGCATGACGTGGAACAAGTGATGGCGGTCTTGCGTCGGACCAGCTCCGTACGCCATGAAACCCTCACGCCGCAGACTCCTGCCCATAGCGGTGAACCGTATGTGCCATTTCCCGTCGAGGTGACGGTTGGTGGGGCTACGGTCTTTGTGGTGGATGTTGACCGGTATGAGAAATTCTAGAGATTCTTCTACAGTAGATACCCTGCTGTCGGCTCTAAATGCCGGACAGTTGGGTCAGACATTATTGCTCAGTGGTGCCGTGGAGGCAGGGGAGGAGGCTCTCAGTCGCTTAGTGCCCCGGCTTCTCTGCGAGCGGGGAGGTCTCCTTGCGTGTGGTTGCCGGTCGTGCCAAATAGATTGGCGCTCCCACCCGGACGTGTACGAACTTCTCCCCAATGGGAATACCATTCGCCGTGATGAGGCCCAACTGGCGGTCGCTACCTTAAAGAGCGGACCGATTTGGTCTCCCACCAAAGTGGTCGTGATTCGGCCAGCGGATAGTCTCGGCCGCGAGGCGGAAAGCTATCTCCTTAAGCATTTGGAGGAGCCGCCGGCATATGCAGTGTATCTCTTAATCACGGCCCACCCGGACCAGTTGCTGGAAACCATTAGAAGCCGAGCTCAGTGGTGGCGCCTGACGGGAGGCGGCCCCACATCATCGGGAGATGCTGTGTTTGAGACGCTATGGACCGAGCCGCTGACGTCTGAGCGGGTGGTGGCCGCGGCTTATGGGGTGCGCGCGCGGTACCGAGAAACCGGGGGAAGTGAGTGGCTCCGGGCTTGGGAAGCGCTCTCTATCGTACACCGCCAGTTGGAGTCCAATGGTAATGCGGAGTTGGCCGCCGCCCAGTTGCGCCGGGCATGGCCGTCGAGCCAGAAATAATGACTTGGTGGGTATATATTGTTCGCTGCGCGGATGGAAGTTTTTACACCGGCATTTCAACCAATGTCGTCCGCCGCTTGTCCCAGCACCGCTCGGGCCGGGGCGCCCGCTACACGCGCGGCCGGGGCCCGTTAGGCCTTTGGTGGTGCGCGGGACCGTACAATCATGGGGCGGCTCTCAGTGAGGAGCGCCGGATTAAGCGGCTTACCCACAGGGATAAGTTAGCCTTAGGAGGTGACGAAGTATGAGGGAATCTTCGGCCGGGGAACCGGGGACGTTATACATCGTCGGAACCCCCATCGGGAATTTAGAGGATTGGTCTCCCCGGGCGCAAGCGATATTGGCCGGGGTCGACTTGATTTTGGCTGAGGATACCCGTGTGACTGGTCTCTTGCTCCATAATACTGGCATCGAGACTCCGATGTTGTCATTTCACGCGCACAACACGCAAGAGCGCATCCCAGAAATTTTAGCCAAGATTCAGTCTGGGCACCGAATCGCACTGGTAAGTGATCGCGGCATGCCGTCAGTGTCCGATCCCGGGCAAGAATTGGTCGACGCTCTGTGGGAACACGGGTTGACCGTCTCCGTTATCCCCGGACCTAGTGCGAGCGTGACTGCCTTTGCCGCATCCGGGTTTCGGGCCCCTTTTGCCTTCTGGGGATTTTTGCCCCGAGGGCGTCACGACCGCGAGGCGATGCTTCGTGAGATTCTTTCTTGGCCCCATGCGGCAATTCTCTATGAGGCGCCGCATCACATGAAGCAAACCCTCGACGATTTAGCCAAAACACTGGGCGACGAGCGGATGGTGTTGGTAGGCCGTGAAATGACCAAGAAATTCGAGGAGTTTTGGCGAGGATCATTAGGGGCATTGGTGGACACCGAGCGCGAATGGCGGGGCGAGTGCGTATTGGTTCTGGGCCCGGGCAAAAAAATGCCCGGAAGCGGTGAAGTTGAGTGGTCTCAACTTATCTCCCGGGTGGGGCAGCTGGTTAGCCATGGCCTTCACCCTAATGAGGCGATTCGGCAGGTGGCACGCCAGCATGGTGTTTTACGGCGGGAGCTATACCAACGAGTGCATGACAACGACTAAACGGCTTCGGTGTTCAAATCCTTTAGGCAGGACTGACAAACATTTTTGCCGCGATAGGTCTCAATGCCCTCTGCATTACCACAGAAGATGCAAGCCGGTTCATATTTTTTCAAAACGATTTTTTCCCCATCGACATAGATTTCGAGCGAATCCTTGTCGCTGATGTTTAAAGTACGGCGGAGCTCAATGGGTAGAACCACACGGCCCAACTCGTCTACACGACGGACAATGCCAGTTGACTTCAAAGCAAAAACCCCTTTCTTTTTCGACATTAGAATACCAGTATAATACCAGAACTTCCAAAAAATAGTCAATCAATAAGATGAAGTTTGTCGAAACCCGGAATGTTGCGTGCTGGAATGTCGAAATTTGGCGGAGGGCCACAATTTGACAAAAATCTTTGGACTTTGTTAGAATGCCCAGCAAACACGAGCGAAGATGGGGAGATCGGCGGCGTGACGCCTAAAGCGAGCTGGGGTATGGTGCAAGCCCAGTGGTGCCACCCGTTGGGAATGGCCCCGGAGCTTGAAGCCTGAACGGTAAGTAAGGCTTCCGGTAGGTCCCCGATATCGGACGGAGAGAACCAATAAGGGTGGTACCGCGGCCCCAGGTCGCCCCTTCGTGCGAAGGGGTTTTTTCGTGGCTGTCAGCGTACCTCCCAATAAAGGAGAGAGTTAGTGTGGGAGCATCTCAATGGTACATCACCACCCCCATTTACTATCCGAGCGACAACTTGCACGTCGGGCACGCTTACACTACGGTGGCAGCGGACGCACTGGCGCGGTATCACCGCCTCAAGGGGGAGTCCGTGCTCTTTGTCACAGGAACAGACGAACATGGCCAAAAGATCCAGAAGAAGGCCGACGCCGTTGGGGAAAAACCGTTAGAGTTTGTGACCAAGATCGTCAATTTCATCCAGGATCCGCTGTGGAAACGTCTTGGGGTGTCGTACGACGATTTCATCCGCACCACTGAGGCGAGGCACGAGAGGGTGGTGCAGGCCATTTTTTCCCGACTCGTGGAGCAGGGGGACATATACAAGGGGGCATACGAGGGATGGTATTGTCTTCCCGATGAGTCGTATTGGACGGAGTCGAAATTGATTGACGGCAAGTGCCCGGATTGTGGACGACCGGTAGAGCGGGTCAAACAAGAAAGCTACTTTTTTCGCTTAAGCCGTTATCAGGATCGGCTGCGAGAGTACATTATCCAGCACCCCGATTTTATTCAGCCCACCTCGCGGCGGAACGAAATGTTAAACTTCATCGATGCGGGATTGGAGGACTTGTCCGTTTCGAGAACTGGCGTACGCTGGGGTATTCCGGTGCCCAATGACCCCGAACACACCATCTACGTGTGGTTCGATGCGCTGATTAACTACCTGACAGCGGCTGGATATTTGCAGGATGAGGCACAGTTTCAAGCGGCTTGGCCGGCTAACGTGCACCTCGTGGGTAAAGAAATTGTGCGCTTTCACAGCGTGATTTGGCCCATTGTTTTGATGGCCTTGGATTTGCCGTTGCCCGAGAAGGTGTTTGGGCACGGGTGGCTCCTGATTGGCCAGAATAAGATGGGCAAATCGATGGGCAACGCCGTCGATCCGATTGCGTTACTGGACCGCTATGGGACGGATGCGGTGCGCTATTACCTCTTGCGGGAGGTGCCGTTCGGTGCGGATGGCAGCTACACTGAGGAGGCATTGATACTCCGTACCAACGTCGATTTAGCCAATGACTTAGGCAATTTATTGTCGCGGACCACCGCCATGATAAACCGGTTTTGGAGCGGCCGGGTCCCTCCGTTGGATGCCGAGCGAGACGACGGAATTCTGGCTGGTGAGGCGGCCACTGTCTATCGCGAAGTTGAGCACGCCTTGGACGAACTAGCCATATCGGACGCGCTGACCTCGATTTTTCGCTTAGTGGGTCGAGCGAACAAATATATCGAAGAGCAAAAACCCTGGGATTTAGCCAAGAATCAGGAGACGGTGCGTTTAGGCAACGTTCTCTATGGACTCTGGGAGAGCATCAGAATCGTATCGGTTTTATTGACGCCTTTTTTATTGGAAACCCCGGGAAAGATGCGGCACCAACTGGGACTGGATGCGCCCGTGATGAATTACCGGGAGGCCATCTTTGGTTTTCAAGGCGAGGGGATCGCCATTCGGCGAGGGGAGCCGCTTTTTCCCCGCATTGAATCTTCGGCCCTGTCTCAACCGGTGGAAGAGACGGGTGTGGCCGAAATCTCCATTGAAGACTTTGAGAAGGTTGATTTGCGCGTTGGTACAGTGCGCGCCGCCGAAGTTGTCGACGGGGCCGACCGGTTATTAAAGCTCACGGTGTTCGACGGTGGACGGGAGCGCACGATCGTTTCGGGCATCCGCCAACATTACCAACCCCAGGATTTAATTGGCAAGCAAGTCGTGCTGGTCGCGAATCTAAAGCCGGTCAAACTTCGTGGCATTCTCAGCGAGGGCATGTTGTTGGCGGGGTCTCACGACGGGCAGCTGGCCTTGGTTTCGCCGGCTACCCCCCTTTCGGAAGGAGCGCGCGTGAAATGATGCTGCGGGTGATTGATAGCCACTGCCATCTGCAAGACCACGACTACGACCAGGACCGGGAGACGGTGTATCAGCGAACGGTGGCCGAAGGGGTCGGCGTGATAGTTCCGGGCTATACCATAGAGAGTTCTCTTGATGCCGTCAAATTTCAAGAGAGTCATGAAGGGACATGGGCTTTAGTGGGGGTGCATCCACACGACAGCCGCTACTTTGATG
This sequence comes from Sulfobacillus sp., assembly GCA_027343765.1. GTDB lineage: Bacteria > Bacillota > Sulfobacillia > Sulfobacillales > Sulfobacillaceae > Sulfobacillus_B. Next base: position 11,084 of record DAHWKG010000204.1, read on the forward strand.
AGGCGGACGATGGGCGACAGCTTCAGTCCTGGGTCGAAGATCACCCGGGGGTCGTCGGAATTGGGGAGATTGGCCTCGATTATCACTATGACCATAGCCCGAGAGACGTACAACGCCGTGTCTTCGACCGGCAACTGGCGTTGGCCCGGGAATTGGGGGTGCCGGCCTCCGTCCACACGCGCGAAGCGGAAGAGGATACCTTGGCCATTATTCGTTCCATCGGCTGGGACCGCGGCGTGATTCATTGCTTTACCGGAAGCGCTAGCTTCGCTAAAGCGGTGCTAGACCTTGGGTGGTATATTTCCTTTTCCGGAGCTATTACCTTTAAAAGTGCCCATGACCTCCGCGCCGTAGTCTCGGAGATACCATTGGAGCGCATTTTGGTGGAAACGGCCTCCCCTTACCTGTCGCCCGTACCCTGGCGGGGGCAACGGAATGAGCCGCTTCGAGTGGTTCGTGTGGCGGAAGTTGTGGCGGCTCAAAAAAATTGTCTGACCCAGAAGGTATTTGACCAGACCTTGTCGAATACTATTTCACTGTTTTATGTCTCCATTGGTAATGGATAATGATGGTAAAACAGTGATTTTTTGGGACGAAATTCTCTTGAGGGAGCGCGATGTCAAAGGAGGACGGCTATTGACTAAATGGAAGACGTTTGGGCTACGCTCATGGCTATTCGGCGTTGCCGCGTGTGCGGCGATGGGCGCAGGGGTCGTGGGTGCGCAGTTCCGGCCTGTCGACATTGTGGTTCAAGGCCCGACTGGGAAAAAGGACTTTTCGTTTTGGACATTTCGTAACAAGGTGAAGGGCGTACTGGAGCAAGCGGGCGTTCGGACCAACGGCCATGACAAGGTGTCTCCGTCGGGAACGCTCACGGCCTCCAACAAGGTGACGGTGCGAGAAGCGATTCCGGTCGTCGTGCAAACGGCGCACCGCCGCATTCAGGTATGGACTACGCAATATCGAGTGCAGGCGGTATTAACCGCAGCCAAAATCAAGCTTGCCCCGCTCGACTTGGTGCGCCCTGCCGTGAACGCCAAAATTACCGGTCCTCTCACCATTAACGTCACCCGACGTCGGTTGGTTACCAAGCAAGAGACCGAAAAAATCCCCTTCTCCGTCAAACATCATGCTGATGCTAGCCTCACCCATGGGTCCTCCCGCGTTGCAGTCCACGGACGGACTGGCAAGCTGGTCAAAACGCTGCAATCGATGGTCGTTAATGGCAAAGTCGTTTGGACTAAGACTGTAAAGACCCATGTGGCGGTTCCCGTTCGGGCGGAAGTGATCGATTACGGAACCGCGGCTCCAGTGTCACGTGGCACTCCCGTCCCCCAATTTAGCCGGAGTATTTCGATGGTGAGCACGGCTTACTGGCCAAATCCCGCATGGTCCAACGGGTATACCCGGTTAGGCTTAAAGGCACAGTATGGTGTGGTGGCGGTCGATCCCCGAGTGATTCCTTTGGGCACGCGGCTTTACATTCCAGGTTATGGGTTTGCGATTGCCGCAGACACCGGATCGGCCATTATTGGCGACCGGATCGATCTCTGTTTCAATAGTGGTGTTCAAGCTCAGGACTGGGGCGTACGGCCGGTCACCGTGTACATAGTCGGTTCATAATCGGAGGTAAGGGCACTGCAGCAACAGGATCCCCGTTCGCCGGAAGGGTTGGCGCGGGTACTTAAAGAACTCGAGTTGGCCCCATCACATCAATGGGGCCAAAATTTTTTGGTGGACGTTTCGGTGCTGACGCGTATTGCTGATTTGGCCCTCCAAGGGCGCACCAAGAACATTCTTGAAATTGGTCCTGGACTCGGGGCCTTAACTCGGACCTTGCTAGAACGGGGAGCGGGCGTTGCGGCCGTAGAATTGGATGGGCGGGTACTGCCTATGCTGGACGGGTTAGGAGCCGAATTCCCCCGGCAATTGGACGTGACGTATGGGGATGCACTTAGCCTTTCATGGGCAGAAATCATTCAACGTCGTGGGTGGGAACGGGTCACCATTGCCGGCAATCTCCCTTATTATATTACCGCCCCGCTGTTGGGGAAGCTTATCGAGGAGCCCATCCGGTGGGACCGTGCCGTCTTCATGGTCCAACAGGAAGTGGCCACGCGCCTCCTCACAGAGCCAGGCGGTCGGGCGACCTCGACGCTGGGGGTCCTGCTTCGTTATCGGGCTGATGTGGTGTCGGGGATTGAACGCATCCCCCCGGGAAGCTTTGTCCCGGCTCCGGAAATTTTCTCAAGTGTGATACAATTAGTCTCACACCCCCCGTTGCCCGTGGCATGGGACACGTTTCGGTGGGTTGTCAGAGCGGGCTTTCAACATCGTCGCAAGATGTTGCGTCAAGCACTGGCCCAAGCTCCGGGTTCGCCTATGAGCAAAAACGACTGGCACAAGTTTCTCGAAGCCCATGGCATTTGCTCAACGGCGCGCGCGGAAGCCTTGACGCTCGACGAATGGGTGCGGCTGGCGTCCGCTATTCAACGAGAGAAATGAGGCAACGCGGTGATTTTCGAGAGCCCCACTAAGGGTCGGATGAGCTTTGAGGAGATGTTCGCCGACCTCTTGGATTTTCTGAATCGGGAGCCCCACGACCAATACCGTCTCATTATCGGCACCGATTCTCACACGCGCCATGATACGGTGCTGGTAACCGCCGTGGTCATTCATCACCTCGGCAAAGGTGGTCGCTATTACTTCCACCGGTCGCATCGTCGCGCCATCAAGAGCCTCAGGCAAAAAATTTTTTATGAGACATCCACGAGCCTGACCGTGGCATCCGAGCTCACCGAGATGTTGGAAAAAGCGGGAGTGGCGGATTTTGACGTAGAGATCCACATTGATGTGGGACGGCAAGGAGAGACCAAGGACCTTATCCGCGAGATTGTGGGAATGGTGACCGGAAGCGGATACCAAGCCGCGATCAAACCCGATTCCTTCGGAGCGTCGAAGGTCGCTGACAAGTACACCAAATAGAAAATCACAAAATTAATCCAGGACCTATTGACCCGAGTGTGCCTCTGTTGCTAAAATAGTCGGCTCATTTGACATTCCTAGCAACGAATGTTAAAATTTCTATTGTTGCCCTTCATCTGTGAGGAAGGAAGTGATCGCGTGGCAGCCAAGAGCGTATTGGATGACATCAAAAAAGAGCTCGAGTCGCACGTGGGTGAGCGCATTCGGGTAAAGGCGAATAAAGGCCGCAAGAAGGTCGATGAAAAGGAAGGCATCTTGGAAAAGACATATCCTTACATCTTTGTGGTCAAGATCGAGGAAGGTCACCTATCTGAGCGGCGCGTGTCCTACTCCTACACCGATGTGTTAACGGAAACCGTGGAGCTCATTCTGCCCGAATCACTGACCAGCTAGAAGCTTTAGGACCTCCTTCCGGAGGTTTTTCTTTTCGTATAAAGGTGTCGCTTGGGGAAGACAATAGAACGGCGTGCGCAAGTCGCACCCCGTTCTTTTTCGTTTTAGGAGGCGACACTGATCGGTCCGCTAGTCATTATCGGAGGAAATGAGGACAAGACGGGCGACCGCGTGATTTTAAAGCGGGTCGTTGAACTTAGCAGACAAACGTCTCGAAATCCTGCCATTGGCGTTGTGACGACGGCGTCGAAGGAAGGGACGGGTGCCTACCACCGCTATCGAAGCATCTTTTCCGAGCTTGGGGTCCCAGAGGTGCTGAACTTCTCGATTGAGAGTCGCGACGAAGCCTCGGCACCCGACATGCTGCAACGAATGGCCGAAGCCTCGGCCCTCTTCTTTAGCGGGGGCGACCAACTGCGCATTACCAGCGTGTTAGGAGGGACGCCATTTCATGAGCGCTTGCTCAAGGAGCATCGCCAGGGGCTCACGGTGGCCGGAACCTCTGCCGGGGCCTCGATGATGTCGAACACCATGATTGTGAGCGGAGATGCCGAGGAGGCTCCGACGAAAAACACAGTCCACATGGCCCCGGGGATGGGGCTTTGGGTGGGGGCTGTGATTGACCAACACTTTTCTCAGCGGGGACGCATTGGGCGTCTCTTGTCGGCACTGGCACAAAACCCAGGGATTTTGGGCGTGGGATTAGACGAGGACACGGCTATTGAGGTGCATTTGGATCAAGACGACTTGATCGTCTGGGGGTCACGTACCGTGACTTTGTTGGATGGTCGACAAGTTCTTGAAAGTAACGCCTCGGAGTCGCGCGCCGATCGGCCGCTTGCGATAAGCGGTGTGATGCTGCACGTGCTACCGCAAGGCTTCGGGTTTAATCTGACCACCAGGCGGCCTTACCAACGGCAAAGGGAGGACTAACGTGGATATCCTGACCGCTAATTTTTTCCCCGGCCCCAACCGACACGTGCTTCGGCCGTGCCTGGAGGTGCTGGTGGATTTGGACCAGTACGCTGGGTTACCGTCGTCGTCACGCCCTCATTTCGTCGAAAGTTTGCTGAGCCTTCTTCCCGGTCTTCAAGAACATCACTGCTCTCGTGGACATCGGGGTGGATTTGAGGAGCGCCTTCGGGAGGGCACGTTTCTCGGGCATGTGGTGGAGCACGTGGCGCTGGAATGTTTGTACTTGGGCGGCGAGCGAGGGGTCTACGGCAAGACCCGAGAGGAATCCGAGTCACGCGTTCGGATTGTATTTGAATCGGAGACCGAAGGTGGGGGCCGTGCGGCGCTGGAATTGGCCCGGGAAGTCGTTGAGTCTCTGTGGGATGGCCAAACGGTGAACTTCGCTGCGCGATTTCAGTCATTTCGCGAAGCCTTGGCTTCGTTCCGGCTGGGCCCGAGCACCCGGGCAATTTGGAACGCAGCAAAGCGGCGAGGCATCCCCGTCAGTCGACTCGACACGGAGAATTTGTTACGGCTAGGTCAAGGTATACGCCAACGGCGAATCATGGCTAGCATGAGCGACAGGACCAGCATTCTGGGGGTCGAGATTGCCCAAGATAAAAGCCTCACGGCGCGTATGGTAGAGGACGCTGGTATTGCCGTGCCTCAAAGTTGGACGGTCGAGACTCTGCCCGAGGCGGAGGCCATCTTTCAGCAGGCAGGTCCCTCGATGGTGGTGAAGCCGACAGATGGGCATTACGGAGATGGCGTCATCATGCAAGTAGCGACGGTAGACCAGCTTCGTATTGCGTTTCAGGAGGCCGCGTCGCATACAAAGAAGACGGTCCGGTTGGAGCGCCAAATTGCCGGTATCGCCTATCGTCTATTGGTGGTTGGGAACGCCATGGTGGCTGCGACCGAACGACGGATTCCCGAAGTACGCGGCGACGGGAAGTCAAGCATTCGCGAGTTGGTGGATGAGCTGAATCGGGATCCCCGTAGGGGTCCTGATCACGGGTTTCCGATGAGCCTGGTGTTGCTCGATCGTGAAGCCATGGAGACCTTAGAGAGTCAGGGTCGGACACCGGATGACGTTCCGGAGTTTGGCGAGCGGGTGATACTCCGGAGGACGGCCAATATGTCCACTGGGGCTAGTGCCAAGGACGTGACGGCTGACATCGACCCTGCCCTGGCGCGGGACGCAATCCGCGCTGCGCAGGCGGTTGGACTGGACATCGCCGGCGTGGACATCGTCACTCCACGATTGGATTGTTCGTTAAATGATGCGGGCGGGGCCGTTATCGAGGTGAACGCAGCACCCGGTTTGCGGATGCATCTTTTCCCGGAGGAAGGGACGGAACGGGATGTGGCTCTGCGCATTTTAGATCATCTCTTCCCCGATAATGATGGCCGCATTCCGGTAGCGGCGGTGACCGGCACCAACGGCAAGACGACCGTAACCCGGATGCTCGGCCATATTGGAAACCGGGCCGGTTTTCGCGTGGGTATGTCCACCACGGACGGGATCGCCATCGGTGGCGAGCCGATTAAAAATGGAGATCTGACAGGGCCGTGGTCCGCACGCCTGGTCTTAAATGATCCCACCGTGGAGATGGCGGTGTTGGAAACAGCCCGAGGCGGGATGGCGCGCGGGGGCTTGGGGTTCGATGATTTGGATGTGGCGGTGGTGACCAATATCGGTGGAGATCATCTGGGTCAGGATGGAATTGAAACGCTCGACGATCTGATTCACCTGAAGGCGTTGTTGGTCGATGTCGTGAGGCCGGGGGGCAAGGCGATTTTGAACGCCGATGATCCCAACGTTTTGGGACTACAAGACCGGTGCCGCGGGCAAGTGGTGCTGTTTTCCACAGTATCCGACAATCCAGCAATCGAAGCCCATCTAGAGGCCGGGGGAGATGCCGTCTACGTGAAAAGCGGGTACCTCTATTATGGTTCCGCTCATAAGAAGACCCGCCTGATTGGTACGCGGGCCTTGCCAGCCAGTCTCGGCGGGGTGGCCTCCGTCAATGTGGCTAATGCGGCGGCCGCCGCTGCCGGAGCTTTGGCGCTGGGGCTGTCTCCTCGCGAAGTAACCGATGGGTTAAAAACATTTCCCGTCGGCGGTGCCGGGCTCAATCGGGGTCGGTTAGAGATGCTCGAGGGTGGGGACGTGCGGGTATTGGTGGACTACGGCCATAATGTGCCCGCCATTACCGCCTTGGGCGCCATCTGCCGCCGATTGAAACCGGAGGGTATCATTACCGTTTTAGGGCTTCCAGGGGATAGGCGGGATGATGACATCCGCGCCGCGGCAAAGGTTGCGGCGACCTTTAGTCAACGAATTATCATTCGAGAAGACGCCGACTTGCGAGGTCGCGAGCCGGGCGAGGTCGCGAGCTTGTTGCAGTCGGGCGTCATGGCCAGTGGGACGCTGAGCCAAGAGGCGGTGCGAGTCATTCTGGATGAGGCGGAGGCGGTTCGAGAGGCCATATTGACGGCACCGCCGGGCGCCCTAGTGCTGATCTTGTACGAGCGCTACCGGTGCGTGCGACAAGCGGCTGAGACCGCATTAAAATTGCGCGTGGCCGATGCCGAACCGATGCTGGAACATGCCTAACGAAAAGGATTTTCACCAACTCATCCCGAAGTCTGGTGCGAGGGGATTTCATGCCGTGGTATCAAGCACCAGCGAAAATTAACTTAGGTCTCTTTGTCGGGCAGCGAGATGCGTCCGGCTATCATCCCGTGGACACGGTGATGCAAACCGTCGCGTTGTCCGATCAGTTGTATCTAGAACCCCGGGATCATATGCTATGGGAGTCGTCTGACCAGGATGTGCCCATGGATGGAGCGAATCTAGTGGTTCGGTCCTATGCCTGGTGTCGGAGCCATTTGGGGCATTTGCCTCCGATCTATGGTCGACTCAACAAAGTGATTCCGGTGGGAGCCGGGTTGGGCGGTGGAAGCTCCGATGCGGCGGCGGTCATTCGCTGGGCGATCAAACAGGTAGGCAATGTCGATTTCGCTCACGTGATTCATGCGTCAAAAGAGCTCGGAATGGATGTCCCTTTCTTTGTCCGGGGCGGTACAGCACGAGCCCAGGGGTACGGTGAGCGATTAAGCCACGTGAACCTAGCCATATCGGCGGGTGTGGTACTGGCCAATCCCGGCATCTTCCTCTCGACGGCTGAGGTTTATGCAGCGTATGATCGGGTGGGTCGGGCGTCGGACGCGTCTCAAAGCGCCCGGGTTCTTGAGGCGATGATGGCCGGGCGTGTGCCGGATACGCGGGACCTGGTCAATGATCTTGAGGGGCCAGCATTCAGCGTGTTGCCCGCATTGCGGGCCTTTAAGGATCGGCTCGTAGAGGCAGCAGAGGGGGCTCCTGTTGCGATGTCCGGGAGTGGCCCAACATACTTTATACTAGGAAACGATGAAGACTGGGCTGAGTGGATGGTCCGACGCCTACGGGCGCGGGGGATCCCCTGGGCTCAGCCTACCACGATGTTAGACTCTTGGGGAAAGAAGTGATTGGGTGCACGCGATCCTGTTAGCCGGGCAAACCAACCAGGGACTGCTAAAGGCCGTGAGCGGGGCGGAATACGAAGCGGAGATTCTCGTTGGCGGCCGGCCGATGGCCGATTGGGTTTTGGATGCCCTCGGGGCCGCTCCGTCAGTGAGTTCGATTGGCATGGTGGGTCCCACATTGCTCGCCCGTGAGGGGGTTACCTTGGCACCCATGACGGGAGATTTGTTCGGCAATATTCTTAACGGGTTGACGACCGTGCCAGTTGGCGAGGAACGGGTGTTGTTTGTGACGTCCGATGTTCCCTGGATCACGCCGGTGGTTATCGAGGCTTTCCTAAGAGGGGCTCCACCCGACGCGGATGTCGTCTACCCGGTGATTCCCAAGGAGGCCGCCGAACGCCGATTTCCCGGCACCAAGCGGACTTATGTGCGACTCCGCGAGGGAACAGTGACGGGCGGCAACCTATTTCTGGCTCGCGTCGCTTCTGTCCCACGCCTCAAGGAGCGGGCCGAAGTGCTGCTGGCCCACCGGAAGGCGCCGTTGATGTTAGCCCGCGATGTGGGGCTGGGATTGTTGTTGCGATTACTGACCGGGCGACTGTCACTGGCTCAGGCGGAAGATCGGGTGGGAGGCTTGTTGGGAATTCGCGGGCGCGCGATTCTGTTTCCTTATGCGGAAGCGGGTGTCGATGTGGATAAGCCGGAAGATTTAGCGCTGGCTGAACGGGAATTAGGATCTCCCGGGCAGGCGAGCGGGCAAGGGTGGAACGGATCGTGAGCGATCAACGGCATAAGCGCTTAGTGGCGCTGACACGCATTGTGACCGCATACCCAGGGAGCCAGTTAAGCCTATCCGAATTGAGTCGCCGGCTCTCTGTGGCAAAGTCCACCTTAAGTGAAGATCTGCTGTTGATTAACGATGCGCTAGAAAGCCACAACTTGGGGAACATCGATTCGCAGGTTGGGGCCGCCGGCGGGGTCACCTTTCGTCCGCACGTGGATGTAGAACGCCTGCGTGGCTATCTTCGGGATTTTGTGGCCGAACTTACAAATCCTGATCGCATGACCCCGGATGGCTTCGTCTATGTGACCGACCTGTTGTTTAGTCCTGAGCGCGTCGATGCTATGGGCACTTTGTTGGCCGAACGGTTTCGGCCAGTCGGCGTCGATTATGTGGCCACAGTGGAGACCCGGGGGATCCCATTAGCGCTTGCGTGCGCTCGGGCGCTGATGGTCCACATGGTCTTGTTGCGGCGCGACAACCGTCTTTCGGAAGGGTCGTCGTTGTCGATTAACTATTTATCCGGCTCGTCACGCCGTGTCCAATCCATGTCATTGGCGCGCCGTGCGCCGGTCCGCGGGGGGCGCATTTTATTTGTGGATGACTTCATGCAGGCCGGGGGAACGGCTCGGGCCGCACAAGATTTGCTAGGTGATTTCGGGGCGCACGTGGTAGGCGTGGGAGTGTTGGTGAGCACACGGGCGCCCCAGCAAAAAGTGGTCGACGATTACAGTGCGATTTTGGAATGGGATCGGTCGGGTGATAGTCCCGGGTTGGTGACGCCCACTGAATGGGTGCAGCGAATGGTGAAATGGGAGGATCAATCTTCATGATGAAATGGCCCACGCTCGATGATGTGCGTCAAGCCGAGGCAGCTTTGGCAGGCATCACCTATCGGACGCCCTTGCAGGAGTCCAGCTACGTCAATGATCTCATCGGTAGCCGGGTGTTTTTCAAATTAGAGAATTTACAACGCTCGGGGTCATTTAAGCTCCGCGGCGCCTATAACCGTATCCGCCACCTTACGCCGGAGGAATTGACCCGGGGGGTGGTCGCGGCCTCGGCCGGCAATCATGCGCAGGGTGTGGCGTTGGCCGCAGGTTTAGTGGGCACCACGGCGCTGATTGTCACCCCCGAAGGGGCGTCGCTGAATAAAATTGAAGCGACCCGCAGCTACGGCGCGGAGGTTCGCCAAGTTGGGGAAAGTTTTGACGATGCGGTTCGTGAGGCCGAGCGGATCGCGCGCGAGACGGGCCGCGTGCTGATTCATGCCTTTAACGACCCCTTGATTGTGGCCGGGCAGGGAACGATTGGACTTGAAATGCTCGACGAGCGCGCTACTTTGGACACGCTGGTGGTGCCCGTGGGTGGGGGAGGGTTGATTTCGGGCATTGCGCTGGCAGCTAAGGCGCGCCACCCCCGCATTAAAGTCATCGGAGTGCAGGCGGCTGGTGCCGCGGCGATGGTGGAATCGGTGAAAACAGGGACGTTATTGCCGACGGCATCGGTGCACACGATTGCGGACGGGATTGCCATCAAGCACCCAGGCGAGCTCACGTTTGCGATGATTCAACAGTACGTGGATGATCTAGTCACCGTCGACGAGCACGACATTTCTCGAGCGATTCTCATTTTTCTGGAGCGTTCCAAGTTATTGGTCGAAGGTGCTGGTGCGGTGGGATTGGCCGCGCTTTTAGCGGGGAAGATTCCTGTAGGGAACCAGGCGGTTGCCACGGTGGTCAGCGGCGGGAACATTGACGTAACGCTCTTGAGTCGCATCATCGAAAAAGGGTTAGTGGAAGAGGGACGGCAACTCCATTTGTCGACGGTGATTCCGGACCGTCCTGGGCAATTGTCCCGCTTACTCGATCTCGTCGCCTCCTTAAAGGCTAACGTTATTCGCGTTAGCCACGAGCGGTGGGATCCGGGAATCGCTCCCGTCGACGTGAGCGTGCGGCTGGTCGTAGAGACGCGCAATGCCGCACACCGCCAGGACATCTTGGACGCGCTGAACGAGTCCGGGTATCCGGTGTCTGCCGAACGACAATTCCCGAAAATTCCGTAGTAAAAATTTCGACAATTGGAGGAATTGGGGCGGTCAATCGCGAATAATCTCCTACCCAAAACATCTGGGTCTGACCCGGCATCTTTGGCGAAGGAGGAAGTCCCATTGGAAATAACAGACGTGCGGCTTCGACGGATGGCGACTGACGGGAAAATGAAGGCAGTGGCCTCGGTGACCCTGGATGGAGAATTTGTCATACATGATGTCAAAGTCGTAGAAGGTCTAAAGGGGCTGTTTGTGGCCATGCCCAGCCGCAAGACACCCGATGGGGAGTTTCGCGATGTGGCTCACCCCATTACACCCCAAGCGCGGGAACGCATTCAAAAGGCCGTTCTAGACGTCTTTCACTCGGCATCGTAGCTTTTGTTAAGGGTCGATTTGCGGCGGCGCCTTTCGGGGAAGCCGCCTTTTTGTGCGGGATTTTAATGGCGGGTCAGGCGCCAACTTTGGTATGCTAAACCCTGGCACAAAGTCGTGAAGTCACCCTGGAGGGATCCGACATGGCGAAGACGGTACCCATTATTCTGGCTGCCGGACACGGAACGCGTATGCGCTCGGGTCGGGCTAAGGCGCTCCATGAGCTCGGGGGCATGCCGCTGGTTGAGCACGTTTTGCGTGCAGTGGAAAAGGCAGGATTGGGGTCTCCGTGGGTGGTAGTGGGGTACCAGGCAGAACGGGTGGAAGAAACCTTGGAGGGACGGGCGCAGTTTGTGCGCCAGCCGGAGATGCATGGGACTGGCGACGCGTTATTTCACGCGTTGGGCCGTATTCCGGAAGACGTTGACGATGTCCTCGTTCTCTATGCGGATTGTCCCTTAGTCCCGCCTGAATTGTTGACCCAGTTGATGGAGCGGCACGAGCGAGACGGGAATGCTGCTACGTTGGTGACCACCTACATGGAGGAACCGACGGGGTATGGCCGCATTCTTCGCGGGAGCGACGGAACCATCGAGGCCATTCGGGAGGAAAAAGACGCGGACCCACGAGAGCGGCAAATTACCGAAATTAACACCGGCATTGGGATTTGGCGTGTATCGGGATTTCGCCAACTCTTGGCTCGGTTACCCTTTCATGGGGTCGAAAAATATCTGACGGATGCTGTCGACGGACTAAAGAGTCAAGGGCTCCTGGTGGGCGCGCTGGTCTGGGATGACGCGAGCCAAGTTATGGGCATCAACACCCGACGCGAGTTGGCGGCTGCTGAGGCGCGACTGCGTCAAGATACGTTAAATCGCCTCTTTGACGAGGGCGTCACCATTGTCGATCCCGCGACGACATACATCGATGCCGATGTGGAGATTGGGCAGGATACCGTTATCTATCCGATGACGTTTGTCCGCGGGCGTAGCAAGATCGGACGTGAATGCCACATCGGCCCGATGGCCACCGTGGTATCGAGTCGAATCGGTGACGGGGTGGTGGTCGACCAATCGGTCATCGAACAAAGTGTCATTGCCAGTACGGCCCGGGTGGGACCATTTAGCCATCTCCGTGCGGGGACCTACTTGGACCGTGACGTCAAGATTGGTAATTTCGTGGAGCTCAAGAATACCCGTGTCGGCATCGGCTCCAAAGCTGGGCATCATTCGTATTTGGGCGATGCGACCATCGGCGGGCGGGTCAATATTGGCGCGGGAACGGTGATTGTGAATTTTGACGGGGTTGAAAAACACCCCTCCTTTATTGGTGATGAGGCGTTTATTGGATGCAATTCGAATTTGGTGGCGCCCATTGAAGTGGGCCCAGGTGCCTATGTGGCGGCCGGGTCAACCCTTACGCAGAATGTTCCTGGCGATGCGTTGGCGATAGCCCGCGGACGGCAGGAAAACAAATCGGGCTGGGCCAGTCGGCGCCGATCCAAGGGAAAAGACGTGTAAGGCAAACTAAACACTAAGAGGAGAACTATGTTCGAACGCGAAGGAGTCTTAAAAATTTTCACCGGCAACGCCAACCGACCGTTGGCGGAACGAATTGTCGAGCACTTAGGCATTTCATTAGGTCAGGCGGACGTAGGACGATTTTCCAACGGAGAAATTCGCGTGCGGCTGTTGGAAAATGTCCGGGGATCGGATGTCTTTATCGTGCAACCGACATCGGGCCCGGTTAATGACAATCTGATGGAACTGTTGCTCTTGATTGATGCAGCTCGGCGGGCGTCTGCGCGGCGTGTCACGGCCGTGGTGCCCTTCTACGGATATGCACGCCAGGATCGCAAGGAACGGGGACGGGAGCCGATTTCCGCCAAGCTGGTGGCAAATTTGATTACCACGGCGGGGGCGCGGCGGGTCCTCACCATGGATTTGCACGCCCCGCAAATTCAGGGGTTTTTCGATATCCCGGTGGATAATTTGCAAGGCGGCCGTATTTTATCGGAGGCCATCTACGCCAAGCACTTGGAAAATCTCATGATTTTTTCGCCCGACGCGGGGGGCGTGTATCGAGCCCGGCAAATGGCCAAGTTTTTGCAGGCGCCCCTGGGCTTCATTGACAAGCGGCGGCCGGAACCCAATGTATCCGAGGTCGTCAATGTCATTGGCAAAGTACGGGACAAGACGGTGGTGATTGTCGATGACATGATAGATACCGGAGGGACCATTGCCAAAGCGGCCCAGGCCATCATGGATTTGGGGGCCCGAGCGGTGTTTGCGGCGTCGACGCATCCGGTCTTTTCCGGTGACGCGAATCGAGTGCTGGCCGAGTCGGTCTTCTCGGAAATTTTTGTGACCGATACGATTTTGTTAAACGAGCCGCCGCCACGCACTCAGGTTATCTCCGTGGCGCCTTTGTTAGCCGAAGCGATCATGCGCGTGCATGAAGATCTCTCGGTATCGAAGCTTTTCGAGTGACCATGGAACGGCACTTGGTTGTAGGGCTTGGGAACCCGGGGGCCCGCTATCAACGAACACGGCACAACATGGGCTTTATGGTCGTGGACGCCTACGCCTCCCTTCAGCAGCTGTCTTTTAAAGAAGGCCGTTTTGGCTTGGTGGCTGAAGCGCCTTGGGGATGGCTTTTGAAGCCTCAGACGTTTATGAATCTTTCGGGGCAGGCGGTTGGTCCCTTCATGCAATATTACCGGCTGAGGCCTGACCAAATTGTGGTGGTTGCCGATGATTTGGATTTGCCGCTCGGCAGTCTACGAATGCGCCGAACCGGGTCGAGCGGAGGCCACAACGGGCTTAAATCCATTATCGCTGCGCTGGGAACCGAGGCGTTTGCCCGTATGCGGCTTGGGATATCGCGCCCACCCGCGCCAATTTCCGTGATTGACTGGGTGCTGATGCGGTTTTCGGAGAAGGAAATGCCTTTAGTCGAGACGGTAGTGGAAAGGGCCACAAGAGCCCTGGACACGATTCTTGCCGAAGGGCTCGATTACGCCATGAGCCGGTTTAACGGCTAAGTCGAGAACGACTGGGGAAGACTCGGGAGGAGAGGTTTTTGGGCCCTCGAGGAGGATTCCATGGTTCAGTATATCTGCCGTCATTGTGGGCGGCGCATGGGCCAGTTCCCTGGCGATTGGCGCGATCCGGCTTTGGGCTTGACCTCCCTGACGTCCGATGAGCAGGAGGAGTTTCTTCAACTGGACGACCAAGGGCAGGTGGCGACGGTGAAAATTTTATGCGACTACTGCCTGCCCGTGCCAGGGGACGGCAACCTATGGTATAACTAGAGAAAACGACCACGGGCTAGGTGCACTAGCCCGTCTTTGATGTTCGGAGTGGTCTCGTGAGTGCAAAAAGCCTACAACAACTAATCCCGCTCTGGTCAGCTTACGAACCCTATCAGGAGCTCATTAGCCGGCTTCAAGCGGGCCACGTTCGTGCACAGGTCAGCGGCTTATCGGGATCGTTGCCGACTTATATCACCGCCGCGATTAGTCAAGACCTGGATCGACCGATCCTTGTGGTAACACCGGGCTTTCAGGAAGCGCGTCGTATGGAAGCCGAATTGTTGTCATTTCGTCCGGATGCCCCAGTCTATCTCTTGCCGCCCCGTCCGCATTTGGTGGGAGACGTAAGGGCGGAGAGCTATGAGTGGCACGAACGACGGCTGAAGGCGCTCTTCGAGGCCCAGGCTAATCCACGTGTGGTGTTAGTGGCGTCTGTGGAAGCGGTCCGCCAGCGATTGGTTCCCTTGCCGAGGGTCCACCTGACTTTAAAGCCGGGGGATGTGGTCGAACCTGCCCAGGTTGCCGACCAACTCGTGAAACTGGGTTACATGCGCGAGCCGGAGGTAACCGAAGAGGGGCGGTTTGCATGGCGCGGGGCCATCATGGATGTCTTCTTGCCTGGGGGACCGGCCATCCGCATCGAATGGTTTGATATCGAGGTCGACTCGGTGCGTGTGTTTAACCCCGGCGATCAAAAAACCGTGGCCATGAAGTCCTCGGTGACCATTCCTCCGGCACGAGAATTGATTTGGAGCGAGGATGCGCGGCGACTAGCGATTGATCGGATGTCCCGGGAATCGGACGAAATGGTGAAAAATCTTGAGGCGGTCGGGAAGTTTGATGAGGCGGCACGCGCCAAGGAGCGCTATGGGCGGTATCTCAATGATCTATCAGAGTCTCGCAGCTTTCCCGGAATTGAACGGTACAGTGCTGCCTTCTACCGGCCGGAGGCGGTGACTCAGGCCTTTGCCCAACGGCCCGTCATCCTTTATCAAGACCTGCCTCGTATCCTTGAGGCCTGGAAGGGCTTGGACGCCTCTGACCGGCTGGAGCAAGAGCGCCGATTGGAACGGGGCGACTTCTTGCCCATGGAGTCGGACATGGTCATCTCCGAAAATCTTTGGCCGGCTGAATTGAAGTCTCATGCGGACGTTTCGTTGTCCCTGCTACCCCATGCTCACGGGAGCGTGGGGTACACCCTTGGTCTGACTGGGCGTCCTGCCCCACGTGTCCACGCGCAAGCGGAACTTCTGAAGTCGGAGCTCACCCGCTTCAAAAAGTCCCGCATGAAGACGGTGCTAGTCGTGCGTGATCAGGAGAGTGCCCGGGTCATGCTGGACCAGGTGATTGACCTGGGACTTTCCGTGCATGAGGGCTTAGGAATAGCTGGTGAGACCGGCGTGGTGACCGGGCAGTTATCCCATGGGTTCGTCCTAGCGGAATTAGGCTTGGCGGTTTTAGCCGAAACGGAACTTTCGGGGCGGGAGACGGCGCCTCGGGTGGCGCGCCGCGAGCCTCGGGCGCGCGTCCGGTTAAATGAGCTGAAGCCGGGAAACTATGTGGTCCACATTACTCACGGAATCGGCCGCTTTTTGGGAATTAAAACCTTAGAGATACAGGGCCAGCACAAAGACTACCTACATGTGCAGTATGCCGGCGAAGACACGCTGTATGTGCCGGTCGATCAATTAAACTTGGTGCAAAAGTACGTAGGCGTCGAGGGACAGGAACCACGTTTGTCCAAAATGGGTGGACAGGAGTGGCATCGGACCAAGGAAAAGGCTCGCGCCTCGGTTCGGGAGATGGCCGAGGAACTTATCCGCCTTTACGCCGTCCGCGAGTCAAGGCCGGGCTATCAATTTGGCCCCGACACGCCTTGGCAAGCGGAATTCGAGGCGGCCTTTCCTTATGAGGAGACGCCCGATCAACTGAAGGCCATTGAGGAAATTAAGCGGGATATGGAAAGGCCTCGGCCGATGGATCGGTTGCTCTGCGGCGACGTGGGTTATGGGAAGACGGAAGTCGCCCTTCGAGCCGCGTTTAAAGCGATAATGAGCGGTAAACAGGTAGCTTTTCTGGTGCCGACCACCCTGCTAGCGGAGCAGCACTTCACGACCGCCAAGACACGCATGGCCGGGTATCCCATCACCGTGGAGGTGTTGAGCCGATTTCGCACGCCTAAACAGCAAAAAGACATTTTGGAACGGGTGAAAAAGGGCCAAGTAGACCTATTGGTGGGAACGCATCGCCTGTTGGCCAAAGATGTCGCCTTTCAAGATTTAGGGCTTCTCGTTGTTGACGAAGAGCATCGGTTTGGGGTGGCCCACAAGGAGCGCATTAAGGCGCTCCGTCAGGATGTGGACGTGTTGACTTTGACCGCTACCCCTATCCCGCGGACGCTCCACATGGCCATGATCGGAATCCGGGACATGAGCGTCATTGAGACGCCCCCGGAGGACCGTTTGCCAGTCGAAACGGTGGTGGTGGAATACGATGAGGCGTTAATCCGTGAGGCTATTCGCCAAGAGTTGGATCGGGGCGGCCAAATCTATTATGTGCAGAACCGGATTATGGCCATGGACCGGACAGTGGAACGATTGACGCGCATGTTCCCGGAATTGCGGTTGGCCGTGGTTCACGGGCAGATGGACGAAAATCGGATTGAGGATGTGATGGCCCGATTTATTGACCAGGAGTACGATTTGTTGCTGGCGACCAACATTATTGAATCGGGGCTGGATATTCCCAATGCCAATACATTAATCGTGGAGGATGCAGACCGCATGGGGCTCGCCCAACTGTACCAGTTGCGGGGACGTGTTGGGAGGTCGTCGCGCCTGGCCTATGCGTACTTCACCTTCAAACCGGATAAGGTATTGACCCCGCAAGCAGAAAAGCGGCTCGAGGCTATCCGCGAATTTACCGAGCTCGGCGCCGGATATCAAATTGCGCTCCGGGATCTTGAAATCCGCGGGGCAGGTAACCTGCTCGGCGCCGAGCAACATGGTTTTATTGCCTCGGTGGGTTTTGATCTCTACACCGAAATGCTGGGTCAAGCCATTCGCGAGTTGCGAGGCGAGGATATCCAGGCGGTACCTGAACCGTCCATCGAAATTGGTGTCGACGCTTATCTACCGGATACTTACGTGTCTGACCCCCGTCAGAAGATTGAGGTGTATAAACGCTTGGTTTCCGCCAGAAGCTTAAAGGAGGTTGAGGATTTAGCGGAAGAGGCCGAGGATCGCTTTGGCCCGCCGCCCGAGCCCGTACTACGGCTGGTGCAGTTGTCTCGGGTACGGGTGTTGGCCAAGGAGTTACGGCTTACGTGGATCGGACCTCGTCACGATCGTTTGGTGATTCGCGGGAGCAACGAGAGCCTGATTGGGCCGGACGCTATTAGCCGTTTGGCCAGCCGGTTCCCGGGCCGTTTGGTGCCGGGTAGCAATCGCGCACCCGAGCTCGGCATTAAGATGGGATTTAAGGCCACCGCCCTCGACCTCCTTAAGACCGCTGAAGCGGTCTTAAGGCTCATGAAGGGGGACTCAGACGGTGGAAGGACGGTACCGCCCCAAGCACATGTTGTGGCCCGCGATCGGCGTCGCTAGCCTTGCGTTCGTCGGATGCGGGGTAAATAACACGGGAAAGACCCTGGCGATCGTCGGGCGGACTCGCATTACCCAAGCAGATGTGGATCGCGCTCGCGCTTCTAGTCAGGTGGTTCAAGGCGTGCGTTTGGATGAGACCGCTGAAGCCACCAAAAGCCAAGTCTCCACACTCGTTCAACAACAGGCGGTCATTAACTGGGCGCTTGCGCACCACGTCACCACCCGGTCGGCTGCCGGGGCCGTTGCCCAGCGTTTGATTTCAAAGACCGTGACCTCCAATGTCGGGGGGAGCGCCGCTCTGACCCAGCGTCTCTCGCAAAACGGAATCTCCACGAGCCAATTCCAGTCATACGTGACAAATCAGGTGATTCTGCAGGCCGCCTTTAATCGTGTCACCGCCAGCGTTTCCTCGCCCAGCACGGCCGAGGCCTATCGGTACTACACCCAGAATCCAGCTTTTTACGTTTCCCCTCCCGAAGTCCTCATTCGCGACATCCGTGTCAAGACGAAGTCAGAGGCAGACGGAGTTCTCGCGCAGTTGAAGCATGGTGCGAATTTTGCCGCGTTGGCGGAGCGTGATTCTCAAGACCGCTATACGGCCCAGGGAGGCAGCCGCGGATGGGTGCAATTGGGAGCGTCGCCAGCGCTGCCCAAGTCATGGCTCAGCACGGTGATGACGCTAAAACCTGGACAAATGAGTATAGTCAAGGGACCTTTGGGCTACTCTATCATCGAAGTTCAAGCATCTCGAGCGGGGGCGACGATACCGTTTAGTGCCGTTGAGCCAGCGATTGAAGCCGAAATGGTCCAGTCCGCCAAGGAAAAAGTTTTTGACACGTGGGCGGTCGGCCTGATGAGACATCAGAAGGTCCGCCGTTTTACTGTCGGCTGACTTCTACCATTCGGTAAAACTGGAAAAAACGCATAAACGCTTTCACCCCTCGATATACTACCTCTGAAGATGCGAAGAGAAAGGGGGCGCTCGTTTGAAGGCTACGGGAATCGTCCGCCGAATCGACGATCTGGGCCGTGTGGTGATCCCAAAAGAAATTCGCCGAACACTGAGAATCCGCGAGGGGGACCCACTGGAAATCTTCGTTGATCGGGACGGTGAGGTGATCCTCAAGAAATACTCCCCAATCGGAGAACTGGGCGACTTTGCTAAGGAGTATGCGGATTCGCTGTACGAAGCGATTGGCCACATTGCCTTAATCGCCGATCGTGATGCCGTCATTGCGGTGTCGGGCGCACCAAAGAAGGAGTTCTTGAACAAATCTTTAGGCGCACTCGTCGAAAAGGCCATGGAAGACCGGAAAACGCTCTTCTTCAACCGTGGCGACCATCGCCCCAAGGGAAGTGTCATTGGTGATGATGATGAGGACAAATTTGTAGCCGAAGTCATTTCGCCCATCATCGCAGAAGGCGACCCTATCGGGGCGATCATTATTTGCAGTCGGGAACCGGACGCCAAAATGGGGGATATGGAGATTAAGCTGGCGGAGACGGCTGCGGGCTTCCTGGCCAAACAAATGGAGCAATAGGAGACGTTCTCCACAACCACACCTTGGGAGTCCGCAATGATCTCGCCGCAGGATCATTGCGGTTCTTTTATTGTTGACGGCCTTTTCCTGTTGACTGAGGACTATTCCCGAATCCCCCGCATACCCCGGCCGACTTCGCCCTTCAGAGCGAATGGCGCCCTAAATGGAGGCACAGATAGTTTCCGGGAGGTGCTGCGGTATAGCCCGGGTATGGGGTAAATCGGCCGCTGGGGCCATTTTTGTCTTGGCACGGCGCACCGACGCCGACAGCCCCTAAAGGGAGTCCCAAGGGCTCGAGCCCCTGGGGGCCTGCTTTAGGATGAGAAACGGCTGAACCATTCGAATAAGCGCGACAATCGATCTTGGCGCAAGTCGGGGCGTCCCTGGGTCGAGAAGCTATGAGGCCCCGGGTAGCGCAAGAACTCCGTTTCCACGCCGAAGTGTTTCAATGCGGTGTAAAACTGCTCTGCCTGCTCAATAGGACAGCGGCGGTCATCTTCACCGGCGACGACTTGAGTCGGAGTCGTGACGTGTTTCGCGTAGGCGAGCGGTGAAGCTTTCCAGAGCGACTCGATATCGTCAAACGGGGCGATCCCGACTTCACCGGGGCCAAACCACCAACCGATGTCGCTGGTGCCGAAAAAGGATATCAGGTTAGTAACCGGAACGACCGTGGAAGCGGCGCGAAATCGTTCACTGTGGCCGACGATCCAACTGGTCATGAAGCCTCCGTATGATCCTCCTGTCACATAGAGATGCGCGGGATCGGCCATTCCTTCGGCCACCAGATTGTCGACATGCGCCAATAAATCTTCCATGTCGCGTCCGCCCCAGTCCCCACGGACAGCGTCTCGGAAGGCCTGGCCGTATCCCATACTGCCCCGTGGGTTGACCTGTACCACCACATATCCCTGTTGGGCCATCACCTGCGTGTCGTATCGCACGTTTTCTCCATAGGCTCCGTGGGGCCCCCCATGGATGTAGAGAATAAGGGGCTTCCGGCGACCCGGTTCAAGTCCGGTAACGTACGCGGGAATGGTCCAGCCGTCCGGTCGTTGAACCTCCCGTAGTACGGTGGGGGTTATTTTCTCCGTGGCCCAGTCATTGAAGGCTGTGAGCGGCGTCCACTGATCCTCGTCGTACCAGTAGGCTTCGTCGAGCGATGTGAGGCTTGCCCCGACAATCACGAGCGTCTCACCCCGGCTCGCGTACTGGGCGACGACCGGGACGGGGGTAGACAACGGCCTAGCCCCGTGATTGTCGACCACCCAGAGACCGGTCCTCCCATGTTGGGTGGCGGCGAGAACCACTCCCCTATCACCCCAGGCCAGTGGCCGGATGGGCTCCGGGCCAAATCGGATGTCGGAGCCAATGCCTTCGCCGACCTCGAGATCGGACAAAAGGGCCGTGGGCTCGACATCGGGGCTAATGACGAAAAGACGTGCGATGGTTGCCGGACCGAATTCCCGACCGGATCCCAAGGCTGCGACGCGACCGTCCCCGAGAACAGTGGGACTATACCAACTTTCTGGGCCCCGGGTGAGCGGCTCGGGTTCCCCTGGGGAGGACAGGGGGATTCGGAAGACGTCGTTTCGCGCCAGATGAGCGCCTTCCTCGTCCCTTATGCGCTCATAGACGGCGAAGCGGCCGTCTGGCGACACAGACAACGAACCGACGTCATAGGGGCTTTCATCAAGACAGGTGACGGTCCCCGTGGCATCCACGCGCCAAACGCGGAGAGGGTGGCCCGACAAATAGGATTGGCCGTCGGCCTGCCATTGCCACCGATCGTAGCGGCGCGGCCAGGCGGTGTCTTCCGGTGGCGGCTCCGGCCTCCTCGCCAGCACCAAGACGTCTTCGCTATGGGGGATGGGCTGGATTTGGGCCACGCCCCAGAATACGGGGCCAACGGACCGGGCCTCGCCTCCATCCCAGGGAAGACGCATAAGCGACTGGCCACGAGGTTTCACTTGGCGAGAAAACCAGAGGTGTCGGCCGTCCCCAGAAAACACCGGATGGGCATCTTGAGGTCCTTGAGTGAGAAAACGAGTTGGCTGTCCCGGCCCTACGGCAAGCAGCCGGCTCTCATAGGACTCATGGTCGGCACTCACTTTTTTGTGGGCAAGAACCGCGATGGGACGGTGGGGATGAAGGACGGGATGGGTGAGGGAAATAATGCGGTCTAAGTCGCTTAGAGCCAATGCCATGGGTCTCCTCCTTGACGGTAGTGCCCTCCATTATAATCCAGACCGCTTAGAAAAATAGGGTTGTTGCGGACCCAAGGATAATGGTTAAGGTGGCTAAAAGACGCAGGGTTTTTGTCGAGGCGGCTTTTGCCCATTGGGCGCCCAGGATGCTTCCGGCAATGGAGCCGAGGAGCAGCGGGAGTGCATTGCTTAAATCGAAGAATCCTTGGTGCACCTTCAATAAAAAGGTGGTGGAGGCGATGACGAAAATGGCCTGAAGGGTGGTCGCCGCGGCGTTTCGATACGGTAGGGGTGAAATCCACAGCAATAGAGGGATGAGGAGATAAGAGCCTGGCATGCCGGTAATCCCAGAGCTTAGCGCGACTGCTGCCGTGGCGGCGAGAATGCGGCGGGTGGGAATGGGCCTTAAATTGTTTCCGGCTGGTCGTAATCGAGGGGACGTCCATAAAAAGGCCACTGCCAGCAATGCCATTGCCAGGTCGGCGGAAATGAGCCGGGGTGGTGTCCAGCGAGCCGACCAGAGTGCCGTGACGATGGCGGCCGCGGCTCCTATCGCCCCCATCTTCTTGGCAAGCGCCGTATCCACCAGCCCCCGGCTACGCTGGATGCGGGCCCCGTTTCCCGCCGCAACGGCGGCCGAGAGAGCAGCCACGGTGCTGATGGCTGTCGGAGGCCAGTCAATTACCCCAAGGTGGCGCAACAACAATAATGCTGGCACCATTAGCACTGCGCCCCCAAGCCCCGCACCGGTGGCCAGTGCACTGATGCCCGACGCCAGCAAAAATAACAGCGAATCCGCGCGGGCAACGGGAGGAAGATGAGGGCCAAGCCAAAGTCCTGCATCGATCCCGACGGCGAGCAATCCCCAAAATACGAGACGTTCGGGCATCCAAATTTTCCCCAACATGGCATTATCATGCGCGTTAGCGTGCCTGTTATACTTCCGATCAGTGGACGAACATGAATGATCGGGGGGCGAGCGCGTGCAAGGTGGCAATGTTGAGTGGTTTGACCGGGCTAAAGAGGTGATTGCGGGAGGGGTGAATTCTCCCGCACGATCCTTCCGAGCTGTGGGCGGAGATCCGCCGGTTGTGATGGCACGCGGCCAAGGACCATGGCTAATCGATGTGGCGGGAACCCGGTATATTGACTATTTAGCGGCATTTGGTCCGTTGGTGCTTGGCCATAGCCACCAAAGGGTGGTCGAGGCGGTTCACGAGGCCATGAAAGAGGGTCCGCTACTCGGAACTCCGCATCCGTCCGAAATCCTGTTGGCGGAAGAATTGGTGCGGTCCATAAAAGGACTCGAGATGGTGCGGCTAACAACCACCGGCACGGAAGCTGTGATGTCGGCCGTGCGCCTGGCCCGGGCGTTTACGGGCCGCCCGAAGGTCATCAAGTTTGAAGGGGCTTACCATGGTCATAGCGATGCGATGCTGGTCAAAGCTGGCTCGGGCGCGTCGACCGTGGGCACGGCGGACAGTCTGGGAGTTCCTGTTGGCGTAACCCAGGACGTTATCAGCCTGCCGTTTAACGACGTTGAGCGGCTCCAATCGACATTAGAGGCGGTCGGTGACGACGTGGCCTGTGTCTTGACCGAACCGATTGTGGGCAACATGGGCATTGTGAACCCCGTGCCGGGCTATCTGGAACAACTCATCGAGTTGGCCCACAAGGCGGGAGCGCTGGTCATTTTCGACGAGGTCATCACGGCCTTTCGCTTTCATTATGGCTCAGCAGCCGACCTGTTGGGCGTGCAGCCTGACTTATATGCACTGGGCAAGATTATTGGCGGAGGGTTGCCCGCCGGTGCCTATGGAGGACGCAGGGATATTATGGAATATGTGGCTCCGTTAGGGGGCATGTTCCAAGCAGGCACGTTGGCTGGCAATCCTCTTTCTTCGGCGGCGGGCCTAGCAACCTTGGCGGTGCTCCGGGATGAAAATCCCTATCCGCGTATGGATCGACTAGCTAATGACGTAGCGAAGGCAATCGCGCATCTGGTGCAACGGTACGCCGTGAACGCTTGCATCAATCGGGCCGGGTCGGGCTTCACGCTCTTTTTCGGGACGGACAAGGTAACCAACTACCAAGAAGCGCAGAAGGCCGATGCGGCCACCTTTGCCACATTTCACCGCCTGATGTTGGACCAAAAGGTCTATCTCGCCCCGAGCCGATATGAGGCCTGGTTTGTCTCTGCAGCCCATGGCCCTCAGGAAATTGAAGAGACTATTGTTGCACTAGAGCAGGCGTTCGCCCGCCTGAGCCCGGGAGACCGGGGCTAGTCTTTTTTCTTGCCCTTCGGACATATCCATGGGATAGAGGATATCCGGGGGGCTCCTATGAACAGGAATTCCGTATGGCGGGGAGCGTTTTGGCTCTCCATAGGTTCGTTTGTGTCCAAATTAATCGGCGCTATTTACCGTATTTTTCTACCCCGTGTATTGGGCGACTACGGGATAGGCCTCTTTCAGATGGCCTATCCCTTATACGCAATCTTATTGGCCGTTTCCGTGAACGGCATTCCCACGGCGCTGGCCAAACAAACGGCCGAGAAGCTATCGCGAGGTGATGTGGACGGGGCGGAACGCCTCGGTTCGTGGGCCCAGGTGATGCTAGGAATTATTGGCATGGTGTTGGCCGTGTCGATGGAGACTACGGCGGCCTGGATAGCCCGCCACCTTTTCGGCGAACCGGCAGCGACATGGGCTATTCGGGCATTGGCTCCGGCACTCGCATTTGTGGCCTTGGAGGCCAGCTTTCGCGGATACTTCCAAGGTCACCAAGATATGGAGCCAACGGCGATCTCACAAATTCTTGAGCAAGTGGCTCGGGTGATGGTGATGTTCCCGTTAGCCTACCGATTTCTACCCTATGGCATCGATAAGGCGGCGGCGGGCGCCACGCTCGGGGCTCCCGTGGGGGCCATGATTGGGATGGGATTCTTGGCCTCCCAGCGAGCCCGAAGAGGCCGCTGGACACTCGCTGGGCGGGTGCCCTGGGGCGATCTTTGGCGATTGGTGATGGTTGCGTTACCGATGTCGTTGTCAGGGCTCTTATTCCCGCTAATGCTCATGGCCGACTCGGTGTTCGTGCCGGGCCGGCTTAAGCTGACGGGGCTCACTCTTGAACAAGCCACAGCCCGCTTCGGTCAATTGAGTGGGGAGGCCATGCCTCTTATCAATCTTACCATGGTGGTGGGAGCGGCTCTTGCGGTGTCACTGGTTCCGGCCATCGCACGGGCCATTGTTGCCGGGGACCGCGACGAAGCCAATCGCAAGGTGGATAATGCTATTCACCTCGTATGGTTATTGGGCCTGCCGATGGGCGCGGGTCTTATAGTGCTATCACGACCGCTGACCCAGCTGCTCTACGGAGAGTCGGGATCCGCTGGCGCGCTTGCTGTGTTAGCCATTGGATCGGCCGTCTTGGCAATTCAACAGGTCATGGGCTCGTCATTACAGGCGGCGGGCCACGGGTGGGTTCCGGTGCGGAACTTAATTTTCGGCGCGGGGGTGAAATTTCTTTTAACCTGGTGGCTGACTGCCTTACCCGCCTGGGGCATCCGTGGAGCGGCTCTTGGCACCGTCGGTGCTGCCATGACCACCGCCTATCTTAATTGGCGCGACTGGGTGCGGATCGTCGGGCCAGGCACCCACCCGTTTCGGAGTGTTGTTTGGCCTTTAGCGGGCTCGGTGGTCATGGCCATGGGTCTCCAAGTATGGATGGCCTCGTCCTGGTCTGACTCGGCACTATGGCATGTCGTTCTGGCGGTGCCGATTGGGATGGCCATCTACGGGGCCGTGATGATCCTGTCCGGCGAGACGAAAGCCATTGTTCATGCGCTCAAAGACCGCTAAAACATGGGAATTCGAGAAATTTTTGCTATACTAGCCCTCGGGTGAACGGCTAAACCGGGGGGCAACATGGCAGACTGGGTATGGCATCCAGACGAGCATAATCACGAGGACCGTTTTGTCGTGGTGGGTCCTCTAGATGGGGAGCGGTTATGGGATAGATTCGGACCGCTCTTTCCGGCTGATGCTAAGGCTCAATTATGTGTGCCCGGTGCCGACCCGGTGAACATTTCTTGGCATGAGATTGCCCACCGGCATTTGAATGCGGGGGAACAGCTGGTGCTGCCCGGGATTCCCGTGGCCGGAGGCCCCCTGCTATACGTCATGGGACGTTTGCTTGGTCCTGAAGGATGCCCCTGGGACCGCCAGCAAACGGCGCAGTCGCTCTTGCGCTACCTACTCGACGAAAGCTATGAGGCAGCCGAGGCGTTAGTGTCGGGTGACCGTCAAGCCTTTCTCGAGGAACTAGGCGACGTATTGCTGCAAGTGGCGTTTCAAGGCGCACTGGATGGCGACACAAGCTTTGAAGACATTGCGCTGCATGAGGCTCAAAAGCTGGTGCGTCGACATCCCCATGTGTTTGGTGAGGAGACCTGGGATAATTCCGACGAGGTACGCCAGCAGTGGGAACAGATAAAAGCGCAGGAGCCACCGCATGGTGCCAGTGCGGTCTGGGTCTATCCTGCACTCGTGGCGGCAAAACGGATGGACAAAGCCGGTATTCGCCCGGAAAGCCCGGTATATCAAGAAATTTACGACGTGCTGAAGGTATATTTTGACAAAAACCCGGGGAAGATAGAGGAAATTCTTGCAGATGCTGCCTGGGCCGTGGCTTCAGGTGGGCGCGTCCAACATCAAGACGCTGAGTGGGCCTTATGGCAAAAAGTGGCTCGGGAAGCCCAAGAAAATGGCGAAATCCCGGGGAATTTGCGGTAAAAAAAGGATTTCCGGAAGACTTGGCGAATAACTGGATGCGAAAATCCGTTATCGATCTCATTAGGAGGGACGATTTTGAACAAGGCAGAATTAGTGACCGAAGTCGCAGAACGCGCAGGTATGACCAAAAAGGACGCCGAACGCG
Organism: Sulfobacillus sp.; assembly: GCA_027343765.1. Taxonomy (GTDB): domain Bacteria; phylum Bacillota; class Sulfobacillia; order Sulfobacillales; family Sulfobacillaceae; genus Sulfobacillus_B. The sequence continues at coordinate 37,754 of DAHWKG010000204.1, forward strand.
CGGTCAACGCCGTCGTGGAGAGCATCGAGTCGGCTCTGACTAAGGGCGATCGCGTATCGTTGGTGGGCTTTGGGACTTTCGAAGTTCGTGAACGGGCTGCTCGTGTCGGCCGCAATCCCCGCACGGGGGCGACGTTAGAGATTTCCTCCAGCCGGGTTCCGGCCTTCAAGGCCGGCAAGGCGCTGAAAGACTCTGTCGCCAAGTAAGCTTTCCGCTCACTGGCCGTCCCTTTCTGAGGAGACGGCCTTTTTTTA
>DAHWKG010000183.1:0-47300 GCA_027343765.1 Sulfobacillus sp.
CCTACGACCTCCGGATTCGAAGTCCGTCACTCTATCCACTGAGCTACGGGCGCAGAGAAAAAACTCCCGGTATTACCCGGGCGAAAATTGGGGTGAATGAGGGGACTTGAACCCCCGACCCCCAGGGCCACAACCTGGTGCTCTAACCAACTGAGCTACATCCACCGTATTTGCAGATTCTATGATACCACAATTGGCTTTCGCCCGCAATGGCAGAATCCGTTTCAAACACACCGACAATCCTCTGGACTCCCTACGACCGAATTTATATTTTATCCTGTTGCCAGCTACAAGACAACAGCAATTTTGGTCGCGAGGTCGCTGGTATAATTGGTGGCCAACAAGCTCCGAAGTGCCATGGCCAGCGGGGAAGCTTTGGTGGAAGCGGACGGTCACCACTTTTTAGTCATCCGGCTACCCCGGGTCATGGAACTGGACGACCCCGACGAGATGGCCATGGCGCTTGAGGCCGCACAAGAATATTTTGGGCCCTCATATGAGGCCCGCGAAGTACTAAAGATATTCCGTCACGAGCTCGCCCAGGGCGAATGATGTGGACGGTCGCGTAACGTTTCGGGAGACCGCTTTAAACGACCTGCACCGCCACGACCAATGGCGGTTGTCATTGGGGCCGCCCGCCCCGCCCATCCGGGACGACGTCGTGGAGGCCATCACGCGAAAGCTGGAGCCATTCCAAGGATTTGATGACCTCCCATACCCCGTTGCATCGTTCAGGGAGCCGTGCTTCCCGTCAAACGTTGTCTGGTCGATGTCCGATCCAAGCGGTTCGTTGTCTTCGTAGCCCGCAGTGCCGATGGGCAACCGGAGGTCGCCCGTATACGACACCCACGCCAACAGCCTCTATTCTGATCTGAGGAGAGGCCACCTCCGCTTGCCTTAAGGTAAGCGTTCTGACACTACGTCGGGTTCGTCGGCAGTTTTGGCCGTCGGAGCGCCTGGCGCGCCAGCGCTGGCTTCGGCAGTTCTAGGATGTCGAATAATACACCGAGAACCTGCCCCTTCGCTAATCTCATTGTCACCGCGTCACGGCACACACTCCGCCTGCGACGGGCCGTGTGGGCATTTTGCCGCGAAGTCATGCCAACCCTCCTTAGCCGATGATCGGGGCTTTCTGCGTAAAGAGTATCACCCACCCCACCCTACTACTCAAACTTAGACTTTGATAGCCCGTTTGTTGAATGTGGCAACGGCGAGTCTGAGCCGTCTCTGTCACGCCATCGCGGTTCGTAAATTCGAAAAAGCCTAGCAACTCACCGCCGTTGTCCGTGCCCGCAACTTTTAGTGTTCCGCCCCCACTTCTCGAAGTCAAGAAACTCCCGAAGGTCTTCGGGAGCCGCGTCCATGTTGTAAAACGCACATTCTTCTGGATACCGCCAGCGAACCACGGCATGCGCGTCCGCGGGGCTCATTGGTCGCAGAAAATAATCCATACGGCACCTCCCACCATATGGTGCCTCGCAACGAGATCGTACCAAATTCCGTCAATTCACTGACGGAATACCCAGCCCAGAGTCCGTTTCCATAACATTACAATGTGGGAAATAAAAAACCCGCAATCGCTTGCGGTGTAATGGTTTGAATATGGTGTCCCCGGCAGGATTCGAACCTGCGACGCCGGGATTAGAAGTCCCGCGCTCTATCCTCTGAGCTACGGGGACGCCGCGTAAGAATCTGGTCGGGGCGGAGGGATTCGAACCCCCGACCCCTTGCTCCCAAAGCAAGTGCGCTACCAAGCTGCGCTACGCCCCGTCCGGATCCCTAGTATATCAAGCACGAGTCTTTCGGTCAATCGTTCCGGGTACTAAACCAAAGGGAACCGGCCACCACCAAAAAGATAATGAGACCGGCGACGCTTCGAGCACCAGCCTTTGCCACGACAAGGCCAATCGCCAGAGCGACCAATACTAAAATCGCGAGCTTCGGGTCATCAACAAATAAGTCGTAAACCTCTTTCAGCCACTTCACGAGGTTGCTACACCTCGCTTTTTAAGCGTGGAAATAATGAGCCAGCTGGCGGCCAGGTAGCCCGCAATCAACAACAGGATGCTTAAGTCCTGGCCTGGCCAAACCACTCCCAAGGATTCCCCCGCCCAGAAACTCCCGAAGCTGGTCAGCATGGTGCCCACCACAAATTTCATCACGTTCTCCGGCACCTTGGAAAGCGGCGCGCGCAACAAGATTCCGGCGGCCAGTACCAAGACCAAGCCGATGGCCGAGCCAATGATGGCGCTGGGATAAGCCTGGGCAGCCGACCCCATGGTCAGCACAATCACCACGACCTCCAAGCCCTCCAGAAAGACCCCATTAAAAGCGGTCGCTTGCGCAGCAAAGGCGTTCCCTTGGTTTTGCCGAAGCTTACCCACCTCTTTTTCGAAGGCTTGGGATTCGTTATGAAGCGCCTTCTTGCCGGAAAAGCGCAAAATGGCCTTTCTAAGCCACTTAATTCCAAAGAGCAACAACAAGACCCCGATAATTCCTCGAAGAATGTTAATCGGCACATAGTGAAGCACACCGATGCCGAGTACCGCTGTCAGAATAGCCAAGGCCAGCACGGCAAAAAGTGTGCCCTTCAAAGCCGGTCGATAGCCTTCCACCGTACCAACGGCGAGCACAATGGTCAGCGCCTCAACAAATTCAACCGAGGAAGCTAACAGGGCAGCAATCAGGACATACCAATTCATCCGACGCCCCCCCAAAAGAAAGATTGCGATCAATTAGACCACATTAATCATACTTTAAGGAGCCCTGCCCTCACAACCGCATGCCTTGTATCTTTTTCAACAGAGCTTGGGTGGCCAAATAGCGATGGGAAAGACGGTTCTTTTCCTGCTGAGGGATTTCTGCTAACGTATGCACTCCGTCAGTAGAAAATATCGGATCAATGCCAAAACCTTCGGTACCGCGGGGCCACCCCACAATCTCACCTTCGACAATGCCCTCAGCCCAAACGTCTTGGCCATCTGGCCAGGCCAGGACCACCACCGCCCGCATGCGGCCCGTGCGCTTAGGGCGCGGCACAGCCATGAGACGCAGAAGAATCTCCCGGGAATTAATCCACGGCACATCGCTCACATAGCGGGCCGAGTGGATGCCCGGTTCGCCATGAAGCGCATCCACTTCCACCCCGGAGTCGTCCGCCAGTGCTAATCCACCCCGCATTGTGGCCACCAAATGGGCCTTCAAACGGGCGTTGTCCAGATAGGTTGTCCCCGTTTCCTCGATGATCTCCTCACGACTGTCAAGTGCCCGAATGGAAAACGGGGCCTCCTTTAATAACTCTTGGAACTCCCGGAGTTTCCCCGGGTTATGAGTCGCCAGCCACACGTCACCGCTCAATCAATCTCACCCCTTTGGGAAACGCCTCCAGTTGTTGACGATTCAAGGCCTCTAATCCCCCGGTTCCCAGAGCCAGGACCCTGTGCAATTCGTCATCCGCAAAGGCCTGGTGTTCACCGGTACCTTGGATTTCCACCCAATGACCGGTGGATAGGCGGACCAAGTTAAAGTCGACGTCAATGGCGACATCTTCCTGATAGGAGAGATCGAGAAGCGGCCGGCCCTCTTTCAAACCGACACTAATGGCAGCCACCAGCCCCCTAAATGGCGGCTTCTCAAAATGCGCCTTTTGATGGATGACGTCTACCGCCTGCCAGAGCGCCATAAATCCCGCGGTAATCGCGGCCGTGCGAGTGCCTCCATCGGCTTGTAAGACGTCACAGTCAATGACCACACTTTTTTCGCCCAAGCGATCGAGGTAGAGCCCCGCGCGAAGAGACCGCCCAATTAAGCGCTGAATTTCGATACTGCGCCCCTGCTGGCGGCCACGTACCGACTCCCGATGAGTCCGATCGTGGGTAGCGCGCGGGAGCATGGCATATTCCGCTTGGATCCACCCTTGCCCCGTACCCCGCACAAACGGCGGCACCTTGTCTTCCACCGTTGCCGTGGCCAACACCCGCGTGTGCCCCGCTTCAATCAGGCAAGAGCCTTCCGCCCAGCGACTGTAGCCAAGTTCCAGGCGCACCGGACGCAGTTCATCGTCACGCCGACCATCTGGTCTCAAAAAAACGCCTCCTTTGTCCTAGTGTGCCACGAATGGACCTCATTGCTCATAAAAAAACTCCCAACGCGTCGTCGGGAGTCAAAAATTTGGTGGAGGCGGGGACGTGCTGCCCGTCCCGTCCGAAGACACGTTATACCAGATTTCTACGAGCGTAGCCCCGGAATTAATCTCACCGCACACCGTCGTCCGAGGCGCGGCGGTGAACGGCCAGCCCTAAATTCCCTACTTCAGGCGGGCGACTGAAGCGGTATCCCACCTAGTTTACGTGACCGAAATGAGGGTAGGCGCTGAGTCCGGTCACGTTAGCTGAATTAAGCAGCTAAAGCGTATTCGAAAGAATCGTTAGATTCGTTGGCAGTTAATTGTTTCCTGCGGTTTAACGAGTCACAGAGCTCGGCTCGCTGTCTGGCACCCCGTTCATCTCCGTCGAATCTAGTTCGCCCCCAAATTACCGAGTGCGTTCCTTCATCACCCGATCAATGTGGCGCATCGCTTCACGTTCTTGAATGGTGTGCCGTTTGTCGTACTGCTTCTTGCCTCTGGCAATAGCTAATAATAACTTAGCGCGACCGTGTTTGTCAAAGTACAGTTTAAGTGGCACCAGCGTCATGCCGTCTTGCTTAATCTTAGCCCCGAGCTCTCGGATTTCTTTTTTATGCAGTAAGAGTTTCCGGTCGCGATAGGGGTCGTGATTCCAGCGGTTGCCTTTCTCATAAGGGGCCACATGGCAGTTGATTAAATAGACTTCGCCATTGACCACCCGGGCAAAACTATCGCGAAGATTGACCCGGCCAAGACGCATGGACTTGACCTCGGTTCCCGTGAGGGCAATCCCCGCCTCTACTACCTCATCAACGAAATAGTCATGCCGAGCCTTGCGATTCTCAGCAATCGGCTTCTCCTCGCGCGCCATCTCACTCCCCCACTTCGTCCGCCATTCTCGCACGCTTTTGCCAAAATATCAACGCGCGCATCTTCTAAACCGTCCCTTCGGTACATATCCCGATAAGGAGGTGAGTGCGATGCGCGTCATATGGTGGAGAATCACTCGTCCCGATACGACCGAGGGTCCCCCAGAGCTCAGGGGCGAAACCCTGAATATCCATTTACCCGAGGACTGGTCACCGATTCAGGCACTGTCCAACGGGGAGACCACGATTGATCAGAACTGGCTTAATCGGCTCTTGAAATGGAGCGATGGTCCCGAGCCGCCGTCATGACAGGCCGAACCGAAACACGGTCCCCATCCGGCAACTGCACCTGGGTCGACTGATACCCTGAAGGGATGAGCGCCTGCCACCGGCTACCACTCTTTTCGATCACCAGCGCTGGACGAGCGCCCTGACCTAAAACCACCAAGTCCCGTCCTACTTGGGCCGTCCACCAGTGGCCGGCGGCGTGCTCGACGCGGTGCCAGACCACGGTCAGGTTTCGCTCAAACGGACCGCGCCGCCGCCGCCACAACGGCGCTTCCCGCCGTCCCACCAAATATACGCGATGGGGGCCAAACGCGAGCGCCAAGGTCAACGACCCGGGCGCGTACATATTGCGGACCGTCATTCCCATAAATCATCACCTAACAGTATAACGCCAGCATTGGAAGAAGGTTACCGGCGGCGACGGCGTCCTCGGTTTTTAGCAGGGGATTCCGCCGGCGGCTTGAGCGTCAGGTCAATGCGCCTTAACGGCACGTCGACGGCAGCCACCACCACATCCACCTCCTGCCCCAGTTGAAACACTCGGCCCGTTCGCTCCCCAGTGAGGCGATAGTGAACGGGATCAAACGACCAATGATCCGCGGGCAGATCTTCCAACCGGACCAGACCCTCAATCAGATTGGGCAACTCCACAAAAATCCCAAAATTGGTCACCCCGGAGATCACCGCGTGATAGTCTTCCCCAAGATGGTCGCGCATGTACTCGGCCTGCTTCATTTGTACCGAATCCCGTTCTGCTTCCATAGCCTCCCGTTCACGGGCCGAACTTGATTCGCCCACCTCCGCCACCACCGACTCGAGACGCTGGCGATCTGCCTCCGTCAGATGCCGCCCCAGATATTCTGTCAACACCCGGTGCACCCAGAGGTCCGGATAACGGCGAATAGGCGAGGTAAAGTGCGCATATTCATCGGAAGCCAGACCGAAATGCCCGGTATTCACAGGCCCATAGCGCGCTTGTTTCATGGAGCGCAAGAGGGCGGAGTTAATCACCCGTTCCTCGGGTCGTCCTTTCACTTCATTCAACAAACTTTGCAGAGATTTGGGCGTCACCGGCTTGGGCAGACGATATCCGAGGGCGCCGATTAATTCCCGGAACTGCTCCATCTTGTCGTCGCCTGGCTGGTCGTGCACCCGAAACAGGCCGGGCAAGTGGTGGCGAATTAATTCGCCCGCGACCGCCTCGTTAGCCAACAGCATCAATTCCTCGATGATAGATTCCGCGATGCCTCGGGTCCGCTGGATAATGTCTACGGGATGCCCAGCCTCGTTTAATACCACCTTGGCCTCCGGAATGTCAAAGTCCACCGCCCCCCGCTGGACGCGCAAATCGAAGAGGTGATGTCGGATTTCTTCGGCCAACTTAAGAAATTCGTGTAGTTCCACATCCGCCTGCGCCGTGCCCAAAAGCACCTGATTGACGAAGTCATAGGTAAGGCGATGGCGCGTTTCAATCACTGAACGGGTCACCCGCACCGCCTGGCGCCGGCCACGGCTGTCTAGGTCCATCCAGGCCGTCACGGTGAGACGGGGCACGCGAGGATTTAAGCTCGCAATGCCATTGGAGAGGCGTTCTGGCAACATGGGGATCACCCGGTCTACCAGGTAGACGCTAGTGCCCCGCCGCCGCGCCTCCGTGTCCAATGCAGTTCCCTCACGCACGTAGTAACTCACGTCCGCAATATGAACCCCAACCCGGAATCCATCGCCCCGTCGTTCCACCGATATGGCGTCATCCAAGTCTTTGGCGTCGCTTCCATCAATGGTAACGATAAACGTACGACGAAGGTCTTCTCGTCCCACCAAGTCTTCATCTCGAACCTGGTCGGGCAGTTGGGCTGCTTCGCGCTCTACCTCTGGCGGAAACCGGGGATTTAGGTGCCGATCCACCATGAGCGCCCGCACATCCACACCCGGCGCATCAGCCTCGCCGAGAATTTCCTCTACTTCCCCGCGGACCGGCCGCTTGGGATCTAAGGGCCACTCCGTGATCCGGCAGGTCACGATTAACCCGGAATGCCAACTTGCGCCGCGTGGTCGGCCGACCAAGACCAAGGGCTGGCGCATATCGCGGGGAATCACCCCCCATCCGCCGCTCCGCCCTGCATGATCCAGGCGTCCGACCAAATGGGTATGCGAGCGTTCCACCACATCCATAATCCGCCCCTCAGGCCCAGGCGTATTGGGTACATGGCGGACCCAAACCAAGACCCGGTCTTCATGAGTGGCGCTCAAGAGATGCCGCTGGGGCACAAACACGTCATCCCCGGGATGGTCTGGGCTGACCACGAATCCAAACCCCCGCGGGTTGACACGAAGCGTCCCCACCCGCGTCTCGACGGCTAGACGCCCTTCAAAATCCCGAATCACCCATCCCTCGCGGCGCATCTCGGACAGGGCGCGATAGAGGCCTTTGGTCGGCTTTTGATTGCCCGAAAGCCTCGAGGCCACTTGTCCTTCCGCCATCGGTCCACTATGGGACAAGAGGGCAAAAATCTTTTCTTGAAAATTTTCCGGTATAAATCTCCGTTGTTTGGCCAATCCCCGCTCCTTCTCGCCTGAAAACGAAAACCTCCAGCCAAGCCCCAATGGGGTGACTAGAGGCTCATGTATCTTCCGAACGCACGGCCTACCAGAAGCGTGCGAGCAATAACGTTGCCACCCCAAATAAAATGGCGAGCACGACTGTCACCCGGGCCAACAAGTCATCAACGCCCTGCTTTTTCACACCATATCCGCCGGATTGCGGGACGCCGCCTCCGAATGCGCCACCCGCCATACCGGGAGTATACCCGGTTTGCAACAAAATGGCCGCCATCAGGGCCAACCCGAACACAATTTCAGCAATAATGAGCACGACGCTCACGAAAATCCCAGCCCTTCATAGCCATCATTCAACCGACTCCGTTACCGACGTCGTCCCATTATATCATACCTATGGACAACACTCCCAAATAAACAGGACGCCGAGCTCGCCGACGTCCCGACTTGAGCAAAGAGCGGCCTCACAGCCCTTGTTCGATATCGGCCATCGTGCGCCCCCGGGTTTCCCGTCCTAACCAAGCCACCATCACGGCGACCATGACCAACACCACGGTAAACATCCAAAAGATCGAGGAGACCGTGTCGTGGCTTGCCAAGAGCGCGCCCACAACCGTGGGGCCGACGATGCCACCAATGCGGCCCACGCCCATGGCCCAACCGGACCCCGTGCCACGGGCCATGGTTGGATACTGCTCGGTCGTGTAGGCGTACGTCGTGCCCCAAGCCCCCAGATTGAAAAAGCCCAATAGAGAGCCGTAAATCAACACCGCCGCCACCCCGGTGGCATGACCAAAAAGGGTCGCAAACAGAGCGGTCAACAGCACATAGACCACCAACACCAGCTTTCGCCCCACCTTATCCACGAGCCATGCGGCGGAAAAGTAGCCGGGCAATTGCATGGCCGTCACAATCATGGTATATCCGAAGGAATTGACCAACGAATAGCCGTGAGCCACCAACACCGACGGCAGCCACAAAAACATGCCGTAATAAGCGAAGTTCATCCCCAACCACAATATCCAGAGCATCACCGTACGCCGGCCAAACGGGGGCTTAAACAACACGTTTAGGCGCGGGCGGGTGACCCTTGAGGGTACGGCCACGGTGGTTGCCGCAATTTCCCGGCCCGCCGCTTGAGCCATCACCTGGCGAGCCTCCTCAGACCGGCCGGTGCGCATCAAATAACGCGGCGACTCCGGAATTCCCCGCCTGAGGTAGAGCACGTACAGCGCGGGAATGGCTCCGACGAAAAAGGCCACCCGCCAGCCCCAAGCCGGGATCACAATAAAGGACACAATCGCTGCAATGAGCCAGCCGACGGCCCAGAAACTCTCCAACAAGACGATGCCTCGTCCGCGCTGGCGAGAAGGCAAGTATTCCGTAACCATGGTCGTCGTGACCGGAAGCTCGCCACCGAGCCCAAGGCCGACCACGAAACGGCAGAGCAGCAGCATCCAAAGGGCAATCGAGACGCCCGACACGCCTGTGGCCACACTGTAGACTAAAAGGGTCAGCATAAACATCTGTCGGCGCCCCAGACGATCAGCCAGAGACCCCGCCACGGCGGCTCCAATGGCCATACCAACCAAATTAATACTCCCCACCACGCCAGCCCAAAAATCATTCAAGCTCCATGTCCGAATTAAGGCCGCCATGACGAAGGATACGATACCGACATCCATCGAATCGAACAATGTGCCCAGGCCGGCAACGGTGATGAGCCGATAATGAAAGCGGCTAAGACCTCCTTGGTCAAATTCTTGCTCGCCTGTCATGTCCCACCCTCCCTTGGTGATGATGCTCATGATATGAAGCCTCCCAAGAAAGGTGTGAACGCGAAAAAGCCCCCGAAACGAATCCGGGGGGCTTATGTTCTGAGGTCGATTAGGACGTGGTCTTAAGCCACCAAGCTTTGAGATTAGGTTTCCCAGCATCCTCTTCAACGCGGCTTTCGAGGGCCTCGGACGTTGTCGGAGCCGGGTATACGGCCGGTTGACCGGGCGTCCAATTGACCGGCGTCGCAAGTTTCTCCTGCTGGTTGAACTGCAATCCGTCGAAGACCCGGAGCAGTTCCGAAACGCTCCGCCCAAGCGACAACGGATAGTACAGCATGGCGCGAATAACTCCTTGGTCATCAATAAAGAAGACAGACCGGACTGTGTTGGTATTGCTGTCGCCCGGATGAATCATCCCGTAAAGACGGCTCACTTCCATTTTTAAGTCCGCGATGACCGGAAATGGGATGTGTACCCCCAGTTCCTTTTCAATGTAATAGGTCCATGCCAAGTGCGAAGGCACCGAGTCCACGGATAGGCCGATCAGTTGCACATTCCGCTTTTGAAATTCCGGCTCGGCCTCGGCAAACGCCATGAACTCGGTCGTACAGACCGGCGTAAAGTCTGCGGGGTGGGAAAACAACATCACCCACTTGCCACGATAATTGGAGAGACGAATGGGGCCATGAGTACTATCGGCCTCAAAATCGGGCGCCGGCTCATTAATGCGAGGAAGGCCCCGAACTTCCGTGTCCATCTCTTCTGCCATGCATGCCACCTCCTAGAGACCCGAGGCATGGGTCGGCCCGGGAATTCATTTCCAAGATATCCCACGAACCGGCTTTTATCAAGGGACAATGTTTAGAGGCTAGATAGGCGTTGCTTTCTCTCCGTCACCCAACGGAGCAGCAACGGTACGCTCTTGGTCATCAAATCCACGCCGCGCTCTTGAAAGAGGCTGTAACTTAAGGGCCCGGGGGACCCGCCGAGGACTCCGCAGAAAACACAAGGGGGTTCGTCGAGGCCCCGCTCGGCTTCATAGCGGGCGGCCGTCTGCCAGTCATCCAAGTTATCCCCGGCGTAAATCATGAGTTTAGGCTGGAGCACCGTCGCCACCCGAAAAAGCCCCGTTGGGTCGGGCTTACGGATGCCCAATGACTCCGTAATTAAAGCCTCTTCGGCGAAAACCCCGCCGAGATGCGCCATTTCCAAGGCGGTCGCAACTTCTCCGCGATTGCGTCCGGTATATAGCCCATAACGAAAGGGTGCCGACAAAAGAACGTCGCGATCGACCAGTGGCCGCTCGGTCAACATCAGTCCGTCCCCGCTAATGGTATCGTTGGAGATCCCAAATACCGCTTCCGCCTGGTCACCCGCATAGAATTCTTGCGCCAAGCGCGTGATGCGAGCTCGATCCCAAGCCCCACTCTTCAAACGATCGAGTTCGCGGGTCTCCAGCAAGTGGGAAAGTGCCGTCTCCAACCCGGCCAATCCTCCCCCGTATTGCCCTGCCGATCGCGCGATGGTGGCCATGTCGGGCGCCAAATTGCGAAGCCCGTCAATCTGCCGCGAACCCGCCAATTCTGCCTTGACCAGGTAAATGAGGACCAGTCCCTGCGCCAGCGCCCAATCCGAGTTAAACCCACCCGCAGCCTTAAAGTACGCGGTCTCATCAGGCGTTACGGCCACCTGGTCGCCACTAAATCCGCTTTCTTGCAAAAAACGGTCAACCGTTTTGGAGATTACGACGGGATAGCTATGGCGCACATCCATGAGTACCCCGTCCATGTCGAACACAATCACGTCCGCGACTTCTACCTGCATAGCAGCTCGCGAAGTCGCGTAAACCCCGTCGGCTACCTGCCTCAGCTCCAAGTTCAACGACGAAATGCCTCCCAGCCGGCAAATTCCAATCCCGAATCCTCTGCCTCAATCATCAATAGCCGGTTGTATTTGGCCACCCGTTCACTACGAGCCGGAGCGCCCGTCTTTATTTGCCCACTATTCGTGGCGACCGTGAGGTCGGCGATAGTGGTGTCTTCGGTTTCCCCCGAGCGGTGCGACACCACGGCCCGCCAACCCCGGCGTTGAGCCATACGCATCGCTTCTAAGGTTTCGCTGACCGTCCCAATTTGATTCAGCTTAATCAGCACCGCATTGGCCACGTTCTCGGCCAAGCCTCGCTGAATACGGGAGGGGTTGGTCACAAAGAGATCGTCCCCGACTAATTGGATCTGACCCCCCATCGCCTGATTGAGCTTCTTCCAACCGTCCCAATCGTCTTCGGCCAACCCGTCCTCAATGGAAATCACCGGATAGGCTTGGACGAGTTCCTGGTACCACTGGATCATCGCATCTTTGGATTTAGACTCGTTTCCGAGATGATAGATGCCGTCATGATAAAGCTCCGTGGCGGCCACATCCAGGGCCAAAGCCACGTCCTCGCCAGGTCGAAGCCCGGCTTGTTCAATCGCCTTAACGAGCAAATCGAGAGCCTCATGGTCACCATTCAAATCGGGAGCGAAGCCCCCTTCATCGCCCACTGCGGTCCGAAGTCCCCGCTCTTTCAAAAGCGCTTTTAAGGCGTGATAGGTTTCGGCGGCCATTTGCATGGCTTCTGAAAATGTCCCCGCCCCGGCCGGAACAATCATGAACTCTTGGATATCCACGTTATTGTCCGCATGCGCACCCCCATTCAACACGTTTAACAGGGGAACGGGGAGGGTGCGGGCTTGAGTTCCGCCTAGATAGCGATACAACGGCTGCCGAAATGAAAGGGACGCCGCCCGCATCACCGCCATTGACACCCCAAGAATGGCATTGGCTCCTAGCTTGGACTTCTGCTCGGTGGCATCCAACTCCAACAGCTGCTGGTCAATTCCGTCTTGGTGACGAGCCGCTTGACCAATTAAGGCGGGGACAATGATGTCGTTCACGTTCCGAAGTACCGTCAGCACGCCCCGGCCCCCATAACGGTGGCCGCCATCGCGCAGTTCGACCGCTTCATGAGCCCCCGTCGACGCGCCCGAGGGCACCCGGCTGAGTCCCTCCGAACCGTCCTCCAGTGTCACCCGCACAGCCACCGTGGGGTTGCCGCGTGAGTCCAAGATTTCTATCGCGTGAATCGAGCGTATGGTGTCATTCATCCGTGGTCCCGCTCCCCTCTTTGAGCAGTGAGTGTCCGGTCATTTCTGCCGGGATGGGAAGTCCCATTAATTCCATCACCGTCGGCGCCACATCCCGAAGTCCCCCTGGGGTGAGCGTCCGACCCTTCAACCAATCCGATTCGGCAATGATGGTAAACGGCACTGGATTGGTCGTGTGATTGGTATGCGGGTGCCCGTCCTCGTCCTTCATCATTTCGGCATTGCCATGATCCGCGACAATGGCCAAGAGCCCATGCCGCTCCAAGACCGCGTCGGCAATCCGACCGATTTCACGATCCGTGGCCTCCACTGCTGCTTGAGCCGATTCTAGTTTCCCAGTATGACCGACCATGTCAGCGTTGGCAAAGTTCAACAAGATAAATTCATGCCCTCCGCGGCTCAGATCCTCGATCACGGTATCGGCAATTTTACTAGCGCTCATGGCCGGCTCTTGATCGTAAGTCGCCACTTTCGGCGAGGGAATGAGCTTCCGGTCCTCGCCCTGATAGACTTTCTCCTGCCCACCATTAAAAAAGAAAGTCACATGCGCATATTTTTCCGTTTCGGCCGTATGCAGCTGCGTCTTTTGATGCTTGGCGAGCCACTCGGCCAAATTGTTCGGCACGCTGGGGCGATCAAATAGATGGGGTAGCAAAAACTCCTCATCATAGGCGGTCATCCCATAGACAGTAACCTTTTTAAACGGTCGATCGAACTCCGAGAACTCGGGGTCAGCCAAGGCACGGGTAATTTGGCGCACCCGGTCGGCCCGAAAATTAAAAACCAGCACTACGTCGTCTTCAGAAATGGTCGTCAGCGGTTGGTCGTCCTCGTCGACGATGACCGTAGGAACAACAAATTCATCGCTCTTATCCTGTTGATACGATTGATCGAGCGCCTCCGGGGCACTTTTCGCCGTCGCCCCCTGACCCTGAACCATGGCCCGATACGCCTTTTCAGTCCGATCCCAGCGGCGGTCCCGATCCATCGCATAATATCGGCCGGCCACGCTGGCAACTTGTCCAACCCCAACGGAATTGAGGACGTTGGCCAAATACTCCAAGGAGCGCATAGCACTGGAGGGAGGAACATCCCTCCCGTCAAGCCACACATGGCAAAACACATCCGTCAAATCCGCGTCTTTCGCCATTTTTAAAAGCGCCGCGAGGTGGGATTGGTGGCTGTGCACCCCACCCGGAGATAAAAGCCCCAGGAGATGGAGGCGATGACCGCGCGCCTGGCGGAGCGCCTCTTGGAGAACGCCATTTTTAGCTAACTCCCCGGACTCCACAGCATCGGTAATACGCGGCAGATTTTGCTTGACAATCCGCCCCGCCCCGATGGTCAGATGGCCCACATTGGAATCGCCCATTTGATCCGGCATGAGGCCCACGGCGCGTCCATGGGCCTGAACCTCGGTCGTGGGGTATTTCTTGCGGAGCTCATGAAACCGTTGATCTCTCCCATGAATGGCGTTGCCATCCGACGCCTGCCGGATTCCCCATCCGTCCAGCACCATCAGCACGACTGGCCTCATGACGCCTCAACCTCCCTCCAAGCCTGAATCAAGGCCAACCACTGGTCCACATCCAACGAAGCCCCGCCGACCAGCGCGCCGTCAATATGCGGTGATGCGGCAAATCCGGCCGCGTTCTCGGCCTTGACGGATCCCCCATACAAAATTCGGATGGTTTGCGCCACTTCGGGGCGCAGGTGCCCGACCCAATCGCGAATCAGGGCTGCCACCCGGTCCGCTTCTTCGGGACTGGCCACCTCCCCCGTACCAATGGCCCAGAGCGGCTCATAGGCAAAGATAATCATCGGGTCCCGCCAGTCGTCCCCCTCGGTTTCGACGATGGCCGATACTTGGCGCCGAATCACGTCGTCCGTCGCCCCGCGCTTTCTTTCATCAGGGCTCTCTCCCACACAGACAATCGGCATGAGTCCGCAGTCCCAGGCTGCCCGGGTCTTCTCCGCCACCAACGCGTCGTCTTCACCATATAAACTCCGCCGTTCAGAGTGTCCTAAAATGACAAAGTCGGCGCCCGCCTCCCGCACCAGATATGCCGAGACAGCCCCGGTGTTGGCGCCCTCGCGGCCCAAGTCTAGTGTTTGCGCTCCTACGCGAAGGGGGGTCCCGCGGAGCCGGGAGGCCACCGAGAAGAGTGCCGGCAAGGTGGGACAGATCACTTGATCGGGCAGGTCTTCGGGCATACTGTCCAGGCGTCGCAAGAGTTCTTTCGCGAAGGCAATCGACTGATGGACGGTCTTATGCATCTTCCAGTTGGCCACAATCAATGGGTGCGACACACCATCATCCCTTTACCGAATTAATCAGCGCTTCAACTCCGGGCAGAGCCTTCCCCTGGAGGAACTCCAGCGTGGCCCCGCCTCCCGTCGAGACGTGCCAGAGTTTCTCGGTCACCCCGGCTAGGCGGCAGGCCGCCACTGAATCCCCGCCGCCAACCACCACACGTCCGTTCAGTTTGGCCAACCCGCGAGCCATGCGGAGGGTTCCTTCCGCGAACGGTTCCCATTCGAATACCCCCATCGGCCCATTCCATAGCACCGATTTGGCGCCGCTAAGGGCGTTCAGCATTTCCTCGACAGCCTCTTCCGAGACATCGAGGGCCATTTCATCGCTCTCAAGCTGGCCGGGAGCAATGGCGCGATAGGATGCATCCTTGCTAAACCCTTTGGCAGCCGTTACACGACTCGGCAGCACCACCGGGATATCGCGAGCCGCCGCCTTCTCCAGGAGCTTTTTGGCGGTGTCGACCGCCTCCGCTTCTACCTTGGAGGCCCCCATGTCTTTTTCCTGGGCGACGAGAAAGGTGTTGGCCATTCCACCCCCCACCACTAAACCGTCCACCCGGTCTAAAAGGGCATCCAGCAACTCGACCTTGTCGCTCACCTTAGACCCGCCCACCACCGCCCAGTACGGACGCTCCGCATGGTGGAGGAGTTCCGACAGGGCCGAAAGTTCCCGTTCCATCAGCCGCCCCGCATAACCGGGAATAAGGCTTGGGACCAGAGCAACCGACGCATCCTTACGGTGCGCCGTCCCGAACGCGTCGTTCACATAGAGATCTCCCAACGCCGCTAGCTTTCGGGCAAATGCCGGATCGGCCCCTTTTTCCCCGGGGTCATAGCGGAGGTTCTGGAGTAGTAGAACTTCCGCAGGTCGGAGTCTCTGGCTTGCCCTGACGGCCTGCTCGCCCACGAGGTCATCCACAAACGCCACGTCGGTCTCCAGTCGCTCGGAAAGCCGGGGCACTACTACCTCCATGGAAGCCTCGCCCCACCCCTTGGGACGCCCCCGATGGCTCATGAGGATCAAAGCGGCGCCCCGGCGCCTCAGATCCGATAAGGTGTCCAAGACGCCCCGAATCCGTGTGTCATCGGTAATGCGACCGTCATCGTCCACTGGCACGTTAAAGTCCACGCGAACCAATACACGCCGTCCCTCAACGCCCGGCAGCGCATCCAAGGTGCGAAACGGGAATGGGTTACGCATCCCGCTTCGCCACCAGCGCCGTCAACTCCACCAGACGGTTGGCATAACCCCATTCATTGTCATACCAGGCCAAAACCTTCACCATATGGTCGCCCATGGCCATGGTCTCTTGTCCGTCGACGATACTGGAGTGCGGGTCCCCCTTAAAGTCTCCGGATACCAAGGGCTCCTCGGTGTATTCAAGAATTCCCTTAAGATCACCGTTCGATGCTTGTTGGAACGCTTGATTGACCGCATCCCGGTCGAGGGCCTTTTCTGTATTGACCACCAGATCGACCACCGACACCACCGGCGTAGGCACACGAAGCGACATCCCGTTCAGCTTGCCCTTTAAGTCCGGCAGAACCAGGTGCAACGCTTTAGCCGCCCCGGTGCTGCTGGGAATAATATTTTGCGCGGCCGCGCGGGCGCGCCGCGGATCCTTATGTTCCAAATCCAAGAGGCGTTGATCGTTGGTATAGGAATGCACCGTGGTCATAAGCCCGTTCACAATCCCGAAGGTCTCATGGAGAACCTTGGCAACCGGCGCCAAACAATTGGTCGTGCAGGAGGCATTGGAAATGATGTGGTGACGGCTGGGGTCATACTGGTCGTCATTGACCCCCAAAACAATGGTGATATCCTCTCCCTGAGCCGGAGCAGAAATGATGACGCGCTTAGCGCCCGCCCCATCAATGTGGGCCCGCGCCTTCTCCGCCTTGGTGAAAACCCCGGTCGACTCCACCACAATGTCCACACCCGCTTCCCGCCACGGAATGTCCGCCGGATTCTTCTCCGAAAAAACGCGGATGGCACGACCATCAACCAAAAGCCGGTCCCCGTCGACGGAAACCTCGCCGGGAAAACGCCCGTAGTTACTGTCGTACTTCAAGAGGTGTGCTTGTGCGTCGACGTCCCCAATGCTGTTGATGGCCACAACCTCGAAGTCGTGCCGTTGGCTCGCAATGCGAAAGAATCGTCGACCGATACTGCCGAACCCGTTGATTCCCACTCTGACCACGATAGTATCCCCTCCAATCCCAGATTGATCCCATTGTACCGAATCTTGGCGATAGGCCATAGCTAGTCATTCATTTCCTTGCGCTCCCCCGTGACCATGAAGATGACCCACTCTCCGATATTGGTCGCGTGGTCGGCCACTCGTTCGATATAGTTGGCCACAAACAAAAGATGGGTACCCTGCCCGACCGCCTCAGGATGGTCGCGCATGAGATCAATGAGGTCACGGAAAATGGCCGCATAGAGATGATCCACATCATCGTCCAGACGAATCATGGTCGCCGCCTCGTCAATGCTACGGTGCACGTAGGCATTCAACGCCAACCGTACCATGGAGCTTGCGAGGCGGGCCATTTCCGGAATATCCACCAACGGCTTCACAAACGCCTGATTTTGCAGGCGCAAGGTGACCTTGGCAATGTCCGTCGCGTGATCGGCCATGCGTTCAAGATCGGTGATGATTTTAAGCGCCGTAGAAATGATGCGCAAATCCCCTGCCAAGGGCTGTTGCAGGGCGAGAAGCGTCAGACACCGCCGCTCAATATCCATTTCCATCTGGTCGACGCGATCATCCTCATCGATCACTTCCTTAGCCAAGGTGCTGTTCTTCTCCGTCAACGAGCGCACCGCTGCGCGCAACTGATCCTCCACCAAGGCTCCCATGCGGAGCAACTCTTGTTCAAGCTCCACCAACTGATCGCCGAAGTATTGCCGAATCATGTCAAAGCTCCCTCTCGGCCTACGCCCTAGGTTATGCGTTGTAGAACCCGGAACTGTCCTCAACTGAGGGCCCGGCCTCGCTACGCCTTCAAGTTCTGATCCAGGAACTGAAGAATTTCCTGATAGAGGGTAAGGCGGTTGGCCATTTTGGCAACACCATGTCCCTCATCAGGAAAGACGCGAAACACGACCGGGTGATTTCGCGAGCGAAGTGCCCCCACAATCTGCTCTGCCTCACTCAGCGGTACCCGTGGATCATTGGCCCCATGGGCCACATAAAGCGGGGCTTGAATCCGGTCGACCGCGTGAATGGGAGAAAACTTTCTCAAAAACGCCCGATCTCGATCCAAATACCCGTATTCCACTTCACGAAGGGCACGGCGGTATTCGCTGGTATTCTCTAAGAAGCTCTCTAAGTTGGCAATACCCACAATATCCACGGCCGCCCGAAACCGATCGGGAAACTGAGTAATGCCCGAAAGGACCATGAAGCCGCCGTACGAGCCCCCATAGAGGGCAATTCGGGTGTCATCGAGACCCGGTTCTTGGCGAATCCACTCGACCAGCGCTTTCAGATCCTTGACGGAGTCCATGCGCTTTTCCCGGTCATCCATGTGGCTATACGTTTTACCATAGCCTGTACTCCCCCGGACATTGGGGGCGACCACGGCGTACCCATGGTTGACCAGACACTGATACCAGGGGTTAAAGAGCGGCGCCTCTTGTGCCTCAGGACCCCCATGCACGCTGACAACCACCGGAACATCTTGGTCGGATTTCGGGCGGTAGAGGAAGGCCGGTACTTGAAGCCCATCGAAACTAGCATAGCGGATGGTCTCGGGGCGTACGAAGGTCGCGCCCCAAAGCCCAGGCATGCGCGCGTGGGTCAAGGGGCGCACCGTGCCGTCATCGACCTCTACCAAGGAAATATTCATGGTTTCATCGGGAGCCGTGTGGGTCACCGCCAATTGCCGGCCATCCGGCGAAAATCGGATCTCTAAAATCACATGATTGTCAAAGTTGGGGATCCGGCCATCTCTGCCCTGATCCAATGCCCGGATATGTAACTCGCTGTAGCCTTCCCGGTTCAGCGTGTAGGCCGCATGGGTGTGGGCATCGTTGCCCACCAGCAAATCCACATCCTGAGATTCTTCCACCAGAAAGTGGGGGACGCCCTCATCATCCAACCGGGCTAAGCCCACGAAATCGTGACGATAGTCGGTGCGCACATAGAGCGCGCCGTTTGGCCCTTGCACCGGGTCCGCGAATACTGCGGCCTCCTCATGGCGCGAAAGTGGCGTTAGTCGGGCACCATCCGGGCTCAAGCGGTAGAGACGCTCGTCCACGCCATGAGCCACCCGCTCTTGCAAGAGAAAACCCTGTTCATTCCAGTCGCACACCTCCCAATGGCCCTTCAAATGACGGATCAAGCGGACATCCCTCGGGCGGTGCACAGGCATCACGTATAAATCGTAATCGCGACCGTTCCGCAGCGTGGACGTATAGGCGATAGAACACCCGTCGGGCGCGTAGGCCCCAAACACCTGCATCGCTCGCGGGTTGTCGGTTAGGGTCGTCGTATCCCCGGTTTCGAGATTTATCCAGAAAAATTGGTGATACTCATTGCCACCGTGATCGCGGGTATAGAGGAGCCCCTTTTCATGGGGGGCGGGGAATATTGCGGTGACCCGCTCCGGAAAGTCGGTGATCATGTCCGGCCATGCACCTGGCTTTTCCAGCGAGTAAATTTGCGCCGTCCCCGTAAGGTTCATAAGAAAGTACCAGCGCTGGGTCCCCGGCGAAAAGGCCGGCGACATCGCTGAACGTGCCGATAGATATTGTTGAATGGTCGGCATAATCCGTTCGTCCTCCTTGCGACCCGTCAACCGGGTCTCTTTCTAACGCCAGCCACCAACTTGGCTCAATTGCGCTTAGGACGCCCCTTTCCTCATTCCGAGCCAGCGCGACAACACCTGATGAAACGCCACCGGCTTTTCGAGATTTGGTAGGTGGGCCGCATCGTGAATCACCTCTAATTCGACGTCCGGCAACGCGCCCCGGAGGTACTGGGCGGCGTCCATCACCTCGGGCACGTCCTGGTCCCCGACCACCACCAAGGTGGGAATCGTCAACCGATTCAACTGGCCCACAGCCAATCTGCCACCGCCATCCGACTCGGCGCCATTTTGAGGGCGGTCAATCGACGCCAACAACGTCCGCGCCCGAGCTAAATAGCCGGGATCCACCTGCGCCTCTTGACGTCCTGGGCCGATGATCCACAACGCCTCCATTCGGGAAAGAAAGTCGGTCGTATCTCCCCGATCCCACGCCTCATCGGCGCGACGAAATTCCCTCTCCACGTGCGGAGGGTTGTGCCCGTGATATCCGGGCACTCCGGGTCCAACCAACACCATCTTGGCTACCCGCTCGGGATGCTCGACGGCCACCTGAATAGCCACCCCGCCCCCAAAGGAGGCTGCCATTAAGATGGCCCGGTCGATATGAAGGGCATCCATGATGCGGAGAACATCTTCGGCATAGCTGAACTCGCCGGGAGTGTGAGCCGTCTCACCGAAGCCCCGCCAGTCAAACCGGACTAGCCGAAAGTGATTCTGGAGCCTCTCCCACTGGTCATCCCACATCCGATGGTCCGACACGCCGGCATGAAGCATCAACAATGCCGGGCCTTCACCGGTGTCATAAACCTGGACGTTAGCGCCGCCCCTCAAAGACACCTGCGTCCTTCTCACCTGCACAATAGTGGACTCCTCTCCACCGTCTCATGACGTACCGTCTACTTCGGCACGCACACGGTCATTCCTTCCCAGGACAAAAAGCAAAGTCCCCGACAAGCCGGCAAGCCATGACGCATATCTTCTAGTGTCGACGTTAACACTCTGACAATTTAGCGCTCGGAAGGAATTTTCACTTTTTCGTCGAATATAGCTCGTGCACTTCGGATTATTCTGCATCCCCCCTTTATTCGGTCGGCGACCTCTTTGCCGCCAGGGTATCCCACAGCGACATCGGGTTGGCCGGTTTAGGGCAACGATGGAAGGAGGACCTTTCTTGGAACAAGGCAAGTTTAAACGTAAGCTTAATCTCGCAGACATGACGTTCTTGGGATTAGGCTCCATTATCGGTTCAGGATGGCTGTTCTCAGCGATGGCTGCCTCCCAGGATGCTGGGGGAGTGGCTTGGACCGGCTGGGTCTTTGGCGCTGTGGCAGTTCTATTCATTGGTCTAGTTTATGCCGAATTAGGAGCCGCATGGCCCCGATCCGGCGGTGTCATTCGTTACCCTGAGTTTTCACACGGATCGCTGGCCGGCTTTATGAACGGCTTCGCCTATCTCCTCGCGACATCAAGCGTGGCCGGCATCGAAGCTTCGGCCGTGCGACAATATGCGGCCTACTACATTCCCGCATTAACCGTACCGCACTCTACTAGCGGTAACTACACAGCCTTAGGCTTGTTGGTAGAAATTGTCTTCCTGGTTCTCTTCTTTCTGGTCAATTACTGGAGTGTCAATCTCTTTGGTAAGGTCAACTCCGTAGTCACATTGTTGAAGTTCATCCTTCCACTCTTGACTATTGTCATCCTATTCACCCAGTTTCATCCCCACAACTTTAGTATCGGGGGTTCCCACCCCGGTGGATTATCGGGGGTGTTAATCTCACTTCCCGGGGCAGGTATCGTGTTCTCGTTCCTTGGTTTTCGGCAACCAGTCGAATTTGCCGGCGAAGCCAAAAATCCACAACGAACCGTGCCAATGGCTATCATCCTCTCGCTTCTCATTGGGGCTGTCATCTACATCCTGTTGCAAATAGTGTTTATTGGGGCTATTCCAGCCTCGCAGCTGCATCACGGCTGGGCAGGGTTAACCTTTACCTCTCCCTTTGCCAATGTCGCATTATTGCTAGGGTTTGGTTGGTTGGCGGCGCTTCTGTTCGCCGATGCCGTGCTGTCCCCAGCAGGAACAGGCAATATCTATCTCAGCAGTACAGCACGCATGAGCTACGCCTGGTCTAAAAACGGGTATTTCTATAGCATCTTCAGCAAAGTCGACCCCAAGACGGGGTTGCCTCGTCCTGCGATCGTCCTGTCGCTCATCCTGGCCGTGGTTTGGATTTTGCCCGCCAACTTCCACTCCTGGGCAGGATTGGTCACCGCCGTCACCTCGGCCACCGTATTAACCTACGTGCTGGGTCCGGTATCCCTGTCCTCGCTTCGCAAGTCGGCGCCCGACGCGAATCGACCGTTTAAGCTCGCGGGGCACAAGATTATCGCTCCTCTCGCATTTGTGGCCGGCACCTGGATTGTATTTTGGTCCGGTTGGACGACTGATCGCATTCTCATTGCCATGACACTCGGATCCCTCATCCTGTATTTTGCCTTCATGGACAAGGGCCCAGAATCGTTGGCACGGCTCAAGCGCGACTGGAAGGCGGGCATCTGGGTTATCGCGTACTACATTGTCATGGGCATCATGACATACATTAGCGGGGTCTTTGGCCCAATGAAACACCCCTTGATCCCCGGTCCTGTGACAGATTCTATCGTGGTCGGCATAATTTCCCTGGGTTTCTATTACTGGGGTGTGGCAAGTCGCCTACCAAACGCCCAGATCGCATCCGATGCGGAGGAAGACCTGAACGTGGATCAGCCCATCACATCCATCGGGTCGTAAACCCCTCGAGAACGAACAGGCCCAGGGGCTGCAGATCATCTTCTGCAGCCCCTGGGCTATCTTTATGCGGGGACCATAAGTTTAAAATCGCCCGGTGGTCGCTCCCGTAGGCACCACCGAACAACTACTCCTCGTACCGCCCCGTCAAATATTGTTCCGTTCTCGGATCGGTTGGCGCGGTAAAGATTTGCCGCGTGTCGCCCACCTCGACCAGCGTACCCTCGGCAAAGAATGCAGTGAAATCGGAGATCCGAGCCGCTTGGCGGAGATTATGCGTCACCATGAGAATGGTGTAGCGTCGTCGTAAATCAGCCACCAGCTCCTCAATCTTGCTGGTCGACAACGGATCCAACGAAGCCGTCGGTTCGTCCATCAACAACACGTCGGGGTCAACCGCCAATGCTCGCGCGATGCAGAGCCGTTGCTGTTGGCCCCCGGACAACGCCAACGCCGGTCGGCGAAGTTTCCCCCGAACCTCATCCCAGAGAGCCGCCTGCTTTAAACTTCGCTCAACAATGCGGCGAAGAGCCCCCGAATCAGCGACCCCCTTGAGACGGGGTCCATAGGCGACATTATCGAAAATACTGAAGGGAAAGGGATTGGGGGTCTGAAACACCATACCCACCCGCCGGCGGAGCTCATTGACATCGGTCGAGGGGTGGTATACATCTAAATCAGCCACATGAATGCTGCCACTAACACGAAAGCGCGCTGCACTTTCCTCGATGAGGCGATTAATGGCCCGAAGAAAGGTGGACTTGCCGCAGCCCGAGGGCCCAATGAGGGCCATCACCGAACCCGCCGGCACGGTCACCGTGATGTCTTTCAGGGCCCGTTGCCGGTCGTACCATACTGACAGGTTTTCTATCCGAATCTCCGGCACCACCTCTCCCCCTTTCCTTATTCGAACCAGCGGGCGAGCCTGCGACTGATCCACAACAGCACGGTGACCAGAATCAATAAGACAACCCCCGTGGCAGCCGAGGCCGTATCCCGTCCGAGAGCCACCCCCTCGGTGCGAATATACCAAATGTGCACCGCTAGTGTTTCACCCGGCGAGAAGAGCCCGAAATGGCGAGAGACGTTCACGCCAGCGGTAACGATTAAGGCCGCTGACTCTCCGGCCAAACGCGCTGCCGCCATCCCCAAGCCTTCGATTAAGGGCGATGCGGCGGCCGGAAGCACCACCCGCGTGACCGTCTCAAATCGGCTGGCCCCCAGGGCAAGCGACGCCAGCCGGTAGCTATCCGGTACGCCGCCAATGGCCGCTTCGGCCACCGAAACCATAAACGGGAGGTTAATCACCGCCAAGGCGAGCGTGCCGGTCAGGATGGAGACCGGCCAGTGAAACCAGCCCACGGCCACGCGATAGACGACTAGGGCAACCACAATGGTCGGGGCGGCAAGCCAGGTGGCGCTCAAATGCTGCAGTGCCGATTGCGGCTTCAGGCGGTATTCCCGTTGATAGATGGCGACGGCGATGCCGATAGGGGCTGTAACCAGGAGGGCCATCCCGACCATCACCACGGTGTTGATAAGCTCCGGCAAGATTCCCCCGCCCCCGGTGGCCTCATTGGGCCAGGAGGACAGGAACGGCCAAGTCAGATCGGGAAATCCCCGGAGCAACACGCTGCTAAGCACCGCGACGAAACCGGCCGCCGACAACATCATCAAAATCCACGCCAATCGGTGAAGAGTTCGTCCGCGCCTCATGAGAGCCGCCCCCATCGCTCCGAAAGGCGCACCAAGAGATACATCCCAATCATCAAAATGAGCGCCATGACGTCCAGTACCGCGTGACCTCGCGTGCCCGGCGGAAAGACCGTCATATCGGTGATGATCTGCGTCGTAAGGGTGGCGCCGGGGTCTCGGAGCCCAGACGGCATCAGCGTGTTTCCGCCAATCACCATCTGCACGGCCATGGTCTCTCCCAAAGCCCGGGCTACCCCCACAAAGAGTCCGTTTAAGAGTCCGGGCAGGGCGCAGCGTAATATCACCCGCACCAGTGTACGGTCCGGCGTTCCTCCCAAGGCCAAGGACGCCTCACGGTAGGTCTCCGGCACCCGCGCGAGCGCTTGGGTAAAAAACAGGGCCAAGGTTGGAAGCACCATGAGAGCGAGTACCAAACCGGCCGCCAGAAGACTAAATCCCGGTCCGCCGGCGTGCGTTCGAACCCATGGAACCACCATCTGGAGGCCCCACCATCCAAAAATAACCGAGGGCACAGCCGTCAACACGTTCAGGGCTTGGGTAGCTGACTCCTTCACCCAGCGGCCGACGCTCTGAGAGACCACGACCGCCGTTCCCAGTGCCAAGGGCACCGAGACCACCAGCGCCAATAAGGACACCACCACCGTTCCCACCACGAACGGGCCAATGCCATAGTGCCCCGCCAATGGATCCCAGACGTTCGAGAGCAAGTTGGCCAAGGCCCGGGGTTCCCCCAAAATTCGCCACCCTCCTAATATCAGCGAGGCGATGAGCGAACTGCCGAGTAAGCCAAAGACAAGCGCCGCCCCCATCGCCATCCGGTTGGGAAGGCGGTCGCGCCCCGATCGAAGTGTCATCACGAAGCGTCTCCGGTTATCCCGTACTGCGCACGAAATCCGCGGGAGGCCAAAAACTGCGCCAGGTCTCGCACCTCGGGACTAGCATCCACACGATAGTAGAGGGTCGGGGTGGAAAAGTAGGACCAGTCAGCCGGCGACCGGGCGCTATACTCTCGACCGTCAATGGCTAGTGTGCGGACGCCGGCGGGCACCCGTCCCGTTTCCAGGAAACCAATCGCCCCCGGTGTTTCGCGCACGGCCGCCAACATAGCCCCGTTCGACAATTGCACAATCGCCCGCGGGCTCAGACGTTGGCCTCCCAATACCCGCCACCGCACGACCTGAAGCGCTCCGGACGCAAGCGGTCGGGTCATCACCACCACCGGCACGCGGGTCCTCGGCCAAGTAGTCTCGCGCCCCGCGAGCAAGGCCCGTAGGGTCTTTACCCTGACCGCTCGAGCTGGAACTGTCTGGTTGACGATGAAGACCACCGGCAAACGGCCCAAGGGCACGGCCACCAGCGGTTTTGATCCGGTCCATTCTTCCCGTGGGGGAATATCTGACACGGCGAGGCTAGCACGTCCTTGGCTCACTTCAACCAGACCGGCAACCGATCCGCCGCCCGAGAGCGAGACGGTGTAGCCCGGGTGATTTCTTTCCCATTCGGGTACCGCCCGGCGAAGATAGGCGAGCACGCTTGTGGCCCCCACGACCGAAAGATGCGCCCGCCCAGAATTGGCGCCTACGGCCCCTGAAGTCATCGCCAACACCGTAAGAAGCAGCGCCCACATCCAAGCCATCACCCGCTATCCCCCGTTCTCTCGATACTGCGGCAACCAGACAATGAATTCAGTCCCCTGTCCTACCGTACTGTTTACTTGTATGCGGCCATGGTGAAGTTCAATGATGTGCTTCACGATGGCGAGGCCAAGCCCAGTTCCTCCGGACGCACGGGAACGGGCCTTGTCCACGCGATAGAAGCGTTCGAAAATACGCGGCAAGTCGGTGCTGGGAATACCGATGCCCGTATCCTGAACGGAAATCCCCACCAGACTTTCGGCCGCGTTGGATTGGGCGGACACCGTGACTTGTCCCCCGCTTGGCGTGTACTGGATGGCATTTTGCACCAGGTTGAGGAAGACCTCCTGCAACCGATCGGCATCCCCGGAAACCAACGGCAGCACGGACGGGATGCGTGCCTCCAGGGTAAGCCCCGCTTCCTCAGCACGAGGGGCCATCCGCGAGACGACTGATTCCGCCAGCATGGCGATGTCCACCCCCTCCAAGGTAAAGGGCAGCGAGTGGTGTTCCATACGGGAAAGTGTAAGCAAATCGTCTACCAGCCGGCTCATGCGATTAGCTTCCTCGTGGATGAGATGGGTGAACCGCCGACGTGACTCCTCGTCGATGTTGTCGGCATCCTCCATGAGGGTTTCCGTGAATCCTCGGATGATAGTTAACGGAGTCTGCAACTCGTGACTGACATTGGCGACAAAATCTTGTCGCATCCGATCCAGTTGGCTTTGCAGGGAAATATCGCGGGACACAATCACTGCGCCCAGCCCCCCCACTGTTTCCGGCAATGCAGCGATGGTACATTCCACCACCAGCCCTTCCTGATCGGGAGGACTCCACTCCATCGTCTCGCTTCCGCCTTGGCGAGTGACTCGATGGACCGCATCGTCGATGCGGACATCCCGGATGACTTCCAAGAGGTGGCGCCCCGTGATAGAGGGCTCCTGAATCCGGAACATGTCGCGGGCGGCCCGGTTGATGAGGGTAATGGTCAGCCCGTGGTTCAAAATGATGATGCCGTTGGCCATGCTGGTCAGGATGGCTTCCAACTGCTTTTTGTCTTCCTCCAAATCGCGGGTGCGCTCCATTAAAACCTCCGCCACCCGATTCATGCCATGGGCCAGCGAATCCAACGGATCGTCCTGATCGAGATATACCCGCGCCTGCAAATCCCCGGACGCCCAGCGATCTACGGTATCTTTCAGTTGCACTACCGATTCGGACAAAAGGCGGCGTTGCTGCCGCCAAGTCAGCAGATATCGCACCACCCACACCCATGCCACCAGAAAGCAGAGCGCCGCCCACAGGGGTCCTTTGGGCACGCGCAATAATAAGAGGCCGAGGGTGGCCAAAAAAAGGGAGGCGGGAACCAGAAACACGTTGGCGCGGCCGAGCGTTCTCATGCTTGGCGAAACCGATAACCGACGCCGCGCACCGTCTCGATGAAGCGAGGCTTTTGCGGGTCCTCGTGCAATTTTTCCCGGAGATGCCGCACATGCACATCAACTGTGCGGGAATCGCCATAAAAGTCCTCGCCCCACACACGGACCAAGAGTTCATCACGCGTGAAGGCACGACCGGGATTGCGGGCTAGAATAGTTAGTAGTTCGAATTCCGTAAACGTGAGGTTCACAGGCTCCCCGTCCACCAGGACGCTCCGCCTTTCCGGGTCCACATCCAGACCGGGCAAGCGAACTTCGCCGTTGTCCTCCCGCCCTTTGGCACTTCTCCGCAAGATGGCTTTTACCCGGGCGGTCAGCTCGCGCGGCGAAAAAGGTTTGGTGACATAATCATCGGCACCCAGTTCAAGCCCCAACACCCGATCCACCTCGTCTTTTCGGGCGGTCAGCATAATAATGGGTACATCGGTGCTTTGCCGGATGGCACGACACGCCTCCAGCCCAGAAAGGCCAGGCAACATGACATCCAAAATAACCAAATCAAACGGTTCCCTGAGCACGCGGTCCACCGCTTGACGACCGTCTTCCTCGGTTTCCACTTGATACCCTTCACGGGTAAGGTGAAAGCTGACTAGCTCGGAAATGGCCTGTTCGTCGTCCACGACCAAAAGACGCGGCATGCGTCGCTCGTCTCCTTTGGCTAACTGTCCATGACTATGCGCCGGGCCGCCACCTCGACCGTCAGCACGTTGATCGATGTCATCATCTCAATGTCCCGGCGAATCTCCCCTTGCACTTGATGGAGGAGACTAAACAAATGACGGGTGATGGATGGCGTGACATCCAACTGAATCACGATGCCTTCTTGCGACGATTGTACCATGACCCGAGAGACGCGCGCGATTCCTGGCACTCGATGGGCCGCGTGCACCACAATTCCGGTCAGCACCGTGTCGGCAATATAAAATCGCCCGAGACTAGAATAAGCAGGGCGGACGATGGACTTTTCGACCTCCACCTGCAATCCTTTTTTTCGAAAGATGAAGCGCAACGGATCGACCAAATATCCAGAAAAGGACTTCCGCACCTCCATGGTCGGAGCGGGGATGACGTGCTTGCCTTCGGACTGACGGATGTACTGAGCGAGCCGCCTTTCATCAGGGGAGGCCACCGTTTCAATCGGCACCCACTCGACGGCAATTTGCTGAAGCTCCAAGGATGACAAAATCCGATCCACCATATGGCGCGACGTCCCTAAGACCAAAAGCGAATCCGGCGCCAGCATGCGGATGGCGTCGCGGACATCCTGCCGATGCTCCGGATCGTCAAAAATAGCCCGGTGCACGGCGGCCGTACGGGTCGCCTCTCGTTTGGCGGACCGACCCGCGACGATGCGACCCTGATGGATGAGAAGGCCATCGTCAATGATTGTCTCGGTTCCTTTGTCGACAGCCACCAATGACGCCCGATGGCTTTTCCCGGTCCCGCTGGGGCCGATGAGCGCATAAATGACCCGCACCCTTAGTACCCCCGCTCTAAGTCAACTTGTCCGAGAAGCGGCCGACCCTGGCGATAGCGATGAAGGTTGTCGGAGAATACCGCGGCCATGCCGGTGCGCCGACTCGGTCCAGAAATGTGGGGGCTAATCGTCACCCCGGGCAAGTCCCAGAGCGGCGAATCCGGCGGCAACGGCTCCGTTTCGAGCACATCCAGCGCCGCACCGGACAACGTTCCCGCGGTTATGGCACGGACCAACGCCTCTTCATCCAAGACCGCGCCGCGCCCCAAGTTGACAACATAGCCGCCAGGATTCATGCGCCGGAACGCCGCCTCCCCGACCAGATGTTCGGTGTCGGGCGTGTGCGGTAGCACCATCACGAGCACGTCCAGACCCTCATAAAAGCGATCGTGTTCGTAAGATTGGTAGCCTTTCACACCAGGGATTTCGGGCTTTCGCCGTCCTAACGCTCGCACCTCCGCGCACATCGGCTGAAACAGGCGGGCAATGTGAGCCCCAATAGACCCAGCACCCAACACCCCGACCGTCAACCCGGCCAATTGCCCGACCAAATAAGGCCGCCACTGGTGCTCCGCTTGCTGGGCGAGGATTCGGCGGTAATTCTTGACCCAGGCCAACACCGAAAGCAGGGCAAATTCGCCCATGTCCGGCCCAAACTGATCCACAATTCGGGTCACCACCACCTCATCGGGTAGGTGTACGGGGAGAATCCAATCAACCCCCGCCCCGGCCCCTTGAATCCAGCGCAGCCGCGGGCAGGCATCCACCGCACGCTGAGGAATCTCCCAACCAAAAATCACCTCAACGGCGGCCTTTTCTTCGGACGTCAGCGTGTCAAAATGGCCAATGGGCTCGTCCTCACCGAGAGCCCTCAAGGCTTTCAGCAATTCTTGATATAATTTTTGGTCGCCGTAGACCGCCACTCGCATTCCCTTAGCGCCTCGCTTCCTGCATCAGTTGGCCAATGAGTTGGCGCCGAGGCTCCATCCATCGCCATTCGACGCTCTCGCTTTGGGCATGAGGGCCTTCGCCCACCGCTCCCAACCCGTCTAAAGTCGGCGTCAATGGGGCGGTAAAGTTGCCATCGCTGGCTCCCCCCACGCGCACACCCAACAAGGGTTTGCCGAAAATCGCCTGCCAAATGTGATCAGCGCGTTCCACCCACACGGCGCTGTCAGCGTTCGGCTCCATTGGCGGCCGATTGATGTCCCCCCGATATTCCACCTGACAGCGTGCATCATAGCGCGGCGGAGCCTTGAGCGTCCGGCGTATCCTGTCCATCTCCGAACGGGTGGTGATGCGCACGTCGATTTGTGCCTCGGCCGTTTCAGCCACAACGTTCCCTCGCGTGCCGCCGGCGACCACCCCAACATTTAGCGTGGTACCTAAAACCTTTTGCTCCAAACCTTCGAGCCAGAGGATCTGCCGCGCCAACTCTCGAATCGCACTGGCCCCCTTCTCCGGCTCCAATCCGGCATGACTCTGAATCCCATGAACCACCAACCGATAGTCACCAACGCCCGCGCGCCCAACTTTAATCGCACCATCCGCCATCGCGGATTCCAACACCAGGACCAACGGCGCCAGCTGAGCCGCCTCCTCAATGGCAGTTCGACTGGCCTCGCTGCCAACCTCCTCGTCGGGTGTGACCAGAAAACGAAAGGGCACATCGTCTGGCAACGCACGAATGGCCGCCATTCCCAAGACCAATCCGGCTTTCATATCCAAGCACCCGGGACCGTACACCCTCTCCCCCTCGTCACGCCAAGGCATACGCTCTAACGTGCCCACCGGCCATACGGTGTCCGCGTGCCCGAGCAACAACACCCCACCACTTCCTCGCGAAATGTCCAAAATGGGGCCCGCGTCGGTCTCTTCCCATCGCACCCGGCCCAATCCATCCAATTGCTGGGCCAACGTTTCCATGACCCGGCGAATACCCTCCACGTGGCCTGACGGCGATTCGATCAACACCAATTCCTTGAGCCACTGCCGCATGAGATCAGAATCTGACGGGTGATCCATGGGGTAAGCCACCTCCCTCTCCAAGGGTCTTGGAAGACCAGACCTCGATGTAAGTGCTGTAGCGGGCGAGCCTCTCCGGATCCGGCACCACCCCAATTCCTGGGCCCTCGGGAACTGATAGTGTGCCATCATTGTTAAGCTGAAAGGGCGGATCGATCAAGTCCTCGGCGAAGTAGCGGTCGCTGGCCGAGGTGTCCCCAGGCATCCGAAAATTCGGAAGGGTGCTCAGGTGAAGATTGTGGGCGCGGCCAATACCCATCTCCAACATGCCTCCACACCATACGGGGACGCCGCGGTCTTCCGCGACATCGTGGAGCCTCCGGGCGACCGTGTGTCCCCCCACCCGGCCGACCTTAATATTGATAATCGACGAGGCGCCAATTTCAATCGCCTTTCGGGCATCCTCATCGGAGCGGATGGCCTCATCAAGACAGATGGGTGTCTTTATGGCCTGGGCAAGCTTGGCATGGTCAATCATGTCGTCCTCGGCCAAGGGCTGTTCTAGCATCATCAGATTTAAGGCATCAAAGGTCGCCAAATGCCCGGCATCCGAAAGACGATACGCGGAATTGGCGTCAGCCATAATGGGCACGGCCTCCCCAACGGCCCGGCGCAAAGCGTCTAGCCGCTCACGGTCGATGCCTGGCTTAATCTTGACTTTAAGCCGCCGATATCCCTCCGACAAGTATCCTTCTGCGACTTCGATTAATTGTTTGGCCGAGGGTTGAATGCCGATGGACACTCCCACCGGGATGCGCATGCGGTTTGGGTCGCCCCCCAGACGCTTCCACAAGGGCACCCCGTCTTTTCGGGAAAACCAATCCCAGATCGCCATCTCAATCGCGGCCTTGGCCATGCGGTTTCCACGCACGGGCGCCAATATCGCATCCACCGCTTCCGGCTCCGTGATCTCCGTGGCCCAAAGCCGCGGTACCAAGTGATTCTTCAAGGCGTAATAGATGGACGCGTGCGTTTCTTCGCTGTAGAGCGGCTCGACGTCGGCCACCGACTCGGCCCAGCCAGTGAGACCGTCCGCCTTGACCTGCACTACCCAGGCACTCTTTCGGCTCTCCGTCCCAAAGGATGTCTGAAAGGGAGTCTTTAAGGGCATCTCCACGAAATTCAGTTGTACCTCGTCAATTTTCATACGTCAGCCTCCTTGCTCCAGAGATAGGCCACTCCATCCCCCTGGCGTTCAACCCGCGAAACCCGAAATCCCGCTTCAAACAAGGCGCGGGCTTCCGCGAAAAATCGATTCGCCTGCAATTCTGCCGCCCTCGGGTCACGTTGGCGGAGCATCGCCACGTCTTGAGGGATGACCTGGCGCACCTCGGATCCGGACGCCAGCGCCGGCCTTTTTTGGTTCGGATTCCACTCCACCCAGAAACGGTGAGTGGGAAGCCCCCCGTTTATCCCGTCCCCTAAGGGCCCATAGACATTTTCCTGCACATCCGCCACCCGTGCGCCTAATACCCCGAGATTGAACCAGGCGTTGGCCGCCATCAAGGGGTCATAGGTCCAGCCCACATAGGAAAAGCCCCGGGCTTCCGCGAATTGCCATTCTGCCCACTTTAGCCGCTCTCCAATATGCCGTCTCCGATAGGCGGGGAGCACGCCTAAGAGATGTGAGTGAAGGTAGAGCCGATCGCTTGCGTCGATGGCCGGAAAACCCACCACCACGCCCACCATTTGCGAGCCATCGAAAGCGCCCAAGACCACTCCGCCATGATAGGCGAAAACAGTAAGCAAGGCTTTCGGGGTCGGATCATGGGCACCCCAAATGACCGCTTCCAACCGTGAGGCCTCTTTCAATGAGGCCAAATCCATTAATGGACGAATGGTCTCCATTTAGGCTCCTTTTTGGGCGAGTTGCTGCAACAGTTGGTCGATAATACGGGCCGTAGCTCCCCAAAGAGTCCCAAGGCCAATCGGGAACTCCGCCAGGGTGCGGGTCACGCCGGAGAAGTCTCGTGGCCGTTCCTGGCGCACCTGAGACAATTCTGCTAAGGTCACCCAAGCATAATCGGACACCTCGGCCACCTCGGGTGTCACCGGCGGTCGATCCCTAAAGCCCGATACCACCGGGAGCAGCGTGTATCCGGTCACCCGGATGTGAATCGGGTCGAGAAACCCGAGAACGTGATCCATGGGCACTCGGACGCCCACTTCTTCTTCTGTCTCCCGAAGGGCAGCCGCCAGTAGATTAGCATCCCGCCCCCGCTCGAGCCGCCCGCCCGGGCAAGCGATTTGCCCGGCATGGGCACCGAGGCTGTCTGGGCGCAGAATGAGCAGCACCGAAGGCCGAGGCCGCTCGGCCAGTATCACCATCACCGCCGACGGCTTTGCCCAGGTGTCGAAAGGCGGTTCTTCCTGGCTCAAGGATTGACGGAGGTGAGAAAAAATTGCGGCTGGCCCCTTTCTTTAAAGGAATTGCCGACGATATCCACGAAACTCTTTCAAAATGGTATCACAAGGGAGACACACGATGCGCAAAATCACACCAGAAGACCTCTTCCGTTTTCATCTCGTCGGCCGCGTGGCCATCCATCCTGAACGCTATCAGGTTGTCTATCAAGAGCAGCAGGCCAACCAGAAAACTAATGAGGTGGATAGTTGGCTCATGACCGTCGAGCCCGGTGAAGGGCCCCGACGGTTTACCTCAGGAACTACTGACACCAGCCCCGCCTTTTCGCCCGACGGACAATGGCTAGCCTTTTTGTCCAAGCGAAGCGGATCCCGCCAAATTTGGGGTATGCCCACGACCGGCGGGGAAGCGCGCCAGGTGACCCACCTTAAGGGTGGCGTCGAGGAGTTTCAGTGGCTTCCCGACTCACGCCGTTTCATCTACATAGCCCTCATCGGACCCGAGGGCATCGAATCGGAAGACGTCCCGGAATCGAACGACCCGTACATCAAATTCAATCGGGACGTCAAAGTGATTACCGAACGGTATCACAAACTGGACGGCACCGGGTATTACGATGAGCGGCGCCCCCACCTGGTCTTACAAGATTTAGAGGGTGAGGCCCAACAGCTGACCCAGGGCCCCATGCGCCATGAAGGACTTTCCGTTAGCCCGGATGGACAGTTCGTTCTGACCACCAGCCGTTACGGCGAGGACTATGACCAAAATGGTTCCTTAAAGCATCTCTACCTGGTCGATCTGAAAAACGACACCCCTCCGCGGGCTCTTACCCGTGATCCCTTGACCGTGTCTCAGGGTGTCTTTTCGCCCGACGGCCGAAGCGTCTATTTTTTGGCCAGCAACCATGAAGATCTCGGCTACGACAACGTGGGACTCTATCGTACCGACCTCTTGGGACAAGAGACGGTGCGCATCGCCCGAGATTGGGATCGCCCTCTCGCCGATCTCTCCATCTCCGATATGCCGGCGCCAGGCAGCAACCCCTTAAGATTTGACCAGCACCATCTCTTCGTGCTCACCACCACCAACGGGACCACTGAACTCGCCCGGGTCGACCTAGAGAGCGGGCACGTCGACATGGTCACGACCGCCGATCAGGTGTTCTATAGCTACGACATCAGCCACGATCGCCGTTTCGCAGCCCTGGCCACCTCTACACCCGTCAACCCGGGGCAGGTGGTCTGGCTTGACTTGAGGAGTCAAACCCTTGACGTGATGGCCGATCCCAACCAGGAGATCCTGCAAGAGCTATCATTGGCCACACCGGCCCGCTTTGTTGCCCGGGCGGACGGCGGCCCGGCAGTGGATGGCTGGGTCATGAAGCCCGTCGACGCAAAGCTTGGGGAAAAAGTCCCCACGCTCCTTGAGATCCATGGCGGCCCGATGATGATGTACGCCCAAGCCTTCTTCTTTGAGTTTCAATGGTTGGCCGCTAATGGCTACGGCGTCGTCTATTCCAACCCTCGCGGTTCGCAAGGCTATGGCCGGGACTTTTGCCTCGCTATCAAGGACCGTTGGGGCCATCTCGACTTCGAGGATGTGATGGCGGTCTTAGATACCGTCATTCAAGAACACGACTGGATCGACACCGAGCGGTTGGGGGTTTTGGGTGGATCCTATGGCGGCTATATGACCAACTGGATTGTCGGCCATACCGACCGATTCAAAGCCGCTATCACCATGCGATCAGTGGTCGATTGGAAATCCATGATTGGCACCGGAGACCTGGGCTGGCATTGGATTCGACGCGCTGACAACGCCTGGCCATGGAGCGACAACGATCAATGGTACCGTGAGCAAAGCCCCATCACTTATGTCGGCCATATTACCACCCCGCTTTTAATCGAGCACCAGGAGGGCGACCTCCGTTGTCCCATTGAACAGGGAGAAATTCTCTTTACCGCCATGAAGTATTTCAATCGTGCCCCCGTGAAATTTATTCGCTACCCTAACGAATTTCATGGCATGAGCCGGAACGGGAAACCCTGGCACCGGGTATACCGGCTAAACACGTTTACC
The DNA here is from genome assembly GCA_027343765.1 of Sulfobacillus sp. Lineage (GTDB taxonomy): Bacteria > Bacillota > Sulfobacillia > Sulfobacillales > Sulfobacillaceae > Sulfobacillus_B. The sequence continues at coordinate 35,424 of DAHWKG010000183.1, forward strand.
GAATGGTTCGACCAGTATCTGAAATAGTCCCAAGGGCCGGCGAACGCGTGCCGGCCCTTCTTTCTTGTCTTGAAAACCGAAATCTCACACCGAATCGCTTGCCCCGCCTCGAGCATCGCCGCACAGCCGTTCTCCTGGCGCCTGTCAACATGGTTGCAGCATATCTTTACGTGGGCCCTGAGACATGCGCGATACGTGAGTCTAAAACTGTGCCGGCCCACGACAACCACAGCCCCACTCAGCTGACCGAATCGCCCGATCATAACTTTGGCGGAAACCAACCATTTAGCCCGGCTATCTATAGTGGACCACAATTCGGTCCTGATCTGCGTTTGGCTTGGCATCGCCATGCATCCCGCCCGGGCGCGAGTACCCCCATCATCCCGCGAAGGGGTTTACCGCCCACCTTTCGCCAATGGCGGCCACTGTCTCTGGTCTTTCGAAAATGGTTCGGTTGGACTTTGACAAATAAAAGGCCACCCAGCCCGAGGTCGACGCCGTGAAGGACAAAGTCGCAATCGTTCCCACACCACCGGGAGTCGGGATCCACGCTGCCCTCCAAGTTTTCCCTGCCGTATGCGTCTGGAGTTCCTGGAGCATGGGCACCCGTTTTCCCTGTGCGTTAGTTCGCGAATACGCATTGACTAGGAAGCTGTTCTGACTGGACGAAAAGACTGCGGCAGTGGCACTTAAGGGATAGTCGATGCGTGACGACGAGGGTCCTGGCATCGGAACCGCCGTCCAATGCCGACCGCCATCCTCCGGCTTTATCGCGCTCGCGGGCGTTCCCGCCTCCGTGCCTCCAGCGATGATGCCATGGGTAACGCTCGAAGCCTATGCAGAAATCTAGGGGCCAACGATCGAGCAACGTCCAGTGGACCTCAGGGTTCCCAACGCCACCGCATCCTCTAATTGGCTACGGCCTACTACAGAACTTGGCTTAAGTAGCCGCAAGAGGCTTCAGCCGGCACGGCGGCTATCGGGACCGTGCCGCCGAACCACCCTGACGCTTGTCCTCGCTAAAACCAGTTAGGGACAAGCCATACGAAGAGCACCGCAACTTACCGCAAAACTCCACCGCTGTAATTTAGGGTGTAGACAACTCTACCCTTCTGCCGGATGAATTCCGCTCCACGAAAAGTCTCGAAGTCCCCGTCGAAGGCATTCTCGTACGTGTAACCTCCGTCTCTAAACGTGGGTGGGCCGCGAAAAATGTGCTCTCGGGAGACCTGCCGAAGTGCTTCTCGCAAGGAGGCATAAATGGCCCGTACCTCGTCCATCGCCGTGATCGCAGAGTCGACGCCACCAGCATAGCTCATCGCCCAACAGGGTTTTCCTTGGTGGTAGACCGTCTCCTGGCCGACAAAATAGGCTACGCCAAAGTAGACATCGCGATAAAAGAAGGAGGGATCGCCGTATTCGAGCTGCCGAGACCCCGGCAAGAGAGGAACGACTGAAGCGTCATCACCCTGGGCCGCATAAGTGTGCCGTTTGGCCTCAACGAGAAAATCCCGCATAAGTTGAATCATGGTCTTCCCTCCATAATTTCCCCAAGCGAGAGGAATCGTTACGCCCGAATTAAATCGAGGACCCCATGAGAAATTCGGACACGATCTCCCGAAACTTCTCGGACTCTTCCAAGAACGGATAGTGATTGCTTTCCGCAAATTCGACCAGCTGCGCTGCCGGCATCAGGCCGGAAATTTCCTGGGAACACCAATACGGGCATTGCACGTCGTGTCGCCCCCCGATGACGAGGGTGGGCACTGTCACATCGACCAATCGGCGGCGGAGGTCGAACGCCGGATAATCGACACGCGCAAAATAGTCCAGTCTCGACATTGCCATTTGTTTCTGGACCCGATCGCCAAAATATCGGTCGTAACGTGCGGGCCGGTAGGGCGATAGTTGTGTGCGTTCCCGTGTGAGCCGCGCCCGCGTGGCGTCGGACAAACAGGGGTCCTTGAGTCCCTCGATGAGCGCCTGCATCTTTCCGAAGTCTGGATGCTGCGGGTGATAGATGCTATCGGGCCAACGATTATACCCGCGGGATGCCGCGGCACAGACCACCACAAGAACCGACAGGGATGAGGCTCGGGTGACCGCATATATGAGGCCGAGCATGCCTCCCGTTGAGTGCCCCGCAAAATCCCACTGGGAAAAGCCCAATGATTCCCGTACAGCCTCGAGATCCTGAACCGCCGTCGCCATGCTAAGATCGTCCGGGCCATGGCCGGCGGGTGAGTAGCCTGCTCCACGCAAGTTCACGAGATATACCGTACGGTACGGCACGGCAAAAAGATCCCCCGTCTCATTGAACGCCGAATAGTTATGGGTCACACAGAGCGGAGGACCATGGCCCGCGACAAACACCTCGAATTTCCCTGCCGGGGTGCGAACAAAAGTATTGCGCCAAGCCGGTGGGTCAGCCATCTGGTTCACCCCCAAAAATCGTCTGGGCGATTTCGCCTGGGCAAGAATCCTCTCAAGGCGGCTAGAATTCGAAGGCGTTGTGCATCAGGGCCCGACCTTCGCGGCAACCTGATTCCACGCCGACCGAAACGCCGCCTCCGGGATGTGTCCAAAGCTCTCGTGGCGAAACGGGGCCATCGACTGGCGGAACGCGGCCAAAACCGCCCTCTGTTTGGCGGTTGCTCGGTGGTGCAACACGTCATATTGGGCCTGGTCCAAATACGGTACGACCGTGTTGGGCCTCGCCAAACCCAACCGCGACAGCGGCGTGACCGCCACTTGGAGAGAACCCATCCCTTGAGCGGCCAATGTCTGGGCCGAGGAAGCTTGGCCCTCTGCCATAGCGCTATTGGCTTGGCGAAACAAAGCATCTCCATACATCACATCTTGCTGGGCCGTTTGCCGTAAAGCGAAATCCGGCGACATCTGGCCTACCCAGGCGCCGATTGCCCCACCTATAATGAATAGCCCAACGCCGGCAGAAATGAATTGTCGTTTCGTCATCATTCGTCCCCTTCATAACACCAGTGCCATTCGAAGAAAACTGAGTTTCATGATATTAGAAAATTCCCCAGCTCGCCATTGCGAGTTTGGAGAGGGTCCCGCGGCTTCATGTGGATCGGCTCCGCTTCTCTTAGCCTGCCATCCATACCCTGGGCGACGCGTGTGACCCTAAATGGCGGCGGAAACACCAGAGCCCTAGCGTACCGCATTCGCTTGGGGATTCCCGCCCACGGTCGCCCCCGAAGCCGCAACGACTCGCTACAGTTCTAGCGCGCCGAACACTCCCTAGCCCGCACCCGGAACACCTCCAACTACGTTAACGGTTTCCTCTCTGGGGTTTAAGAACGATACGCTGCCTGTGGCCTGCCCATTTGACTTCCAGGACCATTCGCGCAGGATGGCCCAATACGACGGGAACCTGGTCGCGCAAGACGCGCGTCGTCGGCGACGACGACGTGTCGTCCACTGTTGGGAAGCGCCGGATGGAAGGCGCCTGCAGCGAATATTCAACATACTTCCCGAACGTCCCCGGGCCACGATACTGAAGTCGAATCACGGCCTTCGGCACCGTCCTGTTGCCCACATGGATGGTCTCGGCGGCATAGCTGATCCGCCACTTTTTAGTCCGTCCCGTGTAGAAAAACGTATCGGTGACGGGCACGGCCCGTCCACGGCCGAGGTTGACCGCTGTCTGATGCCGGGTATGACCAGTCATCCATAGAATTTTCAGCGGTTCATGGATAAGGGTACTAGAATATGTGACGTTTCCAATGACCGCCACGGTATAGAACTGGGATCGGTTCAAACCAATCGTAGACGGTAGCAAGTCATGGGCATGGTGGCGGCCCCAAGAAAACATCAGGCGGGGCGCGGCGATGGTCCTATTCCCATCATAACGGAGCGCTACCCGATAGTGTCCGGGATCCAGCAATCGGGGATAGATAAGAATGTCCCAGGGGCGGGCGTCAATCAATATGGGACGATCATGCTTCATCGCGATGGCGGGGGACGACGGCTCCCCCGTGGCCTGGGAGGAATGCCCCAGTCCGATCACCCAATGCCCGATACCTACGGCCAAGATGGCAGCGAACCCGGTACCCACGGCGACCCACCAGCCATGGCCTCGCGGCCGTGCACGGACATGTGGGCTTCGATCCCAGATAGCCTGCTGCAACTGTTGCTTTTCCCCTGGGGACAACCGGATTTGCGACGACTTGGCTTGGCCTAAATGGTGTAGTTCATCCATGAGATCACGATAATCAGTCATCCTGCGTACCCCCTCCAAGCAACTCGCCAAGCTTCTGGAGCGCCCGATGCTGCGTGGTACGAACTTTGCCCGCGGTCCACTGCAATGTCCGTGCCGTCTCCTCAATGCTCAAATCCTCGAAAAAACGCAACACCAGCACCTCCTGGAACGCGGGCTTTAGTCGCCCTAAGGCCCGCTCAAGGTCAATCTGGCGATCCACACCCGGCTCGTGGCTCTCCAAAAACTCCGGGGCCGCCCACGCATTTTGTTGCCATTTCCGCCGTGTCCTCTGTCGCCTCATAACGTCGCGCAAATGGTTTCGAGTGGTGTGCAACAGCCAAGCTTTGGGATGCGATCGGTCGCCCATGTTATCCCATGCCCGAAAGGCTTTTAAGAAGACGTCCTGGACCACGTCTTTGGCGTCCGCAGTATTGCCCAACATGTAGACGGCATAACGGAACACGTCATCGGCGTGGGCCTCGAAGAGCCGCTCCATGCTCTCGTTGGCACTGAATGAGTGCGTGGTCGTGGGTTCGCATCTCCCTTCTGCCTCATATAACGCGCGGGGCGCGACCCATGGTACAACAAATTTTATTGGCGGGAAAATATCGGAAAACCCTTTTGTTTCGCCAATTTTTGCCCATGATTCGGCATGAAGGACCTGGGCGCGAAACCGCCTAACCCCCTACGGGCATCCGAACAACTCGCCCGGCAAGGAAAAATGTCCGTAGCCTACCCCAGGTTGACCACTCACGGTTATCATGGTCGCATGGTGAAATGCTTGAGGGGATCCGAATAAGGCGCAGCATCGCGGCACATCTCTCACTTTTTTGGAAGGGCCCACACGGCTATGCTGAAATTGGAATAACAAGGAGGTGCTGATCACATGGCAAAAACCCATATCGCATTGGATGTTTCCAGCGTTAATGAGGCGGTCCACTTCTATCAAGCCTTTTTCGGCGTAGCACCGTTTCGGGTGCTCCCAGGCTACGCGCAATTTTTGTTAGAGGACCCGGCTCTGAATTTGGCCCTAACTGAGCGGAGTCCGGTGCCCGAATCCGCGCACCATTTTGGCATTGAAGTGCGCGATCTCCCCACGGTCAACCAGACAATGAACCGAGTTCGGGCATCCGGTCTGAAGCCCGAGATCGAAGTGGACTCGCTCTGTTGCTACGCGCGTCAGGAGAAGTTTTGGGTGCGCGATCCGGACGGGCATCGGTGGGAAGTGTTTTGGGTACGCGAGCGCTTTTTGGAAGGAGAGCACGCCGCGAACGATACCGAGTGTTGTGCAGAAACATCTTAAGTAGGGAGGTGGCGGGATGGATCCTAAGGGGGACATCTTCTTTAACCGGTATATCCATCTAGCCCACGCGATTCACGACGGAGCACCCGACCAGATAGCCAATCCGACGGCCATGACGATGGCGGAGTTGGCCACACTGTGGGAGTGCTCCGAGCGTGCCGCTCAAGAATCAGTGCAGCGGCTGGAGAGCTGGGGCTTACTCCGCTGGACACCCCGAGCGGGACGGGGCAAACGCTCCGTTCTCGCGCTACTGGTCCATCCCGTTCACGTCTATTATGAGCGGGCCGAATGGGCTTTGTCACACGGTGCCCTCGCAGAAGCTGGCTTCTGGCTGAACGAAGTCATGCGGGAATGTCCCTGTATTCCAGCGGCGGCCGCTCTACTTACCGAGATTCGCCAACGACTCGGTTTGGCTGGCATTGCGCGCTGTTGTGACGAAGGTGCGATGCCGATATTCACTTAGGTGTTCTCCTTGATCCCCCACCCGAGTCCCATGGCGTGGGGCTGCGGTCTACCTATACCGACGATACCCCCGCGCAATGCCTTCGTTTCGACCCGTTGTCACGGATGAAGCCCCCACCATCGGGGAAGTCTACTGGAAGACTTCCCTGAAAGTGGGCGATGGCGTTGTTTTTTCTGGTCCTCATTGCCGCCCTGATTGTCTTGGCGCTGGGCGGTATCTTGCTGGTATTGGCTCTTCCCTGGTTTTCCCGAAAGTTCATCGAGAACATCCTCACCCGACCCATGAGCGACACGTTGGCGGAACTTTATGTGTCGATGCGCTCTACCCCACCCATTGACTTCATCTATTCCTCGCTACGATCGAATTCCGGCGACATCGTTATCCGCCCCATGGGCTCGGCGCGGCCTGTTCACGGCTTTGACGATTTGGCGCTGGTTCCGGCGCAGTTGGCACGGCGCCCAGTCCTCGATACTGAGCCCGTGGACCTCGGTGTCACGTTGGGAAAAAAATGCCAGAAGCCGCTCACCTTCTCCATGCCGCTCTACATTTCTGGCATGGCCTATGGCCTAGCTCTCACTAAAGAGGCCCGTTTAGCGTTGGCCCGAGCATCAAGGGACAGCCACATTCCGCTCAATTCCGGTCAAGGTCCTTTTCTTGAGGAGGAACGGCAGCTTTGCTCCCATTACGTGCTGCAATTTGGCCGCTGGTCGTGGAATCGCGATCCCGACATCCTTCAACAGGCCGATATGCTGGAGGTTCAAGTCGGTCAGGGCGCCCAACCGGGGAGTGCAGTCGTCGCCACTCCCGAAGGCGTCGGCCCAGAAATCAAGCGTCTGATGCACCTTGAACCCGATCAAGCGCCCATCATCCATGCCGATTTGTACCTTCATGAACCCGGGCACCCCAGCACCCTTCCCGAAGTGGTGGATTACCTGCGCTCCAAGGTGCCCGGAATCCCTATTGCGCTGAAGATGGGAGCGGGTGATGAGCTGGAACGAGACATCGACGTGGCGCTGGATGCCAAAGTTGACGTGATTGTCATCGATGGCACCGAAGGGGCCACCGGGAACGCGCCCATCACGCTCTCTGACCACTTCGGGATTCCAAGCATCATGGCGCTCGCCCGTGCCATCCACCACTTAAAGATTACCCATACTAGGGACGATGTCGACTTGCTCATTTCCGGAGGATTCCGGGAACCGGGTGATTTTCTGAAAGCTTATGCCATGGGTGCAGACGCCGTAGGGTTGGGCACCATCGCCATGTTTGCCCTAGCCCATTATCAAATTACCCGTACCGTCCCCTTCTACCCCCCGACCGATCTGGTCTTCTATCGCTCCAAGCCCCGCATCCCCCTGCACGTTGACGAGGCGGCGCGTGGCCTTCATCATTTTCTCGAAAGCTGTCGCAAGGAGATGACCTTGGCGATCCGCACCATGGGGCACCGGAGTGTTCACGACCTGTCGCTCCAAGACTTGTCCTCATTGGACCCGGAAATTGCCCGCATCACTCGGTGTCATTATGCGGGTCTTGAAAAAGATGCTGAACACACGCCCGAAGCGCGGTCGTAAAGGCTTCCGGGTGTGAAAAGAAGGGCACATGGCCCGCGCCATCGATCACCTTTAGAGGAAAGCGCTCGTCGATGGCCGCCTCGACGCGGGCTAAAGGAAATAAGAGATCGCGGCTGCCATGAATGGCTGCCAATGGACGCCCACTGGCGACCACCCGATCACAAAAGTTGGGACTATCATAAAAGGTTCCCATGCGGGCCATCTCATAGGCGTGGCGCCATCCCCATTGAAATCGCCGCCGGTCGCCGCGGGAAAGGGTGTCGGGATTGACTCCCAGCGCCTTCATCATTTGGCCCCCGAAAAAATTCATCCCGGTAATCCAGATGCCAATGCGGTTGACCCACTCGTAAGGGGTGGGCGACAGTGCGTTTTCCGGAAAAAACCATCCGGCAGACGAGACAAAGACCACGCCCCGCACCCGGTCGGGAAAGCGGGCGACCGTCTCGCCCGCAACCATGCCGCCAAATGAATGCCCGATCAAGGTGGCCCGAGGTAGGCCCACCGCATCCAGAAACCCCACAATGGCCTCGGCATAGTCCACCAATCGGTGACGCTGCGGAAGGTGTCCGGAGTGGCCGAACCCGGGCAGATCGAGGGCCAAATATTGGCCTGGCACCGGCTGTTCCTCGAAAAGATGATGAAATGTCTCGCGATAGGCGCCCATCCCATGAATCCAGACGATCGGGTCGCCCTGCCCAGATTCCATATAGGCAAGTGTCACCCCGTTTGGCAACGTCACGAATTGACAGGGAAAATCAGAACTCATGGGATCCCCACCAGAATACCACGGCGTTCTTGCTGGCACTGACCGCCTCGTAGAGGCCGGGTGTTGCTGCCATTCGCCTCACCGTCCACATCCCCTCCTGATTGGTGATTCCCGATTGAACCCGGGTCAATACGTTGGTGGAATTTCGCCGGTATAGGGTGATGGATTGGCCAGCTTGGGCCGTGCCCGATCCGGCATTCACATCTAAAATCCGTACCATCTCGGGTGACATGACCGATGCAGCCAGCGACTGGCGAGCTTGACCGGTGCCAAAGCTCCAATGAATGGCAATGCGACTCGCGGTTCCGTTATAGAATTGGCCCCACGCCATAAGATCCACCGTTTGTAGCGTTTCGGGCGTCAGCGGATGTTTCGGCACAATACCAATCTGATTGTCCCCCATGTCGTGAACGGACGGCCGGTCCACCACCACGGGAACCCGATGCCCGTTTGCATAAAGACGCACCCGGACGTCTGACAGCTTCTCCACCGTCGGGAAGTCGGCCGTAATTGGGTAGCCAAAGATATGGTTAAATCCCCTCGGGACCGGATCGGGAGACTCAATGTCCACCCACGCCGTGGCAATACCCGGCTGACCCGGATAGGGGTAGACAATCGCATAGGGAAGGCGGCTTCGATACCCGAAGCCGAGATCCATGATGGCCGAGCCATGTGTCCCGGCTTGGGAAGCTTCCCCTCCTGCCCAGGCATTGTCGGATAGCAAGGATAGGCGGTGGTAGACGGTGTCGATGAGGTCCTGCATCATCCGCTCTCCGCCGGCAGGATTCTGGTCTTCAATCCCCACCTCGCCAGTCACTTCCGTCGGCCAGCCAAAACGTGCGTCCCGATTCCACGGGGCATGACCGGTGAACCCTGGATTGCCCCGACTTTCCATGTGAAACGACGGCTTCCCATATCCGTTTTTTGCCAAATAGTGGGCGTGTGCCGAAGCCGCTAGGGTTAAGGCGGGGCTCCAACTCACCGAGCCTAGTCCCATGGTCCGTCGCACCGTATCGAGGGTATCGATGGCGCGCCGGTTGGTCGGCGATTCCCTAGGCGGCGGGACCAGATGTTTGGGTACGGTCAGGCTCCAATGCTGCACGGGAATGTTAAAACCGGTGAGGGTAAAGGTCACATGATAGGTGCCGGCCATAAAACGCTTGGGAAGTTTCCAGCCAACAAAACCGTGCACGAGCACGTTGGCCAGATGTGGCCGATTGTGAAAACCAGGCCCCTGAACGCGGATGGTAAACTTATCCGATTTGAGATCGGCCGCTGCATCCCCAATAAATTGTAGGCCCAGCTCCCGGGGCAAGGAAAGCACGGGATATGACGTCGGCCCTACCGGAGAGACCCGGTCGCGACCTTGGTAGCCATGATTGGCTTCGGTGTTGAAGGGTCCGAAAGAACTCACAGGAAGGGTTAAAAGTGCGGCTGGGGACGGCGGAATGGGCGGCCAACGCAAAAACGCCAAAGAAGCCACCAACAGCGCAATCACGAGAATTCGCACGCGCCTTAACCCAGATCCCACGTCCGTTCCTCCCTCGAGGCGATATTCCCAGTATAGCGTTTTCATCTCACGCTTTCCCGAGCACCCACGTATGATGCCGTACACTGTCGTAAGGAGTGATGGACGTGACGCCTCAAACATCGGATGCCTTTCTGGAGGCGGAAACGGCACTGGGATATCATACCTTTTATGGCCTACACCTACGCGGGATAAAGAAATTGATTGTGATTCATGGCCCCGGCCATCGCATTTTGTCCCGCATTGCCCACACCTACGAGGAACGGGGTGCCCACCTATCCCGCTGGCACTCCATTTATGACCCGGCCTCTTTGACTGGGGTGGTCATGCCCGCCAGCGAGACCGCTTGGATTTCTGGTGAGATCTATGGCCGCGTATCCATCGCGCCCCACATTGCCGTTGAATCATTGAAGGCCGGCCCAGACCTCCCCTATCCGTTATCGTTGGAAATTCACGAGCGCCAAGCGCGCATTCGGCGCTTACTCGCTGGGGCTCTCACCGCTTATTCCGAATATGAATCCTTAAGCCTGGCCAAAGTCAATCCAGACATTGAGGCCTTCGCCCGCCACTGGCGCGATAAGCTTCTTGGCCGGACAACCTTTGCCGGCCATCCCTTGGACATCCATAGTTTCGGCAACCCGCTCACAGCGGATGGGCCCCATCACCACTTTATGGCTTGCCAATTTTCCCCACTAGCGCTCACCGTCCATCTCGTCGATGGGATGCCGGCTTTAAATAGCCGGCTCATTCGCCGTCTCGGGGAAATGGCTTTGGTTTTAGGCCACACGGTCCATTTCTTTCATGACGCCCTCGACCCATCCAAAATCAACCACATCATGTTTCCCGATCTCGCGATCGGCGTCACCGACGCCACCGCGCCCTACGCCATTCCAGGAGGTCGGCAACGTCTCGATACCCGCACCGAATTCGGCCGCAACCGGGACGTGGATGAAGCGGAAGCCTGGTGGACCGTCTATCAAAAACTCTATAGTCAAGCTTGGCGCCTTCTCGATGAGATTCGCCGACTACGGCAGTCGTGGGCGGTGCCAGCTGACGCGGACATTGAAAGACTAGCCTCCTGGTCAATCGCCTCGGCCTAAGGCGGCGAGGCTGAGTGATGGGGGACTACACGCTCGGCCTCGCCTTCTGATAACATAGAGAAAATTCCCCAATTTAATTTAAAGGGAGGAAAACGCTGATGCCGCTGGTCGCCTGCGCCCTGATGCCCCATGGCTCCCAGGCCGTTCCGGAAATTCAGGATCCCGACTTGCCGCGCTTTCATAAGGTCACCGAGGGTCTCCAAGGGGCGGCCGAAATGCTGATGAAACGGCCGGCCACCACGGCCGTCGTGTTGACGCCCCATGGCATTCGTGCGGAAAATGCCATGACCATCTCCGATTCCGAAACGGTGCGTGGGGTGCTGGAGGAGACGGCCGTCCCCCTCGACGAAATCTTCCGGGTTAACCGCCCTCTAGCGCGCGCCATCTTCGAGGAGGCAGAAAGCCGGGAATTTCCCATGGCGGCATTATCGGCCGGTGCCTCCAACGGCCCACACTGTCAATTGCCGCTCGACTGGGGCGCCCAAGTCCCGCTCCACTTTTTGGCCGCTAAGACCGATTCCCTGAAAACCGTGGTGTTAACCCCGAGCCGTCTCTGGCCGCTCGAGCGCCTGTTCGCCTTCGGGGAGTTGTTGCTCGACGTGCTTGAACGCTGGCCGGAACCGGTGTGGCTGGTGGCATCCGCCGACATGGCGCACGCCCACGATGTGAATGGTCCGTACAGCTACCATCCGGCAGCTGCCGCATTCGACCAGTGGTTCCAAGAGGTCGTGATTCGCCAAGATTGGCCAGCACTCTTGGCCGTTGACCTCCCTTGGGTGCAAGATGCCAAACCGGATGCTCTCTGGCAAACGGTAGTTTTGGCTGGGGCGTTAAAAAGTCGCTTTCAGAGCCACCCTCTCGGCTATGACTGCCCCACCTATTTCGGCATGATGAGTGCCGCCTTCATTCCAAAGGAGGTTTAAC
>DAHWKG010000231.1:0-22403 GCA_027343765.1 Sulfobacillus sp.
TTGTTATTTCCCCCAACGATCTGGCAAGGTCGGGTGAAAGTTGATAGCATGGAGAGGAGACCCATCGGAGGACAGAACGAGAGGGGGACGCACCCTGCCACACCGAAAAATCTTGGGATCCCGTATTCGATTCCTCCGGGGGCAGCGCGGCTGGTCCCAGACGCGAATCGCCCAGAAGATTCCGTTATCGCAAAAACAAATGTCCCGATTAGAACTGGGCGACGTTTCGATGATTGATCGGTCTCTCCTTATTCGCCTCGCGGAAATCTTCGAGACCCCCATCGCCTCCGGAGAGCTTAATCAATGGCTGCATGCCTTTGGCTACCGCCCTCACATGCTGCCCGGGCTGCCCCTGCCGCCGAACGCTCCCAACCTTCTAGCACACTACCACCCATTACCGGCAGCCATCTGGGACTTGGGACGTTTCATTCGCTATGCGAACCCGGTTATGGAAGACCTATATCTAAAACGGGTACGGGATTTGCCCGGACTAGAATCGAATTGGCTCTGGCAGTACTTCCACCCCCGGGGATTTCTCCGGCACGCTTACGCTCCCGATTCGGCGGAACGGGTTTTGAACCGTCTCTTCTGGGAGTGGGAACCGTACTACCTCGAACCGTGGAACGTGCGATTACGCCGCGATTTAGAGAGTGACGTTGGCATCTTGTGGACCGACATTCAAACCCGCTATCACATTCCCTCAGAGCCGCTGGCGGGGGCGTGGTCTGAGCCAGTGACGGTTCAACGCGAGGGACTCGAACTGCAATTCATCTCCCACATGGCCGACATTCCCTTTCGACCGGATCTGCATACGGTCGTCTATCATCCCGTGGGAGAGCTCGCAGAATCCTGGTGCCGCCGACACGACCGCCCGGCTCAAGGGTATGGTGACCAGACGGTATGAACAATTGGGGTACGGTCCACCAGCGCCTCCAAACAATTTCCCGCCCGGTTCGAATAGTCGTCACCACGCGGGACCGTCATCAGTCTTGCACACGTTCGGCCATAGAAATCCTCACCACTTTGACCGAGGACACGCCGAAATTACAGCTGGTGGTCAAAGACGGCGAAGAACCCTTGGCCATTACCCTCGAGGCGGCGGACCATCGTTCCCCAGTCAGCTTTTGGGGTGTCCCCAGTGGATTCGAACTGTCCGCATTGGTCGACGCTCTCCTTGTCACGGGATCGGGCCAGACAGAATTTTCGATTCTGCCGGACGAGGTCGTGCGGCTGCTGAAATCCATCTCAACCCCCGTGGGCACGGATATCTACGTCGCCCCGACCTGAGCGTTTTGCGCCCAGGTGGTCCATCTGGCAATCCAATTCAGCGCCTTGAATCCGTCGTTGTCATTCCGGATTATCCAGGCCGATGAATTTCCGGAAGACGCGAAAAAAGCCGGGGTACGCAGCACCCCGACTCTAATTTTACCGTCCGGAGAATCCTGGGCGGGATCCCTACCACCGGCCCATTTAGCGTTCGTTCTCTGGCGTCAAGCTAACCTGGATGCTTGACATAGACGCGTTGAATGCCCCGAAAGTACACGGCCACCTTTGAGCTGTCCGCCCCTGGATTGCTGAAAATCTCTCCCGTGGGCTGAAATCCTTCGGGAGGCTCATCCAAAACATTTTCATAGCGGCGTGTCCACGACCGACTGAAAACCCAAAAGGCAATGCCGGCCAGTGCCAGGTACACCGCGATGGTGGGAACGCCGACGAAGACGAAAATTACGGCGCCCAGGAGGGACAAGGTTCCAATTCCCCGGACAATCGTCCGATCGACCAGGCCCGTGCCTACTTGACCAGTTTGCCGGTCCATGCTGAAATCCCCCCCTTCAAGCTCCTGGACTCTAAAATCGCACTACGTAATTGCTTGGCCGCCTGACGTGCCCGCCGAGGCGACGTGTCGACGGTTACAATGAGGCGGTCCGTCGGAAGTTCGTGCATGCGGCCGTTAAGTTCCGCAAACGGGATGAGGTGAGATCCTTTGATGTGGCCCTGGCGATATGCCTTTAAGTCCCGCAAGTCCAACACATAGTATTGGTGTGAGGGTATCGATTGAAGCTCCTCCGCGGTGATCTCGAGAGGCGCCGCCTCCGTATTACTCTTTCCTCTGCCTTTGAGCCATGCAAGCATCCGAATCTCTCCTATTGACCGTAAAGGGCGTCAAAGACTGCCTCGTAGTGGGTGCGATTCCCCGCTTCAAATGCGGTGTTTTGGTATCTGAGGTTATGCTGCCGATCTAAAACAAACACTGACCGCCGAGCTATGCCCTGGTCGGCATTGAGCACTCCATAGGCTAGACTTATCTTCCGCATCCAATCGGAGGCCAATTCGAAGGGGAGATTCCCCAAGGAGAGTTTAAAAATTTTGAGCGCATAGACCTGGTCGGTGCTCACGGCGATTAAGGAGCCTCCGGCCTTCTGTATCCGCTCATAGTCCATCTTCCAGAGGACCAGTTCTTGTGTTCAGCCGCCCGTGAACGCTAAGGGGTAAAAGGCCACCACCAACGGACCTTCTTTAACCTTCTGGAGTGACTGAAAGCGTTCCCCACTCGTATCGGTGAGTTCAATCGCCGGTGCCGTCCGTCCCAATTCCACGAGTACCGCCTCCTTTTACCCCAGCATGTCCTTGAGCCCTTTGGCTGTCAATCCGCTTCGCGAAAAATATTAGATAGATAGTTGCGCCCCGTGTCGGGCAGGATGGCCACAATGTATCCCGGCGTATCGATGTGCGGGACCTCGCGCAGGGCAACCGTGACCATAGCGCCCGCGCTCCCCCCCACCAACAGGCCTTCTCGCCGCGCTAATTGCCGCGCCATGTCGAACGCATCCTCGTCCGCTACCGCCGACCAACGGTCTACAACCGTCATGTCCAGGGTATCCGGATAGTAGTCTTCTCCCATCCCTTCCATGAGAAAGGGGGCCACCGGGCCCGTGAAGATGGACCCGACGGGATCAGCGCCAATCATTTGAATCGCTGGGTTCTTCTCCTTCATGAATCGGCCAATCCCCGAAATAGTTCCACCGGTGCCCGCCCCAGCCACCACCGCGGCCACCTGGCCCTCGAGTGCGTTCCAAATTTCCCGGGCCGTCGTGCGATAGTGGGTCTCGGGATTGGCTTGCTGCTCGAATTGTCCCATATAGGCTCCACCAGGGATTTCGTCGGCCAAGGCCCGGGCCACGTTCTGATAGTTGCCAGGATCGCTCCTCGGCACCTCCGGAACGACTTTGACCTGAGCTCCGTAGGCCTTTAACAACCGAATCTTGTCCGGACTCATTTTGTCCGGTACCACAAAAACGCTTTGGTATCCTAAGACCGCAGCGGCCAACGCCAGACCGATACCGGTGTTCCCCGCCGTGGCCTCGACCACTGTACCACCGGGCCGTAGGCGGCCAGACTCTTCCGCCGCCCGAATAAGGGCAAGCCCAATACGATCTTTGATCGACCCGCCGGGGTTCACTGCCTCGAATTTAACCAACACCCGGCGGCGTTCTTCTCCTCCCACCCGATGAAGACGGATCAGCGGAGTCTGTCCGACGGCCTCTAACACCGTATCGCAAATTTTCATGGCTACCTCCCGGAGACCTCTCTCCTTCATTCTAGCGTTAGCCTGTCCCGGGTCAACTCCAAGCCATAACCCTTGTTTCACAAAGAGGCAGGATTTTTCTCCATGTTCGCGAATACTCACGGTAAGGAGGCAGTCATGGCTAACGGGCGACGACGAAAGAAGTTTGCCATTGCTTTGATGTTTGGTGTCACCATATTAGTGGGAGCCTCCGGTGCTCCCAACGCGGGCAACCGTGCTCACTTCCGTCGGTTTCTGGCGGTCGATAACGCTTCCGGCCGTTCTCTGTTTACCGTTGTGACGGACGCGTCCACGTGGGTTGCCCATCCCGATGGTCTCAAGGCGGGCGACCAAGTCCGGGTGTACGGCGTCCAAAGGGGCCATACTATCCGTGCCCGACGGATTGAAATGATCGACTAGGCATGTCTCTGCATTTCGACTACTAAACGGCGGTGACAGACGGTGACCCAAGGTTGGCTTGTGACCCATGAAAACTGTTTAGACGGCGCAACGGCCGCTTTGGTTGGCGAAGCATCGGGCCTCCAGCCGATCTTTGTCGAACCCGACCGGGTCGATGCTGGCCTCTCCCAAATTCCCGACGATCGGCCGATATATCTGGCCGACGTGTCTTTAAGGCCAGAGATCTGGCCACAATGGCGGTCTCGCATCACCTTTGTTCTTGACCACCATCAATCGGCGCTCCACCTTAAGGAGGAGCCCAATACCACCATCGATTTATCCCATTCTGGTGCCTGGCTTATGTATGCGTTTAGCGTGCAACAAGGCTGGCTCTCCCCCCACCCCAACTGGGACAGGCTTTGCCGCGCCGTGGAGCGCTACGATCTATGGCGGCCCCAGCACGACTTCGGTCAGGACTTGAACCGACTGTTTCATGCGCTTGGCTACGCTTGGTACCAGCAAAAGTTTCGGGCCGGCTACCGGCCATTCACACCGGACGAAGGAGAAAAGCTCGCCCAACTGATTAATGAAGAGCGCGCCTTTGTGATGCGCCATCTCCGCCAAGCCATCCGCTATCAGGGAGACTTGCCGTATCCCATTTATAGCGTCACCTTAGACGATGAGGGGCCGGTCAATGTGGTCTCTCATACCCTGATTGAGCAAGGGGCCGCCATGGTGTTGACCCTAAAGCCAGACAATCGTCTCTCCGCCCGAAGCGACTCCCGCATCGATGTCGCGCGCCTGATGGAAGCACTCTTTCAGGGAGGCGGTCACCCGCGAGCAGCCGGGGGACGGCTTGGAGCCAGTGACCGGCCCCAACCGGAAGCACTACTCGGTCGAATCGCTCAATACCTTCAGACTCAACCTTCCTGACCGATCTGAATAAGAATTTTGCCGATGTTTTGATTCGACTCCAGATAGCGGTGAGCATCTTGGATGGCCGCAAGAGGGAATGCGCGGTCAATGACCGGCTTCATCCGGCCCGTTTCGAATAACCATAGGGCCTCATGGATAAATTGCTGCACCAACCCCATCTTAAGTTCAAGAGGGCGTGATCGCAGAGCAGTTCCGTGAACTTTAAGCCGCCGAGCTTGAATCAACCCGAGATTAATGGTGCCCTCATAGCCACTTAGGGCTCCAATCAGGACCAGTGTGCCGCCCGGAGCGAGCGCCTTCAAGTTGTCATGAAGGTAGGCCTGACCGACAAAATCCAGAATGACATCGACGCCTCGGCTATGCGACCAAAGGGCCACCTCATCCAAAAAGCGCTGCTCGCGATAGTTCGTTACCCGCTCGGCGCCAAACGCTCGCGCGGCTTCCGCCTTGAGTGCCGATCCGACCGTGGCCATGGCTCGCATTCCCGTCTCCCGGGCGATTTCCAGCGCGGCCGAACCGACACCCGAAGCCCCGGCGTGCACCAAGACCCGCGACCCGGGACGCGCGCCTCCTTGATTAAAAAGAGCATCGTACGCCGTGAGAAAAACCTCCGGAATGGCCGCCGCCTCTATGACCGGGATACTCTCAGGCACAGGCATGACAAGCCTCTCATGAACGGCCACAAACTCCGCGTAGCCCCCTCCCGGAAGAAGCGCCATCACCCGATCGCCAGGCTGAAAGCTCGTCACCCGTTCCCCCACCTGTTCGACGACGCCAGCCGCCTCCAACCCGGGAATTTCATACTGAGGCCGCCTACCGGGAGGTGGGTAGCGTCC
The DNA here is from genome assembly GCA_027343765.1 of Sulfobacillus sp. Taxonomy (GTDB): domain Bacteria; phylum Bacillota; class Sulfobacillia; order Sulfobacillales; family Sulfobacillaceae; genus Sulfobacillus_B. The sequence continues at coordinate 5,737 of DAHWKG010000231.1, forward strand.
CTCCCGCTCCGCCAAGTCAGCGCGATTTAAGGCCGTCGCGACGACGCGAATCAGAATGTCCTCCGCCCCTACCAACGGCCGGGGAATATCCTGGACTTTCAGAACCTCCGGGCCGCCAAACTTCTCCAATACTACCGCGCGCATTTCGTGCCCTCCTCCGTCTCTCACCGCCCCAAGTTTGGCCTGGACCGGTGGGATTTCAATCTGAGTCCCATTATGGCACAGCTCAACTTGTGAATAAAAAGGGAGAGACGATCCACCCTGATAAAGAGGAGGCCATCATGTCCGCGATCATTCTCGAAATCCGTTTAGAGGAGTTTGAAGATTTTCCCATCCGCTTGTCCGAGGCTGAACTCATGGTGCGTGGCCCGTACATCGTGACTACGCTTGACGTTAGTCATTTTGCCGAAGAACACGGTGCCGACTTGGACGCTTATCTGGAACAGGTCGAGTCGACGATTGCCCGCTCTAAGTTTCGGATGCAATATCAGGTGGTGGTCAAGAATATCTCGCCGCCCGAGCTTATCGTGGATCTCTCTCGGATTCGGTTCTCTTCTGTGAACTTCGAGAACACCGATATGCAAGGTTGCTGGTTAAGCGGGTCGTTAGCGCTCAACCGATGCCTTGTGCACGAATCGCTTCCTCCCTTAACCGTCGAGCCTGGTGAAGTTTTTCGCTATCCGCCGGCAAAGGCGGCCAAGGAACTGAATATCACCGACCCTAAAGATCTCTTCGTCTTGCGCTGGGGCCTTACTCAAGACGCTCGCCACCTCGGCCAGGCCTTTTTGTGGCTGGAACGGCGATATCCTGCGACGGAACGGGTGCTTGCCCGTCTCCTCAAAGGTCTCCCAGCGCGGCCCACGCCTAAGCGGCCGTGGTCCCCCTAATCCCGCCGCGCACTTTATGATAGGATGGCACGGGTGATTTTGTGTCCGAGACAGCACGAAGCTTGACAGGAACCCGCCTCTGGGTGATGGCGGTGATGGCCGGCGTGACGGTGGCCAATCTCTACTACAATCAACCGCTACTCAACGTGATGGCCCATACCTATCACCAGCCCCACGCAGTGCTCGGTTGGGCAACCATGCTGACCCAACTCGGTTATGCGCTAGGCCTCCTCCTCTTTGTACCCATGGCCGATTTTCTGGAGGGCCGAAGGCTTATTAGCCAGCTCCTCATCGCGGCGTTTGTAGGCTTAGTCCTGATTAGCTTGGCGCCTACGCTTTGGTGGCTCGAGGCCGCCAGTCTTCTCACCGGTCTCGTTTCCGTCGTTCCACAAATTTTGTTGCCCATGGCGGCCAATCTGGCGGAGAATAGCTCCCGGGGACACGTGGTCGGCATGATCATGTCGGGGCTCCTCGTTGGTGTCTTGTTAGCCCGCACGTTTAGTGGGGTTATTGCCGGTGCCGGGGGGTGGCGGCTTGTCTTTGAGGTCGCCGCCCTATTAATGTTGGTGATGTTGGCGGTAGCTCGCTGGGCGCTACCCACCAATCCCCCTCAACATGCCCGACGTCCGATGGTCACGGTTCTGGGATCTTTAATCCCCTTAATTCACGACGAACCCGAAATTCTCCGCGTCGCACTCACCGGGGCGAGCTTCTTCGCCGCCTTTTCCGCCTTTTGGACCACGCTCACCTTTCGCCTCGCCTTATCCCCCTATCATTACAGTTCTACCACTATTGGCTTGTTCGGGCTGGCTGGGGTTGCGGGAGCGCTCGTCGCCCCGTTGGCCGGACGGCGGGCGGACCGCGCCGATCCGCGCAGGGTCGTCACCGGAGCTCTGGGACTGGCCGTGCTGGTCTTCCTCCTTATGGCGTTCTTTAATGGTTCGCTGGTCATGGTCATTGTCTTGGTGGTGCTGTTAGATCTCGCCACCAATAGCGCCCAAATATCCAATCAAGCGCGCATTTACGCGTTGAAGCCCACGGCGCGGGCGCGATCCAACACCGTTTACATGGTGAGCTATTTCGTTGGAGGTGCCCTGGGTTCGGGTTTAGGAAGCCTCGCCTTTCACTGGCATCGCATGGACGCCGTGAGCGCCGTCGCCATCTCTTTCCTGCTATTGGGAGCCTTGGTACATCGTTGGTCGTTCGCCGCCTACACTCGACCAAGCCCGGGAAATCCAGTAGAATAACGTGTTGATAGTGGCCGAATGAAGGAGGACGGTTCCCCTGAAAACGCGTCTCATTGCACTCGCTGCACTGGCCTTGCTCCTCGGAGGCTGCGGGGTGACAACTAGCTCGCCCAAATCCCCCCAAGCCCCGAATGCCAAGGCGGAGAAAAGTCCAGCGCCCGCCACCGTGCGGCGCTGGTCATCCCCCCCACCCATGACCCTTAATACCCAAGATAGGTATCAAGCGACCTTACACACCACCGTGGGCAACATTGTTATTCAGTTGTTTAGCCAACAAGACCCGGTGGCCGTGAACAACTTCATCTTCTTGGCCGACCATGGATTTTATAACGGCAATCAATTCTTCCGGGTGTTGAAGTCCTTCGTTATCCAAACCGGTGATCCGTTGAATAATGGCACGGGGGGACCCGGCTATACCTGGAAGGCCGAGTTGCCTCCACCCTTTCCCTACCAGCCGGGCATTGTCGCTATGGCCGTCAGTCAAAGTGGCCCCAACACCAATGGGAGTCAATTTTTCATCTGTGCCGGCCCTGAGAGCGAACAGTTAAATTCCGCGGCCGAATATACCGAACTCGGCCGGGTGGTCAAGGGCTGGCGGGTCGTCCTGAAAATTGCTTCCGGAGCCGTGACGACTAATCCCGTCACCAATGAGGACAGCTATCCCGTGCACCCCGACAAAATCACCGCCGTGACCATTCAGGCCACGCCCGCTCAGGGAAGTTCCTCGTGACCCACGTATTATTTGTTTGCACAGGAAATATTTGCCGATCGCCAATGGCGGAAGCCATGTTCCGAAACCTATTGCGACGACGCGGACTCAATACCGCGATTGAGGTGGACTCGGCCGGCACTGGTGGATGGCATGTCGGTGAACCTCCTCACGCGGAGACCCTTCAGGTTCTCGAAGACCACTCTATGTCGGGTCAGGGACGGCGGGCGCGAAAGCTTTCAGGCCATGAAGTGGACGACTGGGACTATGTGCTGGTGATGGACCAGACTAATTTAGACGCTGTTCTGGCCCTTCGTCCAAAGGTTGCCCAGGTGCACCTCCTCATGGACTTCCACCCTAATCCGCCGACGGATCGAGAGGTGCCTGATCCCTATCAGACCGGCCGTTTCGAAGAGGTCTATCGCTTACTCGAACCGGCCCTTGTAGAGCTCCTTAACCACTTGACGAGAGCGGACGAATAAGTTCCGCTCCTTCGTGGCGGGACGAATTCACCGCCGTGGACACCCGATGCACGGTAAGATGGTCGATATCCTGTGGCAGTAACCCGGCTAGTATCTCCTCGGCGGGAAGGGCACTCAGCCAGGCGTCAGCCGAGGACCTATCAGCCAAAAGGGGCATCCGAGGATGCAAACTTTCAAGGCGGGGTGCCGCCGGACGGGTTACGATTACCAGTCGGGCCGGACCTTCCCGTTCCCGTCGATAGAGGGCCAATGCCCAAAGCGCCGCCTTTTCGGCCGATAGATAATAAGGGTCCTTGGTGGACTGATCCCATTCGAAATAGCCATTCATGGGGACCACCGCGCGTCCCTGGTTGAGCAGAGGTCGAAACATGGGTCGCTCAGTGAGGGTTTCTACCCGTGCGTTGATGACCAGCCCGCCTTTGGGATTGTTTAATCCCCAATGCATGAGGCCGCCCACGGACCTCCCCTGGCGGTTATGCACAACCGCCAAAACCGGAGTCCCAGGAGACACATTATATCGGGGCACGTAGGCATTAGCCTGCCAATCCATAGGCCATGCCGCCTGCCACGACTCCGCCGGCCAATGTTGGGTCAGCCGTCCGCACATAAGACTTCCCTCCTGGTCTCATGATACACTGTTATTACTGTGAGCGGCGCTTCGTTGAAGGTAAGGACCCCTATCATGGGAATACTAACGGTAGCTTTTTCCATTGTCTTCAGGGAATGAATCCCCTAACATCAGAGGGGTTGTCTAATTTTGAGAAAGGGGGCGCGAGAATGGCCACTCATTCGATGTCGATTGGCTTTCGCCGGTCGCATATTATCGCGCTCCTGGCCGTTTTTATCGTAGGGGCAGGCCTTGTCTGGTATTCGCTCGTCACCCATCCCGAGGCTCGCTCGCGAGTTCAAGTGATTGATACCCAACAGTCCATGAACGTCCTTGTGGGAGCGAAAGGAACCCCCTTGGATCCGGGTTTTCTCGGCTTCGTGGCCCACGTCAACCCAAACTCACGGGTGCTGCAGGTCACCCCCATCTCGGCCATGACCCCGGTCACCGTGTCGGGTACCCAGGAGTCACTCTATCGGGCGGTGTCGGACACCTCGGCCAAAAAGGCCACCCGACTGGTATCCGAGGCCACCGGGATTCCCATCGACCATTATTTTTACATTAACGGCGATGACCTCACGTTGGTACTGGACGTCCTCTATAATCACGTGCAAAATTGGCCGAAAACGCTTCCGCCTTTGACGATGTTGCAAACCTTGGGGTATCCTAGTGGGCAGTCTAATCCGACACAAGAGATGAAATTGGTGGGACTGATGGTGAACCGACTCCCTTCATTGAACCCTATCGCCGCGAGTTCCTTGTTGGAAATCACACGGACTTCAGCCACCAACCTATCGTCCTATGAGCTGTACCTATTGGCCGAGTATGTGCGCGGCGACACCTTGCATCGTGTCCCTATTTCCCATTACACTGACCATCATCGGCGGAGGACGCATGGCTAAAGACTGGATTATTGGCGAGACCTACGAGGCCCCTCAGCCGACTGCAACAAAACCGACTAGGGCCGTCAAGCCTTGGTGGGGTACGGTCATATGGCTTTTTCTCTTGTCCCGCCTCTTCTTTTTTGAAACGGCAGGTTTAGCCTCCATCTATCTTCCCCATGCTTGGGTCGAGACCCCACCGGGGCGGTTCCCTCCGTCGGGCAATTTCTTTTATCATATTTTGGCCGGCCTTTGGGCCCACTGGGATGGGCTCTGGTACCTGTCCATTGCTAATGTCGGGTATGCGAACCGACCACAGGCCACCGCCTTCTTCCCCCTCTACCCACTAGCCATCAAGATTTTTGGCGGTGGTGTCATTTCGGGGATGGCGGTCTCCATGGTCGCCTTTATTGTCGCCCTATGGATGTTCGCCCGATTGGTATCCATTGATATGGGCCCGCGCGTGGCCTGGTTTACCATTCTAGGACTGGCGATATTCCCCACCGCCTTTTATTTCAATGCCGTCTACACGGAGTCGCTGTTTTTAATGCTGGCCGTTTCGTCCCTCTACTTTTTACGGATCGGTCGATACTGGATTGCTGGTCCCTTGGGGTTGCTCGCCACCCTCACCAGTACCTACGGATTAGTGTTGGCTCTCCCCTTTCTTTGGGTGATTTGGCGCACGCACGGGATTTTACTGAAAAAGCTTATGCACGTCTTGTGGATGCCCATCGGCTTGGTTCTCTATATGCTGTTCCTTATTCCCCGATTTGGTGACCCTCTCGTCTTTGAGAAGGTCCAAAAATATTGGGGACGCCACTTTGAACTGTTTCCGGTCACCATTTTTGATGCCTTTAAGAGTGCCTATCATGCGCTCCCTGTCTTTTTTAACCCCGACCGACTCTTTGCCACCGGGGTTCCCACCACCACTGCCAGCAATTTCTTTAACCTATTGTTTGCCGCATTTGCCGTGGTGATTGCCGTCTATAGTGCCAAGCGCATCCCCTTTTATCTTTGGATCTACATGTTAGGGGCGCTTTTAATTCCCTTTTCCTACCCCGCCGGAGACCCGCTCATGTCAATGCCTCGGTTGGTGCTGGAGTCGTTTCCCATCTTTATTGGCCTTGGAAACGTGATGGCCCGGGTCCGCTGGACCCGAGCCGTCTACTTTGCCGTTGCTATACCGGCGGGCATGTTACTGACTGCCCTGTTTGCCACCGCACACTGGGTGGCTTAGTGTCCGCCTCACCCACAGCCTTCGGGCGCGTTGGGATTGGAAATGAAGAAGCCCTCAGACATTGCTTCTTTCTTATAGTCAATCACGCTGCCCTCTAACAAGGGCTTGCTCTCATGGTCCACCAACAACACCAAGCCCTCGGCCTGAAGCTCTTCGTCTTCGGGGGAGCGCTCAGTTTCCCAATGCATTTGATAGCCAATCCGACCACACCCGCAGGCTTGACCTGCACTGATGCGCACGAAATCCGCACGCTTGTCGTCAGCTAAGGCCTGAAACGCCTTCTCAGCCTCTGGCGTAATCGTCAACTCCACCATTTCGGTATATCCCCCCTCACGTATTCTATGCTAGATGACCTGCCCCGGCCTGTAAAGCTGGGGAACATTGTTGGCCATAAGATAAAGCGACACCATCATTAGCACCACCGAAACCAGGAGGGTCAACCGTCGCTGTTGGCCTGAAAGGCGCTCTGCCACCGGTGCCGCTAGGAACGCCCCACAGAGCCCCCCGAGCCCATACTCCACCACCACGCGCCAATCAACCAGGCCTCGAAGCGCAAAATTCACGGCGGATACCGCGCCCAACGACCCCATTGATACGACCGAGGAGCCGACGGCGGTGGCCAGTGATAATCCGCCCAGCATCATGCTGGGAAGCGCCAAAAATCCGCCGCCACCTCCAAGCATGCCCGCCAGAAGACCAACCAAGGCGCCGAGCGGACCTAAACGAATCAATCCCCGGACCGCGTTTCCATGCGAACCGTTCGGAGGGGCCGGCATCCATACCATGAGCCCCGCGTTGCCGAGTAAGACCAGAGCCAACATTGTCATTAAGACGGGTCTTGAAAAGTCATGCTGCAATTTGGAACCTAACAACACCCCGATAAGACCGGGACCAACAAACCAAAATGCGGCTCTCCAGGACACATGACCCCGCCGAGCGTGCACAATAGCACTCACGATGGCTGTCGTCGCGATAGATACAGCCATCGTGCCCATCGCCAAACGGACCCGCGTTAATCCCACCAACGTGGTTAAAATCGGTACCGCCAGAGCCGATCCGCCGCCCCCCACAATGGTCATCAGCCCTCCACTGATGAGGCCTCCCACAATCGCCCAGAGATTTTGACCCACGGTTAAATGCGGCATATGTTGTCCCCCTGCCGCTAGGATCCCCGGCCCAGGACAAAAAATGCGCCAAAACGCCCGTGTTTGTCTGTGAGTGCTTTCGGTACACTAAAGCCTGGGGGTGGGACGACATGAAATCCTGGACCCGAGTCCTAAAAGCGCTGGTCAAGCATATTACGCGTGCCGACACGGCATCTTATAGTGCGGCGCTTGCCTATAATCTCTTATTCGCCCTCTTTCCATTATTGTTGTTCTTGACCGCGTTGTTGGGTTGGCTCCACCTCCCGCGGGTCACCAATTTCTTTACGGGCCCCGCCAAAGTGCTGATTGCTCCGGGGGTGCGGCGCCTCATCCTGAGCGCCGTGAGGGCCGCGCATGAGCATCGTAGTCGGGCTCTCCTGTCGCTGGGAGGGCTAGGCTTCATTTGGGTGATGTCGGGCGCGCTTCGCCAGTTGGTCGATGCTTTAAATCATGCCTACGGGTATACCAAACTAGAACGCCCGATGTGGAAGACGGTGGTACTGAGCTTGGGCCTTGGGGTGGTGCTGGGCCTCCTTCTCACGGTGGCGGAGGCGGCAGTCACGATCGGAGGCGACCTGGTGCGGCTTCTCTCGGCCCATTGGTTCCATCATCTCCCCGCTCCCCGGTTTGTGGCGGTCATTCGCTGGGGTGTCCTTCTCGCGACCATCTGGGCGGTATTATTGATGGTATATAACTGGCTTCCGGACCATCGCTCCCAATTTCGCTGGCTCAGCCCAGGGATGGGCTTGGCCCTGGTGGCCTGGATCCTCGTTTCGTTCGGTTTCGCCTTTTATGCCTCTCACTTCAATCATTACAATCGCACGTATGGGACTCTTGGTGCCGTGATATTGCTTATGTTATATTTATACATTCTATCTTTCATTTTGCTCCTCGGTGCCGTCGTGGACGCCACTTGGTCGGCTACAGGTGAGTTAGGACGGTAATCACTAGTCCCACTAAGGCGCCCACTAAAGCCCCATTGATGCGAATCCACTGCAAATCACGGCCCACATAGAATTCCAGCTTATCAATCCACTCACGTTCATCCATGTCGCTTAAGTTGTTCTTGACGAGATGGCCGATCAGTGAGTGATATCGGGTCACCGTCGATAGCATGAGTCCCTTGACCAACGCATCGATTTGGCCCTGGTACTGAGGTTCTCGACTGAGCCAGTCATGTACCGACTGCCGGGCCCGTTCCAAACTTTCCCCAGCCGTTCCGTTTTTGAGCGCCTCCTGGACGCTATGCTTTGCCCAAATCACCACGCGGACCCATGGCACCTGACCCAATAGACTCATTTTCGCGTCCTCGACCCGGCTTCGCACCCCCGCATCATCCCTGAGGACACGCATCATCCGAACCAGCATCATCTCAAATTGCTCGAACGCCTGCGGGGATTGCAGCCACCGCTTAAGCGACTCTTTGACCGATACGCTCAGTTCATGGTAGTCAACCGTTCCCAATGACTCCAGAAGCCCGAGGAAGAACTTCTGGGTACCAGTTTTGGTGTATTGCTCAATCATTTCTTTCAGGCGCCGCTCCATGTCCTCGGTAAACTCGATCTGATCGAGCGCCAGCACCGCCTGCGTTTGAAGAAAGTTGAACAATTCCCGGTCGCGGCCTGAACGAATGAGCCACTCCAACAGTTTTTGCAGCCCATCGGCCAAGAGTAGGTCCTCCGCTTTGTCCTCCGCAAACCGCGTCAAAAAGGCTGCCAGTCTCTCCTCGGGCAGTTGGGCGACAAAATCAGCGGCGGTCTTGGAGAAAAAGACGCCCACATCAAGAGGCAGCGGCTTTTCCATCCAGCTGAGGATGGCCTCGCTCACGGGAAGACCTTGAATGCGGCGCATTAAGAAGGCTTCCGATAACAACTCGGACTCGACCAGACGAGCAATGGCATCAATTATCCGATCGCGGTTGGCAGAAATAATCGACGTATGAGGGAGCCAGTTGATTCCCAATGGATGACGAAATAAGGCGGTAATCGCGTACCAGTCGGCAATTCCACCGGCCAAACCCGCCAACGACAATCCCAAAAGATAGGGGCCCCATGCCGTGTGGCGAGCCAATAGCGCGGTGACCAACAACACCACCAACGCCAGTAGTGAAATGTTGGCCCATCGTCTTTGCATGGCTTGCCTCCTCACTTCCCCTCATCATACCGCAGCTTGCAACGGCCTTCCTTGCTTTTAAGAGGCCTTGTCCACAGGATACCCGACTTCAGGGCATTCTCTTAAAGGGGGGCCCGGCGGAGCATTTGCCAAATATGCGCGCCCATTCGCGCGACGAATCCCTGTGACAGGGAGGTGGCCACCACCATCACCACTAACATCGTCGGCCGGTTGTCTATCGCGTACAGTCCCATCAAAATTGCCATGCTAAACAGCCGCCCGGCATTGAGACTCATTTCCCGAGAGAGCATGAAGGCCACCCGGCGGTGCTTGACATTGGGATCCCGGTCCATCACGTCTAATGGAATGGCCTCGTTGGGGACGGTAAACCAGGGCATGCTGAACGAGGCTACCACCGCGTAAACAAAGACAAAAATCCAACTCACACCCATCAGAAAGAGAAACAAGGCCCCCGCCGTCATACCTGCCACACCCCACCACATTGACCAGGTGCGCCGGTCGCGGGAGACGATACGGCTCACTAAGAGTGCCCCCGTCATGCGCATCACGGCACTGACACTCGAGTACACCCCAACCACTAATGCGCTATGGGTGGCGATGTACACGAGAAAGACTCCGGCAAGTCCTGTCATAGCCTCCCGCGTTCCGCGCACAGCCAGCGTCTCCATGGCTTCGCGCCAAAGGGGCATGATCCGATGTAGACTAAAGCTCAGGGACAACGGTTCATTCCCGAGCGGCGGACCTTCCGGAATGGAAAAGGAGACGGCGAAGGTGACCGCGTACACGGCCAAGGCCAACGCGAATACCAAGAGGTAACCCTTGAGCCCGTGCATGAGCCCGACAACAGCTCCGCCCATGAGCGGCCCTAAGATGCCGGCCACGCTACCAACCGCTGAATTGATGCTATAAAAGCGAATCCGCTGCTCCGGCTGAACCGTATCGAAGGTCATCAGGTTGGCCCCGAACCAGAAAAATCCCTGTGAAACCCCCTGGAGGAGGCCCAACCACAAGATATAGTGCGAAGCATGATGTAATAGCAGTAGCAAAACCCCATAAAACGCGGCCGTGAGTACCAAACCCCACCGGTAGGGAACCAAAGGCGATGACCGACGAAATACGTAACCCGTGAGGTAGAACACAAAGGATAGCGAAAAGAAATAGGCGCCGTTAAACAACGCCAAATCGGATAGCTTACCCGACACCACAAAGACAAATAAGTTGACAAAAGTGGAGGCAATCGCCCCGGCGGTGGTCGATCCCGCGAATGTCAAAACTAGCCAACGAGTTTCCCGTGTAAGCGGCGAGACCTTTTCTACCACGTTCCTCTTCCTTTCATCCGTCAATGATAGCAAATCTGCTCGCGCTCCCGTCATTGACGCGCTATTTAGCCTTTGCCGCGCGTTGATTTTCGTGGGAAATTCCTCCACAATAGTTGTTAGAACTCGAACCTCAGGGTTCCCGAGGATTGCACAACGAGGAGGCCTCTTGTTGAAGGTAGATGTGGTAATTGAGATTCCACAAGGAAGTCAAAACAAATACGAAGTCGATCACGAGACCGGGCGTGTGCGCCTTGATCGGGTTCTCTATTCCCCGATGCATTATCCCGCGGAGTATGGTTTTATCGCCGATACGCTGGGTGAAGATGGTGACCCCATCGATGTCTTGGTGCTGGCAACCTTCCCGACTTTTCCCGGATGCATTGTGAATGCTCGCATTTTAGGAATGCTAGAAATGTCGGACGAAAAAGGGGTCGACACCAAGCTTCTAGCGGTTATGGCAGACGATCCCCGGTTCGACCATGTCCAGTCATTGGACGACGTCAATCCCCATGCGCTGAAGGAGATTCCTCACTTTTTTGAAACCTACAAGCAACTGGAAAAGAAAGAAACGCACATCGGTGGCTGGAAAGGTGAGGCGGACGCCCTTCGGGTTCTTGAAGAGGCCCGCCGGCGGTATCAGTCGGGCCACTAGCCTAGACCCGGACAATAGGAATAATGAGCCGCGCCGACACCTCTAAATCCTGGCTCATCTTATCCAAGTCCACCAGAACGGCCGCGATGTCCAGAAAGCGGGCGCCATCTCCTTCCAAGAGGGCGCCCGCTTCTCGCACCAAGACTTGGCGCTCGCGAGCACTCGCCGCCAGCAGTCGCTCCATTCGCAAAGCCGCGTCCTGCGCTTGCTCTTGAATCAAGAGCGCATAGCTTTTCAACGCCTCTCCCATTAATGCCAGCACCTTTCCCAGACGTTTCGCCAAGGCATCCGGCAAGGCAGCCGCCGGCCGACTCACATCCCGATCTAAGGTGACAAAGAGTGTTCGCGCAATACCCCGCACTTGAATCATAGTATGGTCAAGCACCGTGAGCGCATGTCGCAGTTGAGCGAGCTTCCCCCGTTCTCCCCGGTGCCAGGGATTCCAACGGAGACTGGTCTCGGCCCGTTCAATCGCTCGACGGGCGCGATGTAAGCCAGACTCAATGGCTCGCGCCTCCTTCAGCCGCCGGTTGGCCTCCTCGGGATCCAAGCCCTGATCCAAGTCCTGTTGAATCCCCTCCATCACCTGGCTTAGCGCTAACGCCAAAATCCGCAAGGCCTCGGCGGCGTCGGGCGTAAAGTCAGGCGGCCACAGAAGTGCCGACACCAGAATTGCCACCGCCGCCCCCAGTGCCGTATCCAAAGCCCGGTACCAGGCATATCCTTTCACTTGTGCGCCAATCGCCATCACCATCAGAGCCGAGATGGCCACTTGCGAAATGCCCTGCGAGCCTAAACGCAATCGACTGGCGGCAGCGATGGCCACAAATACGAGCACCCCAATAGACCAGGCATGAAGCCCCACCAGATGCGTAAACAAGATGGCCAGCACAATGCCCCCGACGACCCCTAGAATCCGCTGCACCCCGCGCACAACAGACTCGGCAATGGTTGCCTGAGCACACAAAATGGCGGCCAAGGGAGCAAAATAGGGCCTGGCCGTGCCAAATATCCAGGCGGCCAAGGCCCATGAGAGTCCGGCGGCAACGGCTGTCTTTGCGGCCTCCAGACTAAACCCCCAATTCTCCAAGGTATCCCACGGTAGCTTCGCCCATTTGACCATGGGGCTAGCTTCATACCCAACGCTTGGCTTTATGCGAGCGCTGGTGGCGGCTCCGGAACTGAGGACGGAAACTGCTGCTGGATCGCTTCCCCGACACCAAGGAGCAGCGCCTCCCGCCCGGGTGCCGCGACCAATTGGATGGAAACCGGTAGTCCTTGGTGCATACCCCAAGGAATCGCCAATGCGGGAAATCCCAAGAGATTAAAGGGATTGGTGAAACGCGTCAATACCGCCCGCACATCCTCATGCCCTAAGGCCGTCGTGATGCGGCTGCCGTCCAATGGCGGCGCCTGTACCGGCACGGTGGGCAGGATCAGGAGGTCGACTTCATCAAATAACGCACGATAGCGGGTTTGCGCTGCCTGGCGGTAACGTAGTGCCGCGATATATTCGGCAGCCAAGTGGGCGCCACCCTGATAAAGACGATCCGCCACATCGGGTTGGTAGCGTTCCGGTTGGGAATCCAAGGTGGTCCAATGATAGGCTAGCGCCTCGGACCCGAGAATAATCGACTGGGCGAGCCAGATACGCTCCAAATCCGGCAGAGGGCCGCGCTCGACCAGAACCCCGAGGCTATCTAAAATGACCCCAATACCGTCCTGAACCACCGGGTCCAGTGCCGCATCCGCGCAATCGAGGCCCTCGGGCCATAATACCCGCCTGACTTCTCCTCCCTCGAGGGAACTTTGGTCGCTCAGAACCTCAAAGACGCGACGAACGTCTTCGACATGTCGGGCCATGGGACCGACGTGGTCCAAGGACCAGGAAAGGGGGATGACGCCCTCGGTGGAAATCGTCCCGTAAGTCGGCTTGAGCCCGGAAATCCCCACAAACGCCGAGGGAATACGAATGGACCCTCCCGTATCCGTTCCCAGTGCCGCCATAAAAAGTCCGGTGGCCACGGCCACCGCCGACCCGGAGCTAGAACCGCCCGCCATGTGGGTCAGGTTGTAGGGGTTGGCGACCGGACCATAGTGTGAGCTATTCCCTGTTGGTCCGTAGGCAAATTCATGCAGATTTAATTTACCCAGGGCAATATTGGCACCACTTGCCCGAAGTTTACGTGTCACCGGAGCGTCCGCCGCGGCGGGATGCTCATGCGCGCGAACCGCCGACCCTGCCGTGGTGACCACACCCTCGACATCAATCAAATCCTTCAACCCCACCAGCATGCCGTCAAGCACTGACAGCGGTTCGCCGCGAAAATAACGCGCTTCCGATGCGCGGGCCGCCTTAAGACCGGCTTCCTCATCCATCGAGGTCAAGAGATGGGTCGCGTGCTGCCAGCGGTCGATTTGGCTAAGCGTTTCTTGAAATGTCTCCACGGGACTTTTCTCTTTTTGCCGATAAAGGGCGTGCAATTCACGAATCGTCATTCGCCCCACCCCCGTTGAGCCGGAGTGATCCCCGGCTCGCCACCGTCCCGAAGACGTTTGATCCGGGCTCCCCCATCCCGACTTAAACGGGCCGAAAGCGCATCCAGCACGCGCCCGGATAGCCCTTTCAGAGTCCGTTCTATGGGTTCCGCGTAGGCGTCTGGCAACTGTGGCGGCAACCGCTCCCATGGAGCCCAACAAAGGTCCGTATGCTCGATCGATATCTTGGGCTCCAAGTGTTCTGTCAAATCATCGACCGTAAAGATGACCAAAAACACCGAGCGTTCCGGAGTTGGCTTTAAAAAACGGGCATCGACGACTCGGCGTGGCCGAACCGTCAGTCCGGTTTCCTCGAGGAATTCCCGGATCAACGCCTCTTCGGGCGTTTCGCCCGCTTCGATCCGTCCTCCAGGCAATTCCCATTCGCCCCGGTCGTTCGCGCCCAAAAGCACACATCCCTCGCGAACGAGAATCCCTTTTACTGAAATGGCCCACGGCTGATCCATCGACATCCCTCCCCGTTTTCTTCCATAATACCGAAGATTTAGGAGGAGCGGCGGCGTCTTTCTTGCCACTCGCGGAGCACTGACCAGGCCAATCCCAAGATCAATAAGCTCAATAGCAAGACCGGATCGGCAAAATGGCGCAAAAGAGAATGGGCCGGTGCTGCCGTCCCGGTGACCGCCAAGGTATCCATCACAATATGCGCCAGTACCGGCACGAGCATGTCTCCTGTAGCCAACAGGTAGAGTGTCCAAGGTAGCACCGTGAGGCCAATCACCAGCATGGTCCATCCACCCCACGCAGGCACATGCCAGAGACCAAAAACGAAGGCCGCCACCACGGCAACCATAAGCCGCTCAAAGGCGGTACGCGGGCGGACAATTTGCCACACCGCGATTAATCCGCCCAATAGGACCAGATTCTCCACCGGCAACACCAAGGGAAACTGCCACAACATGTGCTGGCCCTCCGGCCAGGTGATTTGATGCATTTTAGCCGCCTGGGGATTGAAACCGAGAATCTTGTCCCCCACTGTGCCCATGGCTAAGGACGCGATGACCAATAGCATGGTCTGCCAGATCGTACTATCCGTCCAGCTGAGCGAGCGTATCACCCCGCGGATTAATGGCCAGCTCAACAACACAAAAATGAGACCACCATACCCATAGCCTACGGCGCTAGAGTGGGCTGCATGCCCCATGATGAGAACCATCAGACCACCTAGCGAGGTGGCGGCAACCAAACGCCAAGTAGGCACACGCCCGACATAGCGCAAAAAGAGCGGATCCGGCGACGATATGCCCGGCCACCGGATCCATGGTTTCCACTTCATCTCCTCGCCCCCCTTAATGGATAAGCGGGGCTCGGCCTCTCTATGCCAAAATTGCTTCGATACGAGCCAACGTTTCCTCAGAGAGTTTGACGTCGACGGCCTTGACGTTCTCTTGAATTTGCTCCGGTCGTGAGGCGCCGATGAGGGCACTAGAAATGGCCGGTAGACGAAGAACCCAGGCGAGCGCCAATTGGCTTAAGGTGACGCCCAGGTCTCGAGCCACCTCGGATAATTGCTCCACACGGTCGAGATTGTCTTCGGTGAGCATCCGCGAAATGGAACCGCTGACCCGCTCATTGGCCGCTCTTGATCCCGATGGAACCGCCTGCCCTTTTTTATACTTGCCGGTCAGTAGCCCCTGAGCCAGTGGCGAAAACACGACCAGTCCCATCCCTGCTTGGGCCGACATGGGCAGAACCGCCGACTCAATATAGCGATTCAAGAGATTATAGACCGGCTGACTGGCGCGAATCGGGTTCAGGCCGAGACGCTTCTCGACCAAAAGCGCTTCAGCAATCTGCTGTGGTTGCCATTCACTGATGCCGCCGTATAGAATCTTCCCTTGCCGCACCAGATCATCGATGGCGCGCAGTGTTTCCTCAATTTCAGTGTTGGGGTCCGCGCGATGGCAGTAGAAGATATCGACGTAGTCGGTTTTTAACGCCTTGAGACTTTTGTCAACTTGGTCAAAAAGATGTTTACGGGACAGCCCGCTTTGATTCGGCTTCGGCCCTACGGGCCAGAAGGCCTTGCTTGTCAGTACGTACTCGCTTCGGTCATACGGAGCTAACGCCTCCGCGAGAAAGCGTTCGGCCGCATGTGGCTCACTCCCGTACGCATTGGCGCAATCGAAGTGATTGATGCCGACCTCAAACGCTTCCCGAATACAGGCCTTGGCTGTCTCCTGCTCCGTCACCGTCCCATATGTCAGCCAACTTCCTAGGGCAATAGCTGATACCTGAATTCCTGCTCGGCCTAGACGACGATATTCCACCCTGTCACTCCTATCCACCCGAAGGCGTTACTCACCGTCTAGAGTATCACAGTCCCGCCTCTTGATGTCGTATGGGTGAGCTTTCCGTCACCACCAACGACGGGTAGCGCTCCTGCAACCGATCCAAGGTCCGCTGATCTTCCAAGAGGAGCACCCGCTGACCATCATCGTCGACGACCATACGGACGCGGTCGAAGCGTCCCAGCTCAAATTCCGCCGGCCCTTCGGTGATCCAGCGGGCCATCTGATACGAGAGGGTTCGGAGTGTGACTTCGACCCCATACTCGTGCTGTAGTCGGTACTGCAACACCTCAAATTGTAGCGGTCCAACCACCCCTAAATAAACTTGCGGCCCGAGGTCAACCGGCCGAAACCGCTGGACAAGACCCTCCTGCACCAGTTCATCTAACCCTCTCTGGTACTGCTTGTGTTTGAGGGTATACTTCAACTCCACCTCAGCAAAATGTTCCGGAGAGAAGCGAGGAAATCCGACGAACCGAAGGTGCGAATGCTCGCTTAAGGTATCGCCAATATAAAGC
>DAHWKG010000001.1:0-1544 GCA_027343765.1 Sulfobacillus sp.
CGCAAGAAGACGAAAGGGCAGCGGGAGGCAGACTTGGCCCACCTTCCCGTCGAGCGCCTTGAATATACACTCCCCGCCGATGAGCAAGTCTGTGGGGTGTGCCACGGCCCCTTGCACACGATGAGTACGGAGATCCGCCGCGAGCTGGCGGTCATCCCGGCGCAGGTCAAGGTTATTGAACACGTCCAGCACGTGTATAGTTGCCGGACGTGTGAGCGCGAGGCGCTCACCACGCCGATCACGACCGCCCCGATGCCGCGGCCGGTGTATCCGGGGAGTCTCGCCTCCGCATCATTGCTCGCCGAGACCCTGCATCAAAAGTTTACGGCCGGATTGCCGCTCTATCGCCAAGAGCAAGAATGGCAGCGGATCGGAGTCCCCTTATCGCGGCAAACGCTCGCGAATTGGGTCCTATATGCGGCCCACGAATGGTTGGATCCCCTCTATATACAGCTCCAAGTGGCCCTGCGGCTCCGGGACATTCTACACGCCGACGAGACCAGGCTCCAGGTCCTCCATGAAGAGGGGCGCCGCGCTGAGCAACAGTCCTACATGTGGCTATATCGCACAGGGCGCGAGGCTCCGGCGATTGTGTTGTATGAGTACCGACCCACGCGCGGGGGCGAGCACCCGAAGCGCTTTCTCCGCGGATTCCACGGGTATCTCCACGTCGACGGGTACAGCGGCTATCATGATTTGGAGCAGGTCACGTTAGTCGGATGTTGGGCGCACGCCCGCAGGAAGTATATGGATGCGCTAAAATCCTTGCCTGAGGCCCAACGGGATGGGCCGAGTCTTGTCCGAGAGGGCCTCGACTTTTGCAATCGTCTGTATGTCATCGAGCGCGATCTGAAAGATGCCACGCCGGAGGAACGCCTGCGCGCCCGTCGGGCGCGGAGCCGCCCGGTCCTGGCGCAGTTTCTGCGGTGGCTTCGGGCGCAACGACGCATTGTCCTCCCCAAGAGTGCCTTGGGGCAGGCGGTGAGCTATTGCCTGAATCAGTGGTCCCCGTTGACCCGCTTTTTATGCGACGGGCGCTTGGAGATCGATAACAACCGCGCCGAGCGGAGCATCAAGCCTTTTGTCATCGGTCGAAAAAATTTTCTGTTTGCCAATACCCCGCGGGGCGCTCAGGCCAGCGCCATCGTATACAGCATCGTGGAAACCGCCAAGGAGAATGGACTTAACCCGCGGGCGTATCTCCAGTACCTCTTCGAACAGTTACCCAATCGAGACCTGGCAGATCCCGCCATCTGGCAAGACCTTTTACCCTGGTCGCCCGCCTTACCGGCCGAACTCAAAACTCCCATCCGACACCAAGTCTAAGGCGCCCGTAATCCCCCCCGCAAGGTGGGGATTATTTTACGCTTACACAGGAGCCGCAAATCCCCGCTGACGCGAAGCTCGAACACGCCTGGCTTGCTACTGATCCCCTTCCGCTTGCCGCGCCCATCGTGCAGCTTCTCCAGCGCCTGGGCGACTTGCGCCTGGGCGGGAGCCGGCAGGCGTGACCACTGCCGGCGAAAGCGGGGACTCAGTGTGAG